>NZ_AXBW01000028.1:0-116120 GCF_000475355.1 Marinobacter sp. C1S70 | reverse complement strand
TGGCTCTGGCTCTGGCTCTGGGACAATCTCTGTTTCAGGCAGAGGCTGTGTCAAATCTGAAGTAGCATTGGTCTCGCCCGGAACGCCAAACTCACCCTCGTCCGCAGGCGCAATCAAAGGCGCCATTTCCGGTTCAGGCTCCTCAGCACCCGGACCAATGGTAATGCTCTTACGGACTGGCTCAGGCTCAACCTCGGCGCCAGCCTGTCGCTGAACCGTGCTCTCGTATTGCTGGGAAACAAACCACCAGGATGCCGCCAGCAATAGCAGCCCCAGCGCAGGCCACCGCAAATGCGCAACCGTAAAGCCAGCCTTTGAAGAGGGCGTTGCCGAAGACGGCACCATGTCCAGCCAAACACCCGGCGCAACACGTTTGAGTCGACCAAAGCTACCCTGACTCAATACCTCCAGCTTTTTCAGCCGGGAGGTCGACAGCAGCTCAGCCTGAGAACCACCCGCCCGGTGAACCCTGGGTTCGAGATAAGCCTTGATGTCTTCGCGGCTTAACGGAGGCAGGTTCAGGTGATGCGCATAAGCGGAATCCGGACGATCTTCCAACTGGCTCCAAACCTGCTCGGTGCCGGCCAGAATCGGAACGGCAGAAACAGACCGCTCCGATGCCACAAAGCCTGCTACCAGAAGATTCAGAACATCCGACTCAACCCGTTCTGCATCGTCAATCAGCAGCACTTGCCGGTGACCTCGGCGGATGCCGGATTCAGACCAGCGGAAATAACGATAAACCGCCTCTCTGGCCTCAGAGTCTGCCGGTATCCCGGATTTCGCCAGCTGTTTCAGATAGCGCGCGAGCGCCTGGCGACTGGTGAGCGCGGAAGCGGGAATTCGGTGAAAATCAAGCCTTGAGGACTCGCTGCGCACCAACTCTGCCAATACCCGGGTCTTACCGGACCCCGGCGCACCAGTTAGAACCAGCACCATATCCCCGAACCCACAAAGATGGCGCAACGTTTCCAGAGCATGCTGACGCATGGCATCTGGATAAAATGGCGTTTCCATCTCAAGGGGATTGTCGCGCAGGCTGTATCGCTGCTGTAGCCGGGGGAAAAGTCCCCCGCCATCAGTACTGTTCAAGGATTCTTGAGCCACACGTCGTCCCTGTTTCTGAAACTCAGAGCCCATCAGCCTGCCTGCGGCAGGAATGCCCTCAAGGTATCACGAATGTTCCCGACAGACGCATTCTCGGTGATAAAGGCATCACCTATCGCTTTCAGGAGAACCAACCGCAGCCGACCATCCACATTCTTCTTGTCTACCGACATCAAGCTCATGAAGTCTTCAGGTGTCATATCATCCGGTGCCTGCTCGGGCAAGCGGGCCCGCCGAATCAGAGCAACAGCCCGGGCCCGGTCATCCGCAGAGATCAGCCCTTCTCTCACTGAAAGATCAGCGGCCATCATCATACCGGCACCCACGGCTTCGCCGTGCAACCAGTTGCCGTAGCCGGCGAAGGTCTCAATGGCATGACCAAAGGTATGACCAAGATTGAGGATTGCACGTAACCCACCCTCTCGTTCGTCGAGCGCAACAACCTCTGCCTTGCAGACACAGGAACGATAGATAGCTTCACCCAATGCCTCCGCATCCAGCCGCAACAGGCTCTCCATCGATGCCTCAAGCCAGGCTAGAAACGACTCATCCCGAATCAAACCATACTTGATCACCTCCGCCAGACCTGCCGACACCTCCCTCTCCGGGAGTGTTTGCAAGCTGTCGGTGTCGATCAGCACCGCCTGCGGCTGATGAAAGGCACCAATCATGTTTTTGCCAAGCGGATGGTTGATCCCTGTCTTCCCCCCGACAGAAGAGTCAACCTGGGAAAGCAGCGTGGTCGGCACCTGAATGAAGGAAACACCACGCTGGTAACAGGCCGCCGCGAAACCTGCCATATCACCAACAACACCACCGCCCAGAGCAACGAGTGTCGTTTTTCGAGTATGACGTTTCTCCAGAAGAGCATCAAAAATCAGGTTGAGGGTCTGCCAGTCCTTGTACTTTTCGCCATCGGGCAAGGTAACCACGTCGACGGTTTTCCCGGGAAAACCGTCTTTCACCTTCTCAAGATACAGCGGGCCGACGGTATCGTTGGTAACGATCATAACCTGCTGGCCTGCCACCCAGGGTGTCAGGTCAAACGAGCCCAGCAACCCCTGTCCGATAATGATCGGATAGCTACGCTCCCCAAGCTCAACCTTCAGCTCTCGAAGTACCTTGTGCATTATGCCTGCCCTCTTTCCGCCGCTGCCTTCTGTGGCGGGGCGTTTTAGGATTGATACGGTTGACCAGTTGCCGAACCACAAGACGCGGGCTTTTGCGATCGGTAAACATAACAATATCTGCCAACTCGGTATAGAGCGGATCCCGAATCGCAAACAGCCGGCGCAATACGCCTTCCGGATCGTCGTTCTGCAACAATGGTCGATTTCGGTCCTTACGGGTACGCTCAACCTGTTGGTCGATGGACGTTTTGAGGTAAATCACCACCGAGTTCTTTTTCAGTAATCCGCGATTTTCAGCACGCATGACGGCACCGCCTCCGGTCGCCAGCACCGTGCCCATCTCGTTAGACAACTCGTCGAGCATGGCGGTTTCACGCTGACGAAAACCGTCCTCACCTTCAACATCGAAGATCCAGGGAATATTGGCACCACAACGCTCTTCGATAATCCGGTCCGAATCCAGGAATCGATAGCCGAGCTCCTTGGCCAGCAATCGGCCAATGGTACTTTTTCCAGCCCCCATGGGCCCAACCAGAACAACACGTTTGGGCAAAGACATAATTTCCGCTCAACAGGTTTCAGGCGGGTGAGAATAGCATAAGGACCGGCAATCCATAAGCGGCTCGGAACCGGTGAACCAGCCCTGAACGAAAAAACCGCCGGGGTTACCGGCGGTTTTTAGATTGCAGCAAGCTTACTGCAGTATGTCGTTCTTGATGATCTTTGGTGTAATGAAGATCAACAGCTCGCTGCGCTCATCAATTTGCTCAGTGCGCTTGAACAGACGACCGAGATAAGGGATATCTCCCAGGAACGGTGTTTTCGTAGTCTGAGTGGCAACCTCTGACTGGAAGATACCGCCCAGAACCACCGTTTCACCATTAGCAACCAGAACCTGGGTGGTAACTGAGTTCGTATTAATAGACGGGATCCCTGCAGTTACCTCACCACGAGAGTCCTGATTCACCACAAGATCCATAATGATCTTGTCGTCAGGAGTAATTTGCGGGGTCACCTCGAGAGACAGAACCGCCTCTTTAAATTCAACGTTGGTGGCACCGCTGGATGTCGCCTCCTGATAGGGAATCTCCTCACCCGACTTGATGGAGGCACTCTGGCGATCCGCAGTTACAACTCGCGGCTGAGACACAACTTCCGCTCTGCCGTCGCTTTCAAGTGCTGAAAGCTCCAGGTCCACCAGGAAATCATCACTACCCCAACCGATGGCGAACGAAGAAGCCCCCTCACCACTTACACCAAGATCTACACCCAATGCTCCGGGGAATGAAATAGTGTTACTACCTCCAGATGCTGCATCTCTGGCCTCTTGCAGAGTGCCTAGAGAACCCCCGATGCTGATCACATCATCCCCGTCGACGTTATACGCAGCTCCACCCCAGCGTACACCCAGGTTTTCGGCGACGCTGGTTTGCGCCCGTACGATTCTTGCTTCGATGGATACCTGGCGAACAGGAACATCCCAGGTGGATACCAGCCGACGGATCTCCTCAAGCTTCTCCGCCGTTTCACGAATACTAATGGTATTCGTTCTGGCATCAGACGACACAAAGCCGCGGGAGGAGATCAGCTCCTCATCCGCCTGGATCAGAGATACAATATCTGCTGCCTTAGCATAGTTCACCTGCACAATATCCAGCCGCACCGGCGCCAACTCAGCAATCTGCTTAGTCGTCTCAAGCTCAAGTTTTTCACGGGCCGCAATTTCTTCAGCGGGCGCAACCAAAAGTACGTTGCCAATCTGGCGCTTGTCCAAACCCTTTGTCTTGAGAATCAGGTCCAGCGCCTGATCCCAGGGAACATTCTGCAGACGCAGCGTAATACTGCCACCCACTGTGTCACTGGCAACCAGGTTAAGGCCCGTGAAATCAGCAATCAGCTGGAGCACAGAACGAACCTCAATATCCTGGAAGTTCAGGGAGAGTTTCTCCCCGGTATACGGGAACTTCTCTTCCCGCCGGGCTTCGGCCTCTTCCTGGGTCAGCGCCTCAACACTGACGGTAAACTCCCGGCCTGATTGGTAGGCGATGTAGTCGTAGTCGCCTTGTGGCCGAATTTCGACAACGGCGTTTCCTTCTTCAACAAATGTGTCTATGCGATTGACCGGTGTGGCAAAATCAGTGACATCCAGCCGGCGACGCAAATCGGCCGGTACCTGAAGATCCGGCATGGTCAACCGAATGCGGCCACTCACTTCGTTCAGGTTAACGGTCGCGGTATTGCTACCCAGATCGACGATCACCCGACCCTCGCCCTCTTTACCACGACGGAAATCAACGCCGGCCAGCGCATTCGACGATGCGGACGGAGTGGCTGCCGTGCGCTGGGCAGGCTGAGAAGTTGCGGCGACCTTATCGGACTCACCGCCAATGGTCATTACCAGCGAGTTATTGGTACGTACAGTATCGTGCGGCACCAGTTCAACCAGGTTAAAAATCAGCCGGGTGCGATCCTTGGTTTCGACCACCGTCACGCTCTGGGCATTACCTGTACCCAACTGGATGCTGCGCTGATTCAGTGCGCTGGTGGTATCTTTAAGATCCACTGCAATCCGGGCAGGCCGCTCTATGGTGTAGCCCGAAGGTTCCGGCGGCGTGCCGTCAAACTGCATGGTGACTTCCAGCCGCTCCCCTGGCAGCGACGAAAACGACAAGTCCTGAAGCGTGACCGCACTGGCCAGGCCGCTCCATAACCCGATGGCAATCACGCCTATGCAGACATTGAGTTTTTTGAACATCGCTAGCCTCGACCCTAAACCTGTTTGTTCATAAATGTTTTCTGAATTCATAGCCTTACCGCTCCTCAGCCTTCATCCAAAGACAGGGAGCGCGGGCGTTCCACCCAACCACCCCGACCGTTCGGAACGATTTCAATCAGTTCAATGCGGGTCTCACTGACCCCAACAATACGACCATAGTTCTGGCCCATGTAATTGCCGGTGCGAACCCGATGAATACCACCGGTATTGTCCCGTACCAGAGCGAAAAGATTGCCCTCAACACCCTGGAGTGTGCCCACCATGGCCAGAGACTTGAGATCAAAATTCTCAAGCACCTCGCGCGGGCGATCCAGGTCCGGCTCTATGTCACTGACCGGTTGCTCATCAACCATCGTAAGCTGGACATCCACCGGCGGCTCAAAAGGCGCCCGGCGATCAGATGCCGAATAACTGAAGGCTTCATAAGCCTTGAACTCCGGCAAAGGTTCCACGTGCCCCCGAGGCTTGGCTCGGGTATCTGCCATGAACTTGTCGAGATCCGAGAAACCGTTTCCCTGGGAACAAGCCGTCAGCAAAGACGCCAGACACACACCCAGCCAGGCCTTTCCCGCATGCTTTCCTGTCATGCTCATTCTCCAGCCCGGTAGCGGTAAGTACGGGCAACCACCTGCATGTCCAGCTGGTCTCCGTCTCCGCCAATTGGTTTGATGGTTAAATCATGCAGCGTCACGATACGCGGCAGGCTCGCTACGCTGCTAACGAAAGAGGCCAGCTCGTGATATGAACCGGATACCCGAATATTAATCGGTAGTTCGGAGTAGAAGTCTCGCTGCTGCTCCGGCTGAAGTTTGACTTCCTGAAGCGCCAAACCACTCCCTAACGCCGTATTGGTGATATCTTCCAGCAGGCCCGGCACCTCGGTCTCACTGGGCAGCTGACGCACCAGGGCTCCAAAGGTTTCTTCCATTTCTTCCATCTGGGCCTTGAATACATCCAGGTTCGCCACCTGATAGGCCTTTTGCTCATAACGCTGCTTGAGCTCCTGCTCCTGCTGCTCCACCCGATCAAGCTGGGCATACTGATCCTTGATAAAGAACCAGTAACCACCACCAAGTATCAGGCCGAAGACAATTAACGCCACAATAGCCTTTATCGGGGCAGGCCAGATGCCGGCATTGTTGATATCAAGATCATTGATATCAAATTCATTAAGACTTTTCAGAGAGTCCGCGAGGCTCATCAGTTATCCTCCCCTTCGGGCTCAGGCGTCCGCTGCTGGACAGAGAGATTGAACTGGCTGTAGCCAGAGCGGGCGCTGTCTGCTGCAGCCACATTGGTCAGATTGGGATTGGCAAACCATTCGGAATCTTCAAACTGACGCATCAGATTCGAAATTCGGCTGTTGGACTCTGCCATCCCCACAATATCCAGTCTCTCACCGGTTTTCTTGAGATCGGTGTAGTACAGCCCGTCAGGAAGGGTCCTCACCAATTCATCGAACACCCGAACAATCACCGGCCGCTTGCCCTGAAGATCCTGAATCACCTGCATGCGTGCCAGCAATTCATCGCGCTGACGCTTCAGGTTTTCAATCTCCTTGATCTGCTTGTCCAGTTCCTTGGTTGCAGTCTCAATGTAGGCATTACGGGATTGCTGATAGGCAATCCGGTTGTCCATGTCCGATTTCCAGAGGAAAGCCAGGCCACCGGCGATAATCACGGCGCCCAGTATCATCACAACAAACTGTTTCTGCTTCTCGGCGCGAAGCTCTTCCCGCCAGGGCCTGAGGTTAATTTTTGCCATCAGTCGAAACTCCTCATTGCCAGACCGCAGGCAATCATCAACGAGGGGGCATCATTGCTGAGCGCAGAGGCGTTGACCCGGGAACCCACCGCCATGTTGGCAAACGGATTGGCCACCAGGGTTGGCGTTCCGGTTTTCTCTTCCACCATTTCCGTGAGCCCCTGAATCGACGCTGTTCCACCGGCAAGCACTACGTAATCCACCGCATTGTACTGACTGGCGCCGAAGAAAAACTGCAGCGCCCGCGCCACTTGCTGAACAACCGCTTCCCGGAACGGAGTCAGAACTTCCTCGTTGTAGTCGTCCGGCAAACCACCCTGTTTCTTGGCCAGACCAGCCTCTTCGAGCGACAGGCCATAACGACGCTGAATTTCTTCAGTCAGCTGTTTTCCGCCAAAGATCTGCTCACGGGTATATACCGTCTTACCCTCTGCCAGCACACTAAGAGTTGTCATGGTTGCACCGATATCAACGATGGCAACCACCAACTCTTCTCCCTGGGAGTCAAGCTGAGGCTCAATCAGGCTGTAGGCTCGCTCCAGGGCGTAGGCTTCCACATCGACAATCCTGGTTGTCAGCCCTGCAATTTCCAGGGCGTCTTCGCGGATATCGACGTTTTCCTTACGGCAGGCCGCCAGCAGCACATCCACCTGATCCGGGTTGGATTCGGAGGGGCCCTGGACTTCAAAATCGATTGCTACTTCATCAAGGGGGTAAGGAATGTACTGATCAGCTTCCAGCGCGATCTGGTCTTCCATTTCAAACTCGTTGAGACCACCATCCATCTGGATAACCTTGGTGATCACCGCCGAGCCGGAAACAGCAACAGCCACCTGTTTCACACTGGTGCGTGACTTGGACGCGACACGCTTGAGCACTTCCCCAACCGCTTCGACGTCTGTGATATTTTTTTCAACAACTGCATTGGCCGGCAACGGCTCTACCGCATAGCTCTCGACCTTATATCGATCGCCATGTTTTGACAGCTCTAGCAGCTTGACCGAACTGGAGCTTACATCCACTCCAAGGACGGCACTGGATTTTTTTCCTGGTAATCCGAACACGCGCTCACCCTATACCTGGTTAAATGCACCCGGCGTTGGAACCCCTGAACCACTCCCTGTTAAGGCGATCATTTCAGAGGCGTTCTATGTGTTTTTTATGTAAGAGAATTTCTTATTTATTCCGTCTACAATGCAAGCTCTCGAATTTCGGGAGACATTGCAGACGGCGAGGCGACCGAACCTTCCTAAAGCAATTTCTCAAATAATAGACCTATATCCAACAGTTGTCAGAAAAAAATGTCTCATTTGTTGCGTACATCTCGCGTTTTTGCCTGGTTCTTTCTCACCGGCCTGAGTGTCGCCATTATTATTTCCTCAAGCCTGTATCTTTATCTTCGGCCCAATCTGCCACCGGTTGAGCAATTGCTGGATGTCCGGCTTCAGACGCCTTTACGGGTGTATAGCAAAGACAACAGATTAATAGCAGAATTCGGTGAAAAGAGAAGGGCACCGATCACAATAGAACAGATCCCTACAATTCAGTTACAAGCCTTCCTGGCCGCAGAAGACGCGCGTTTTTACGAGCACTTCGGAGTCGACATTAAAGGCCTGACGCGGGCTGCAGTGGAACTGATCACCACCGGAGAAATCCAGTCTGGCGGCAGCACCATCACCATGCAGGTTGCAAAAAATTACTTTTTGTCACGCGACCGGACCTTCATCCGAAAGTTCAACGAGATACTGCTGGCTCTTCAGATTGAACGTGAACTGGATAAAAACCGGATTCTTGAGCTCTACCTGAACAAGATCTACCTCGGCAACCGTGCATATGGAATCGCCGCCGCCGCCCAGGTTTACTACGACAAACCGGTGACAGAACTGTCACTGGCACAGATGGCAATGCTCGCCGGCTTGCCAAAGGCCCCCTCTGCCTACAACCCTCTGGCAAACCCGGAACGAGCCCTGATTCGCCGCAACTGGATACTCGGCAGAATGAAAGACCTTGGCTACATCACCGAAGACGCCTGGTCTCTGGCCACCAAAGCACCCCTGACCGCCAGCTATAACACCCGGGATGCCGAAGTGGACGCCGACTACGTGGCCGAAATGGCCCGGGCAGAAATGGTTCGCCGCTACGGGGAGAATGCCTACACCGACGGTTACAGCGTGACCCTGACGGTCGACAGCACCAAGCAACAAACTGCCACCGAGGCATTGAGAGCAGGCCTCGAAGCCTATGACCGCCGGCACGGATTCCGGGGCCCCATCGGACAGTTTGATATTGAAGGGCTGACACCGGCCGAACTGTCAAACCAGATGCAGAATTACCCGCGAGTTGAAGCACTGGTACCAGCCGTTGTGACATCCATAGATGACGAAAAAGATGAAGTGAGAGTGCACGCACGGCGCCTGGGCCCGGGCGTTATGCCATTTGACACCATGACCTGGGCACGCCGATTCCGAACCGAAAGCATCACCGGCCCCGAACCAGAAAAACCTTCGGATGTGGTCAACCCCGGGGAGGTCATCTATGTAAAAGTTGACCAACTGCCACAGATTAAAGACTCTGAGGCAGAACCTGGCAGCGAGAGCGCATCCACGCAGGCTGTCACCGAACTGCGGGTTTCCCTGGCGCAAGCACCCCGAATCGAGGGCGCACTTATCTCCC
The DNA here is from genome assembly GCF_000475355.1 of Marinobacter sp. C1S70. Taxonomy (NCBI): domain Bacteria; kingdom Pseudomonadati; phylum Pseudomonadota; class Gammaproteobacteria; order Pseudomonadales; family Marinobacteraceae; genus Marinobacter; species Marinobacter sp. C1S70. The sequence goes on along the minus strand of NZ_AXBW01000028.1, from coordinate 106,670 downwards.
TGAAAGCCAAAACCGGCGCCATTGAAGCTTTGGCGGGCGGCTACAGCTTTAACCAGAGCAAGTACAATCGCGCCACCCAGGCCAGCCGCCAACCAGGCTCAACGTTCAAGCCGTTCCTGTACCTTTCCGCGCTGGAAAACGGCCGAACACCGGCGACCATCTACAACGACGCCCCGATTGTGTTCGAAGACTCGGAACTTGAAACCGCATGGCGACCACAGAACTCATCAGGCCAGTTCTACGGACCAACCACATTGCGCGAAGGCCTTTACCGATCCCGTAACCTGGTTTCCATCCGCCTACTGAGAGACCTTGGCATAAACACCACCCTCAGCTATCTGGAGCAACTCAAACTCCCGACTGAAAATATGCCCTCTAACCTCTCACTCTCTCTGGGCAGCGGCCTGCTGACACCCATGGAGCTGGCAAGAGGCTTTGCGGTGATAGCCAATGGCGGTTACGACGTACAGCCTTACCTGATTGAGCGAATCGAGGAATGGGACGGCACCGTGGTCTATGAAGCCCCGGACACCCTATTGTGCGATGAGGATTGCGAAGCCTCATCCGCACCGACAGTCGATACCCAACAGGAAAATCCGGAGCAACCACCCGAAATTGAAGGCATGACACTGCCAGCCTCCGCAGCCGAGGAAAACACAACCGAACCACGGATCATGCAACGCCTGGCCGACGAACGATCCATCTACATCATGCATTCCATGATGCAGGACGTGGTTCGCAGAGGGACAGGACGCCGCGCTCTGGCCCTGAACCGCAGTGACATTGCCGGCAAAACCGGTACAACCAACGAGCAGAAAGACACCTGGTTCGCGGGCTTCAATCACGACATTGCAACCACGGTCTGGGTCGGCTTCGACCAACCCGCCCCTCTGGGTCGCGGCGAGTTTGGCGCCAGTACCGCGCTTCCCATCTGGGTCGACTATATGAAAGTAGCACTGGCCGACCAGCCAGCAGCCACCATGCCCAGACCCAATGGCATCGTGAATATCCGCATCAACCCGGAAACCGGCGAACGAGCCCGCCCCGGCGAAGAAGCTGTGTTCGAGATATTCAAGGAAGAAGACGCGCCCGCCCCTCTGCCAGCCGAGAGCATCGGGAAAAATGGCGACAACGGTAGCGGAGACGACCTGTCGCGGCAGATCTTCTGATCTGCCGCAGCCCCCCAGCCAGTAAGCACAAAAAAACCGGCGGGATCTCCGCCGGTTTTTTTTGAAGCCAGACTACATCCCGATCAGATGATGTCGTCCATAGACTTCAGCGGGTAATGCGCAGGGTACGGATTGCGCGCAACACCGGAATCTACCGCAGCACGGGCCACAGCGGCCGGTACCACTTCCAGCAAGCGAACGTCCATCGGCTTCGGAATAATGTATTCCTTACCAAATTCAAACGCATCAACACCGTAGGCTTCACAGATTTCCTGCGGCACCGGCTCTTTGGCCAGTTCACGGATCGCATTAACCGCGGCAACCTTCATTTCCTCGTTGATAGCGGTCGCACGTACATCCAGTGCACCACGGAAAATGAACGGGAAGCCAAGCACGTTGTTCACCTGGTTCGGGTAGTCAGAGCGACCGGTCGCCATGATCAGATCATCGCGGGTGGCCAGAGCCACTTCCGGGCTGATTTCCGGATCCGGGTTGGAACAGGCAAACACCACCGGGTTCGGTGCCATTTTCGCCAACTGCTCGGCAGACAGAAGATCCGGGCCGGACAGACCCAAGAACACGTCTGCGCCGTCGATGGCGTCATCCAGAGTGCGCTTGTCGGTATCGTTGGCGAACATCGCCTTGTACTGGTTCAGATCATCACGACCAGAGTGGATCACACCCTTACGGTCGAGCATGAAGATGTTCTCAGAGCGCATACCGCAGCTGATCAGCAACTTCATGCAGGCAATGGCGGCCGCACCGGCGCCCAGACATACCACCTTTGCCTCTTCAATTTTCTTGCCCTGCAGCTCAAGGGCATTGATCATGCCGGCCGCAGTTACGATAGCGGTACCATGCTGGTCATCGTGGAAGATGGGCACGTTACACTTTTCAATCAGCGCACGCTCAATCTCGAAGCACTCCGGTGCCTTGATGTCTTCGAGGTTGATACCACCGAAGGTATCGGCGATACGCTCAACAGTTTCAATAAACGCTTGCGGGCTTTCGGAATTAACCTCGATGTCGAAGACGTCAATTCCGGCAAAGCGCTTGAACAGTACGCCCTTGCCTTCCATAACCGGCTTGCTCGCCAGAGGGCCGAGATTACCCAGACCCAGGATAGCGGTACCGTCAGAGATCACGGCGACCAGGTTACCCTTGGCTGTGTATTTGTAAGCGTTCTCGGGGTCCTTCGCGATCTCGCGGACCGGTTCGGCAACCCCGGGGCTGTACGCCAGGGAGAGGTCGCGGGAAGTCTGGGTCGGCTTCGTGATTTCAACACTCAGCTTACCCGGCCGCGGTTTGGCGTGATATTCAAGGGCTGCTTCTTTCAGATCTTGAGACATTGCCACTGTTCCGTTTGTCACGTTTAAAGGTAAATCCCGCTGGAGCTCGCCCAACGGAGCGCGCCATTATGGCGCGCCCGACCCGAAACGACAAGCCGAAATCGAATATTTTGTGAACAGTCAATAGTGCATTTTGCGTATATAGCAACTTTTATTTTTCATTGGCGCACAAAAAAAGCGCCCGAAGGCGCTTTTTTCAACATCCCGGTGCGGATCAGTCTTTCTTGCCACCGATACGGCTGCCGAAACGCTTCTGGAAGCGATCGATACGACCACCGGTGTCCATAACCTTCTGCTTGCCGGTGTAGAACGGGTGGCACTGGGAGCATACGTCCAGCTGCAGATCGTGGCCGATGGTAGAGCGGGTCTTGATCACATTACCGCAGGAACAGGTAGCGGTGATGTCTTCGTACTTCGGGTGAATACCTTCTTTCATGGCGAACCTCTTTAGGTCATGCCGCTACCTGATCACGGGGCATTTTGGCTGCCCAGGTGCCAGGCACCGCATGTTTGAATCAATTGAAAAGACCGTGCACAATCAAGCCCGGCCAGAAACAGACCGCGAATCTTACTGACAAACCCGACCACAGGCAAGTATCTTGGCCATCCGGAACAGTCCGGATACCATGCAACCAGCCTACTTTTGCCCGCTTTCAGGATACGCAGTTACCGTGACACGGCCCTCAACCGCTCGCATCGCCCTGAATCGCCCGCTCCGGCGACTCTTTGATTACCGAATCCCGGAGACCATGACAGTCTCACCCGGGCAACGCGTAAAAGTACCCTTTGGCAGGCAAATCCTGACCGGCCTTGTGGTGGAAACCGGCGTGGTTCCACCAGACGGCATTACCCTCAAGCCAATCCTGGAAGTGCAGGAGCCTTGGCTCGCCTTACCCCAAGCCACTTTCCGGCTCCTTAGCTGGGCCAGTGACTACTATCAGCACCCCTTGGGTGAGTGCCTGTTCACCGCTCTGCCCCCCGCATTACGCAGAGGGCGGCCGTCACAGCAAAAACAGGATGAACACTGGCGAGCCACCCAAAACATCGCCCAACTGCCGGCCAACGCTCATCGTCAGAAAGCCTTGCTGGAAGCCGTCCAGAGCGCCCCCGGCATATCGACCGGCGAGCTGGTTAAAGTCGGCTTCAACCGTCCTCAGATCAAAAGCCTTCACGATAAAGGTCTCATCGAACTGACCGACCCACAACGTCCGGCCTGCAGTAAAACCGCTGGCACAACAGAAGGGCCAGAACTCTCACCAGCCCAGCTGGCAGCAGCAAAAGAGTTACCGCCGGTCACTGATCGCTTCAGCGCCACACTTCTCTACGGCATCACCGGCAGTGGCAAGACTGAGCTGTATCTCCATTTCCTGAAACGACAACTGCAGGCCGACGAGCAAGCTCTGGTTCTGGTTCCGGAAATCAACCTCACACCCCAGACCCTCGCCCGCTTCCGGCGTTATTTCAGCCACCGGATTGTGGCCTGGCACTCAGCCCTGAACGACAGCGAACGCCTGGCTACCTGGCTGAGAATCCGAAATGGGGAACCGGTTATTCTGATTGGCACCCGCTCCGCCGTCTTGCTGCCGTTCACGAATCTTCGCGCCATTGTTGTGGACGAAGAACACGACAGCTCCTACAAGCAGGGCGAAGGGTTTCGCTACTCGGGCCGGGACGTCGCGGTATACCGTGCACACCTCAATGAGTGCCCCGTCATCCTGGGTTCAGCAACGCCATCACTGGAATCCTGGCACAACGCCAGGCAAGGCAAATACCACCTGATTCGGCTCGAACAACGCGCCGGTAACGCCCTGCCGCCGGAAGTAGTCTTGCTCGACATCCGCAGCCGGCCACTGGAGGCCGGCCTTTCGCGACCCACCCTGAACGCAATAAAGGAAACACTGGCACGAGGTGAACAGGCACTGGTATTTGTGAACCGGCGGGGATTCGCCCCCATCATGATGTGCTTCGATTGCGGCCACATGGAGGAATGCCCGCGCTGCGATACCCGGCTGACCTACCATCGCCGGGACAGAGCCATGCGCTGCCATCACTGCGACTTCCAGATGGCCGCGAGCCACACCTGCCCCAAATGCCGGAGCGAAAATTTCAAACCCGTAGGCCAGGGCACCGAGCGCACAGAAGAAACCCTGGCCGAACAATTTCCCGATACACCGATTGTCCGGGTAGACAGGGACAGCACCCAGCGCAAAGGGAGCATCCAGAGCATACTGGCAAAGGTGAACAGCGGTGAACCCTGCATTCTGGTGGGCACCCAGATGCTGGCCAAGGGCCACGACTTTCCGAACGTGACGCTGGTTGCCGCCGTCAATGCCGATGGCGGTCTGTTTAGTGTCGATTTTCGGGCGCCGGAACAGATGGTACAGACGCTTTTGCAAGTCAGCGGCCGCGCTGGCCGGGGCGAAAAACCCGGCAAAGTGCTGATTCAGACCTGTCATAGCGACCACCCGCTATTGAAATCTCTCTGTAAGGGCAACTACGCCGCCCTGGCAGACCAGCTTCTGGCCGAACGCCAAACCGGCGCCCTTCCACCATTCCGTGCCATGGCCATACTCCGCGCGGAAGCCGACACCATGCAGGCCAGCCTGCACCTGCTGGACACCATTAAACCGATGACGGCCGCGCAAGGCATAGAAACCTGGGGGCCGCTACCGGCGGTAATTGCACGTAAAGCCGACCGGCACCGGGCCCAACTGATACTGGTCAGCGACAGCCGGCACCGGCTCAACCACTTGCTTAGTCACATTTGCCAGCACCTGGATCAGAGCAAGCTGCCAGCGAGCACTAAATGGATTGTGGATGTGGATCCGCAGGAGACCGGGTAATGCCCCACACTCTAGAATGTGACATAGCGCTCATCCTGCAATTCGTTACAATCTTTTTCAGAATTCCCAATCCATAAGCATTTCGTTTGAATTGACTGTGCTATGATTTTCAGCCATATAACCAACAAACCTAGAATGAAACCTGAGGTTGCGGTTCTCGTGCCGGGAATGCGCAGCGAAAAGGCTTTTGCTGTAAACGAAAACTGGAGATAAGAAGATGTCAGGGAAATTCCTTGCGCGTGCGTCAGCGTTGTCGCTGGCTTTTGTGTTAGCTGCTTGTGGGGGCGACGACAGCTCAACCCCTCTGGGCGGCATTACCGACAACCAAGACCAGGGTGGCACTGATACTGGCGGAAACACGGATTCAGGGAGTACCGACACACCTGAAGATGGTGATACAGGCGGAATTATCTCCCTCCTATCCGACAGCACTCAGATTGGCACCGCACCAAACTCCGAACTGGAACTAATTGCTTATTATCGCAACAATCAAGGCGTCGCCCAGTCAGAGACAGCTGTCAATTTTACTGTTGATCAGCCAGAATCTTTCACCATCTCGAGCAACACCCCACCAACAGATGAATCTGGAAGAACAACCACCAAACTGATCAGCCTCGATCAAGAATCCAAAAACCGAACCGTAAGAGTTACAGCGTCAGCCGGAGAAGCAACAGGTTCACTCACCATCAATGCGGTCGGAACCTCTCTGTCGCTAAGCGGACCGACAACCCTATCAAGCGATGCTTCTGAGCCCTACAACTACACAGCAAGACTTACGAACTCCGAGGGTGACGGCATTCAGGGCCAACCTATCAACGTGAGCACACCCTCGATCGCCACAGTAGCTGGCGTTACTGCCGGAGGCACAACCACGAGCGCTGGGCTCTACGAATTCACTGTTACCCCGCAAGCAACAGGCAGCGAGACAATCACCGTCTCAGCTTTTGATGGTGAGAGCCAAGTTTCAGCCTCTCTAAATCTTACTGTTGCCTCTGAAGTATTCCAGATTACATCGCCGACAGCCGAGTCAACGATTGACATTGGTGACACTGAAACAATAAGTCTTGATTGGACCAAAGACGGCTTGCCGATAACAGACGGGGAGACTGTCACCTTCACCACCGATCTCGGCACTCTAACCGACTCCCAACCAATCACCTCTTCCGGTAGCGCACAAACCAGCATTACTTCGGACATAGCAGGCAAAGCAACCATTACTGCAATTGCAACGAGCGGAGAAAATGAGCTTACCGCCCGAAGAGTCGTAAATTTCGTCGCGACTACTCCATTTGAACTTATCGCTGAAGCAAACAGAACACTTCTAGCAACAGGGGAGAGCACAGAAATTACGGCGAAACTCTTTGACGTCAACGGCAACCCGGTTGCAAACCAATATGTTGAATTTAAGAGAAAGAGCGATCCCAGCTCAGGTTCAATCCAACCATCAATCGTAAAGACCAACTTGCTTGGGCAGGCGTCAGCTGTTTTTACAGCTGGTACAACTGGCTCGGGTGATCAGGGTGTAGAAATTGAAGTCTCAAACCAGGACTTATTGCCCGAAACCCAGGTTGTTTCATTAAGCGTAAACGATAAACCAGGGCGTATTGTAGCGGGCACTGGTAATGAGCTCGAGGAACTCAGCTCCGCTACTTACCGTAAAGAGTGGAGTGTCTTTGTAACAGATTCAAGCGGTGCCCCAGTAGCAAACAATGAGGTACAGCTAAGCATTCTGGCCCATTCATATGGCAAAGGATCGTTCGAGCGTGTGGATACAGATGGTGACGGTACCCCAGATATTTGGGCGCCAATAAGAGTGGTGACTTGCGATGCCGAGGACGCCAACAAGAACTCGATATTGGAGTCAGGAGAGGACATCAATGGCAACGGAACGCTAGAGCCAAGCAATGAAGCGACGCTCAACAGCAAGGTCGTTACAACTGATGAAAGTGGTATGGCAACCTTCTATGTAGTATACCCGCAAAACAGCTGCGCTTGGACGGATGTTACTCTGAGGGCCACTACCAAAGTTGATGGCTCTGAGGCGTCCTCCACAACAAAATACACGCTTTCTTGTTCAGCTGAGGACTTAACCAACATAGATAATTCACCGTCTTTGGGGACTGAGAGCAAGTTTGGCACCGCCAGTGTTTGTTCGAACCCAGACTAAAGCTTCGAAAGCGAAAAACAAAAGCCCGGCCCGAGCGCCGGGCTTTTTGCTTACACACCAACTTTCCGCGATAATACGCCCCTTCTATTTTCAACGGGCGCCCTGCCCTGACACCCATTCTTCTGCAAACCGAGTCATTCGACAGCATGAAAGAGACCGTATCCGAGCTTCTCCAGTCTGCACTGGCGACCCTGCAATCTGACGGCACACTGCCGGCAGACCAGAGCTTCACTCCTCAGGTGGGCAACACCAAAGACAAGTCCCACGGGGACTATGCCTGTAATATTGCCCTGGTGGCCTCCAAAGCCGCCGGCTGCCCACCTCGCAAGCTGGCCGAAGCTCTGGTGGTGGCATTGCCAGAGAGTTCTGCCGTAGAGAAAGTGGAGATTGCCGGGCCGGGGTTTATCAATTTTTTCATGAGCACTGCCAGCGCCTTCGGCATTGTGAACACCATCCTGGACGAAGCGCAGCAGTTCGGCCGCAACAACTCCGGTAAAGGCGAGAAGGTTCAGGTAGAGTTTGTGTCTGCCAACCCCACCGGCCCTCTGCACGTGGGTCACGGACGGGGCGCCGCCATTGGCGATTGCCTGTGCCGCTTGCTGGAAGCCAACGGTTACGACGTCACCCGGGAGTTTTACTACAACGACGCCGGAGCCCAGATCAACAACCTGGCCCTCTCGGTGCAGTCCCGCGTTAAGGGCCTGACGCCGGAAGATGAAAGCTGGCCGGAAGATGGCTACCGGGGCGATTACATCATCGATGTGGCGAACGCCTACCTCGCTGGCGAAACCGTGGTGGCCGACGACCGCGAGGTAACCGCAAAAGCAGATCCGGAAGACCGGGATGCCATCCGGGAATTCGCCGTCGCCTACCTACGCCGTGAGCAGGACCTGGACCTGAAAGCCTTTGGGGTTCAGTTCGATGTGTATTTCCTGGAATCCTCTCTGTACGAGGATGGCAAGGTGGAAGCCACCGTCGAGCGCCTCAAGGCCAACGGTTACACCTATGAGCAGGACGGCGCCATGTGGCTGAAAACCACCGAGTTCGGCGACGACAAAGACCGGGTGATGCGCAAGAAAGACGGCGGCTACACCTACTTCCTGCCAGATGTCGCTTACCACCTGGACAAGTGGCAGCGCGGTTTTACCACCGTGATTAACGAGCAGGGTGCCGACCACCACTCCACCGTAACCCGCGTTCGCGCGGGCCTGCAGGCCCTGAAGGCAGATATTCCACAGGGTTGGCCGGATTACGTTCTGCACCAGATGGTGATGGTGACCCGCTCCGGCCAGGAAGTAAAAATCTCCAAGCGCGCCGGCAGCTACGTCACCGTGCGAGATCTGATCGACGAAGTGGGCCGCGATGCCACCCGCTTCTTCCTGGCGGCACGTCGCGTGGATTCACAGTTGACCTTCGATATCGACCTGGCGCGCTCCCAGACCAATGAAAACCCGGTGTATTACATCCAGTATGCCCATGCCCGGATTTGCAGTGTAATGCGTAAGCTGGCCGCAGAGGGCGTGCAGCGCGGCATGAACGAATGCGTCGGCGACCTGAGCCTGCTGACCCTGGATGAAGAGAAGGAACTGGCCAATCAGCTGGCGAAATACCCGGAACTGATTGCCAACTCCGCCGCCCAGCGCGAGCCGCACCACCTCACCCATTACCTTCGTGAGCTGGCCGGCCAGTTCCACACTTACTACAACGCCCACAAGGTGCTGATTGAAGATACCGGCCTGCGGGACGCCAGAGTCAGCCTTTACCTGGCCGTGCGCCAGGTAATTGCCAACGGCCTGGACCTGCTTGGCGTAAGCGCCCCAGAGGAGATGTAATCAGGCCATGGCCAGAGATTACGCCAGGAAAGATCGCCCTGCGGGCAAAGGGGCCGCCGCCAGCAAGCCCGCGGCCAGGCCCCGCAAGCCGTCCAAACCCAAAAAGAGTGCACCCTCGCATTCACAGCATGGCGCCTTGTCTATGAAAACCATCCTGTCTCTGGCCGCCGTGGGTGGCTTCATCGGCTTTATCGTCTACCTGAACACCTTGCCCGGCGGGCCGGAGACGGCCAGGCAAACTCCGATTCAGGAGCAAACCCCGGTAGCGCCGAAACAACCCGCCAACACCACGGCTAAACAGGACAATCGGCCGAAAGAGCAGAACTTCCGATTCTACGAAATGCTGCCGGAATCCGAGGTAGTACCGCCCAACGTGGAAGAATATACCCCGGGCCCGGCCATGCAGGAATTCGATTACGTCGTCCAGTCGGGCTCCTTCCGGAAAAAGGAAGACGCCGAGCGACAGCGTGCGCAGATTGCCTTCCAGGGACTCAGAGCTCATGTACAGCGCATCGATCTCGACAACGGAAGTGTGTGGTACCGCGTGAATGTGGGGCCATTCAACTCCCGTAGCCAGATGAACTCGGCGGTCGACAAGCTGGTTACTATCAATATCCAGCCTCTGGTTCGGAAGATCCCGAAAGAAGGCTGAACTGTGTTCCGCCACCTCCCCTGCTCTTGAAATCCCGCCCCGCGCCTCCATAAAGCCAAAATACAAATTCAAACAGGCAACTGGAGCCCCAATGACCACCATAGTTTCCGTACGCCGGGAGAATGAAGTCGCCATGGGCGGTGATGGCCAGGTATCCCTTGGCAACACCGTTATGAAAGGCAATGCCCGAAAGGTACGCCGCCTGTACAACGGCCAGGTAATCGCTGGTTTTGCCGGTGGCACCGCCGATGCCTTCACCTTGTTCGAGCGATTCGAAGCCCAGTTGGAAAAGCACCAGGGCAACCTCACCCGTGCCGCTGTAGAACTGGCCAAAGACTGGCGCACAGACCGCGCCCTGCGCAAACTGGAAGCTCTGCTGGCCGTTGCGGACAAAACCGCTTCTCTGATCATTACCGGCAACGGCGACGTAATCGAGCCGGAGCAGGGGCTGATCGCTATCGGTTCCGGCGGGCCGTTTGCCCAGGCCGCCGCCCGGGCGCTGCTGGAAAACACCGAGCTAAGCGCCCACGAAATCGCCGAGAAGGCGCTCGAAATTGCCGGCGACATCTGCATTTACACCAATCAGAACCGCACTCTGGAAGTGCTGCCCATTAAAGACTGACGACCGGAGCGACCATGTCTGCAATGACTCCCCGAGAGATTGTCCACGAACTGAACAAACACATCGTGGGCCAGGAAGAAGCCAAACGCGCCGTCGCCATTGCCCTGCGTAACCGCTGGCGCCGCATGCAACTGGACAGCAGCCTGCGGGATGAAATCACCCCGAAAAATATCCTGATGATCGGCCCCACCGGTGTCGGCAAAACGGAAATCGCCCGCCGGCTGGCCAAACTGGCGGATGCCCCCTTCCTGAAAGTGGAAGCCACCAAATTCACCGAAGTGGGCTATGTAGGCCGGGATGTTGAGTCCATCATCCGCGACCTGGCCGACATGGCGGTTAAAATGCTGCGCGAACAGGAAATGAAGCGGCATGAACACCGTGCACTGGATGCCGCCGAAGACCGCATTCTGGATGCCCTGCTGCCGCCCCCCAGGGATTTTAACGAAGACAGCCAGCGCACCAATGCGGACTCCTCGACCCGACAGCTGTTCCGCAAGAAATTGAGGGAAGGCGAGCTGGACGACAAGGAAATCGAGATCGATTTGCGCAGCAGTGGAGCCGGCGTGGAGATCATGGCACCTCCGGGTATGGAAGAGATGACCTCCCAGTTGCAGAGCATGTTCTCCAACCTGTCTTCGGACAAGCGCAAAACCCGCAAGATGAAAGTGGCGGATGCCATGAAGCGGGTGAAGGACGAAGAAGCCGCCAAGCTGGTGAATGAGGAAGAGATCAAGCAGAAGGCCATTCAGGCGGTTGAGCAGAACGGGATTGTCTTTATCGATGAGATCGACAAGGTTGCCAAACGCTCGGAAAACACCTCCTCGGATGTGTCCCGGGAAGGCGTTCAGCGCGACCTGTTGCCTCTGATTGAAGGCAGCACCGTAAGCACCAAATACGGTTCCATTCGGACCGACCACATTCTGTTTATTGCCTCTGGCGCCTTCCACCTGTCCAAGCCTTCTGACCTGATTCCGGAACTGCAGGGCCGCCTGCCGATTCGCGTGGAGCTGCAGGCGCTGACGCCGGACGACTTCAAGCGCATTCTGACCGAACCGGATGCCTCGCTGGTACAGCAGTATGAAGCGCTGATGGGCACCGAAGGTGTGAAACTGACCTTCGCCGACGATGCCATCGCCCGCATTGCGGAAGTGGCTTACAAGGTGAACGAAACCACCGAGAATATCGGTGCGCGCCGCCTGCATACCGTGCTTGAGCGCTTGCTGGAAAGTCTGTCCTACGACGCTGGCGACCAGGTCACCGATACCTTTGAGGTGACCGCGGACTACGTTGACGAGAAGCTCGGCGAGCTGTCTGAAGACGAAGACCTGAGCCGCTACATTCTCTGATTCGCGGTTTCCTGAAATGCCAACAAAAAAGCCGGAGGGGATGACCTCTCCGGCTTTTTCATGCCCGTATCGGCAACATCAGTACTTATTCTGCCTTTGAGAACAGGTGCGTGACGGTACTGAAGCCGCTCGCAATCCGGTTCTTCTCGCCCTGCTTCTTGCGACCTTTGGCCACATACAGGGGCAGCATTTCACCATACAGGCTGGTACTGATGGTTCTCTGCTCATCCTCAAGACGATCCCGGCGCAGCGTAATGCCGTACTTGCGCAGTTTGGGCTCCAATTCATCTGCCCGCCGGAGCAGATCTCGGCGGGTCATCTGATAGGCGTGCTCACACACCATCCGGCGACTCTGGAAGCTGAACACATTTGAGAAAAACAGCTTGGCATCATCCCGGGTAGGTTCAAACAGCAGTATGTCCTTATCCGGATAATCACGGGTATATTGAGCAATACCCGACTGCATACGGGAATAAACCATGGTCCGGAACATCTGGGACAACAGATTCGGCATTCCGGAACGGGTGAGCTCTCCCGGCTTCATGGTCCCCGCGCGCACCGCAGCACTGGCATCGATGGGCACCTGGGGATTGACCGCCAACACCAGATCCGCGCCATCTTCAAAAGCGACCGAGGCATGCAACCCCTTTCGCAGCGTACCGTCCACGTAAAAACGACCATCAATCTCGACCGGCACGTACAGCCCCGGAGATGAAGTACTGGCTTGAACCGCCCGGGATATGGGGACATGATCGTACCCGGGCGCACCAAAGCAGACCGCTTCCGTGCTCTCCACGTCTGCAGCAACCACATACAGACTGCGCTTGAGCTGACGAAAATCATTCGTGCGGCCAAGCATGGTGAAGGCGCGCTTCAGGTACTCGTGCAACCCCTCGTTATCGAAAAGTCCGGCCGGTGCCGCCTGGGCCAGAATGGTCATGGCTTCCAGCAGGCTCTGGTCGTAAGGGTTGTTCACAAACCGGCTGACCGCCGTTGAAAGCAAGCCCGGAACGGCGAGCAGCCGGCGCCCGATCTCACGCAAAGCCGGACGATAGAAAACCTCAGGGTGAAACGGGTGAACCTCAGCTTCGTTCCTTACAAAGATGCGGCAAAGCTGGGCTGTGGTCATCTGGTTTGCCAGATTGGCAGCCACAAAAGAGCCGGCATTTACGCCGACATAGACATCGATATTATTGAAATCCAGACCATCCAGGGCTTCGTCCAGAGCCCGCAGGGCACCGATCTCGTAAATACCACCCAGAGGCCCGCCGCCGCCAAGGGCGAGGCCAATTCTCGGTGCTGGCTTGAGCTCGGTCGCTGTCTTCATTGACTGTCCTTATCGGATACTGCTGCAGGATTTCAGTTATCCAACAACCTAACAAGGGAATTTAGAGTGCGCACACTATAACCCTCACAATGCTCAGGAAACGGCCTGTTCCGCCAGCGCTGCTGACGAAGTGCGGGCAGGCCGCAAATAGCGACCAAATCCGGCATTACGCAGCGCCAGATCAACACAACTCTTGATGACGTGGGGCGAATCCAGCAACAGTACATCTTCCAATAGCTGAATGGCCCACTCCCGCCCCACGCTGCGGATCACGGACTTTACTTTCGGCAGACTGGCTGCGTTCATCGACAAGGAGTCATACCCCATGGCCATCAACAACAGAGCGCCGCCCGGATCACCCGCCAGTTCGCCACAGATACCCACCGGCTTGCCCACCGAATGGGCATCCTGAGCCACCCGCACCAGTGCCTGAAGAACGGCAGGATGATAGGAGTGATAGAGCTGCGCCACCCGCGGGTTGTTTCGATCTACTGCCAGCAGGTATTGGGTCAGATCGTTGGAGCCCACCGACAGGAAGTCCACCCGCTCAGCCAGCTCACGAATCTGGTACACCGCCGCCGGGATTTCCACCATCACACCCACCTTGGGCATGTGGATGTCGTAACCTTCTTCACGGACTTCGTGATAGACCCGATAGATCAGGTGCAGGGACTCCTCCACCTCAGAAATATTGCTGATCATCGGCAACATGATCTGCAGATTGTTCAGGCCCTCACTGGCCTTGAGCATGGCCCGCACCTGAACCAGGAAGATCTCGGGGTGGTCCAGCGTTACCCGGATACCGCGCCAGCCCAGGAACGGGTTTTCTTCCTGAATAGGGAAATAGGTGAGTGCCTTGTCACCGCCAATATCGAGGGTTCGCATGGTCACCGGGTTGGGGGCAAAGGCCTCCAGCTGTTCCCGGTAGTATTCCCGCTGCTCCTGCTCCGACGGGAAGCGGTCCTTGATCATGAACGGCACTTCGGTGCGGTACAGGCCGATACCTTCGGCACCATGGGAAAGAGAGCGCACCACGTCGGTCATCAAACCGGTGTTTACCAGCAGGGAGACCCGGTGGCCATCGGTGGTCTCGCAAGGCTTGTCGCGCAGTGCTTCAAGGCCCCGAACCAGCTCGTCCTCTTCGTCGCAGATGGCTTGGAAAAAGGCCCGAAGATCCGCCGAGGGAGAAGCAAATATCTGTCCCTCAAAACCGTCAACAACCAGTTCCCGGCCTTCGAGCTGGTTTACCGGAATGTCCACCAGTCCCATCACCGTGGGTACACCCATGGCCCGGGCCAGAATGGCGACGTGGGAGTTGCTCGAACCCTTAACCGAGACAAGCCCGACCAGCTGCCCTTTGGGCACTTCACCAAGCATAGCCGGCGTCAGCTCTTCACTCACCAGCACTGTGCGCTCGGGATATTCGAGATGCTTCTGCTCACCTTCCTGCAGGTGCGAGAGTAGCCGGCGGCCCAGATCACGGATGTCGACTGCGCGCTCTTGCAGGTACAGGTCGTCCATCATCTCAAAATGACGCACATACTGCTGAACCACCTGTTTCAAGGCGCCCTGAGCCCAGATGCCTTCCCGGATTCGATTCGCCACCTCACCCGGTAGCGCCTCATCTCCCAGCATCCGCAGGTAAACATCGAACAACGCCTGCTCTTCCGGCCGGAGCTGGGAAGCAAGGCGGTTGGCAACGCGCTCGATATCTTCCCGCACCGCCGAAACAGCTGAACGAAAGAGTTCCAGCTCCTGATCGATGTCTTCGGTCGGCTTTTCCGGAACCACGTCCAGATCGGCGGCAGGATAAACCACCACGCCCGTTCCAATGGCGACACCCGGCGCTCCGGGAACGCCGCTGAAACTGACATCGCGGGCTTCCTCACCCGTCAGCGACAAACCACTGATGGCACCTGTGGCCTCACTGTGGGCAATCACCCCCGCCAATTGCGCCGAAACAGTAACCAGGAATGCTTCTTCACCTTCATCGAAGCAACGGGAGCTTTCCCGCTGCTGCACCACCAGCACGCCCAGTACCCGGCGATGGTGGATAATCGGCACACCCAGAAACGAGCGGAAGCGCTCCTCACCGGTTTCCGGGAAGTAACGGTAGCGCGGGTGGGATGGCGCATCTTCAAGATTGATGGGTTCCTCACGGGAACCGACAAGCCCCACCAGACCCTCGGAGTAGGCCAGGCTGACCTGACCCACGGAGTCTTTGTAAAGGCCTTCGGTGGCCATCAGGATGTAGCGATTGGAGGCGGGATCCAGCAGATAAACCGAGCAGACCTCTGTGCCCATGGCCTTTTGCACCCGCGATACAATGATTTCCAACGCCTCCTGGAGATCGCGGGCGCTGTTTACCTCTTGTACTAGACTTCGCAGGATGCTCAGCATGGAGTCAGTCCGTCATTTCTGATGTTCCTTCATACGCCGTGGGTTCTCGGCCCGGTGCCACTGCTCCATGTTATGAAACAGTCTGGGGGCCAGTTCCCTCAACGCGCGTCTGTATACTTCTCGTTTAAATGAAACCACCTGCCCCAACGGATACCAGTAGCTCACCCACTGCCAGCCGTCGAATTCCGGTGAATCCGTGCCATCCACGCGTACATGCGCATCTGGCGATAACATCCTCAGCAGGAACCATTTCTGTTTTTGCCCCACGCATACGGGGTGCGAGTTATGGCGTACCATCCTCCTCGGAAGCCGGTAACGCAGCCAGCCCCGGGTGCAGCTGATGATTTCCACATCGCTGGCACACAGGCCGATTTCCTCTCCAAGCTCCCGGTAGAGTGCATCCTCGGGGGTTTCGTTGTGCTTGATACCGCCCTGAGGAAACTGCCAGGAGTCCTGCCCTATTCGCCTTGCCCAGAGAACTTCTCCCCTGTGGTTGGCCAGAATGATTCCGACGTTGGGTCTGAAACCGTCTGAGTCGATCACGGCACAGTCCTCGTAGTAGTCGGCTGCCGGTTATTTTTTAACCGGCGAAAATTGTCCAAGTTGCTCTCATTCTTACAGAAACCCAAGACTTCGGCAAACGGAGCTGTTGGCGGCACGTTACTGGCGTGCCGTGGTAGACTGTCGCCTTTGCCATAAGGCCTGTACGGATGGGAGGGGAAGGCTTGACGCTCGCGATTTTTGATCTGGATAACACTTTGCTGGCCGGGGACAGCGACCACGCCTGGGGCGAATTCCTGGTGGAAGAGGGCATGGTGGATGCGGAGGAGTACAAGCGGGCCAACGACCGCTTCTATCAGGAATACCTGAATGGAGAGCTGGATGTTTTCCATTACCAGCGCTTTGTGCTGGCGCCGCTCACTCGCCACAACATGGATGAGCTCGAGGACTGGCGGGCGACTTTTATGGCCAAGAAGGTGCAGCCGATGATGCAGGACAAGGCGGTGAAGTTACTCGCAGACCATCGTGAGCAGGGTCACACGCTGATGATTATTACCGCGACCAACCGTTTTATTACGGAGCCCATCGCGGAATTGCTGGGCGTGGATCACTTGATTGCCACAGAGCCTGAGCTGGTGAACGGGAAGTTTACCGGCGAAGTGGCGGGCACACCGAGTTTTCAGGAGGGCAAGGTGGAGCGGCTGAATGACTGGCTGACTGCCCACGGCGAGAGCCTTGAGGGCGCCTGGTTCTACAGCGATTCCCACAATGATCTGCCGCTGTTGCGGAAGGTGGACAATCCCGTGGCGGTGGATCCGGACCCTACCCTGGAGAAAACGGCAATTGAGAATGGCTGGGCGGTGATTTCGCTGCGGGCGTAACGCCCGCAGATCACAAAAACCCAGTCAGGGAACGCACAAAGCAGGACTTGATATAGTCCGTCTCCGGAATGCCCGGTACGATCGGATGATCCGGCGCCTGGTGACCCTGTTCCAGCAACTGCACAAACCGGTCGATCTTGCGGCCGCTGCTACGAATAATATCGATCAGCTTTTCCTGGGAAAGGTGCATGGAACAGGAGGCCGACACCAGTAGTCCGTCGCGTTCCAGCAGCCGGAGCCCCAATTGATTCAACCGGGCATAGGCCTGCTCACCGGCTTTCTGGTCCCGGCGGCGCGGGATCAAGGCAGGAGGGTCCAGCACCACGATGTCGAATTTTTCCTTTTCGTCCGCCAGGGCTTTCAGGGCATCAAAGGCATCGCCTTCAATGGTATCCACGTTCTCCAGCCCATTCAGTTTGGCGTTGTGGTGTACCGCATCTACAGCGGCTGAGGATGCATCCACGCAGGTCACCTGGGATGCGCCGGCACAAGCGGCCTGAACGCCCCAACCGCCCACGTAACTGAACACATCAAGAACCTTTTTTCCGGGCGCGTAGGCTTGCAGGCGCTGTCGATTCATGCGGTGGTCGTAGAACCAGCCGGTTTTCTGGCCGCCCGCCAGGGGCACTTCAAAGCGGGCGCCGTTTTCTTCCACCAGCACAGTGTCGGCTTCCGGACCGTGGGCAAATTCCACGTAAGTATCCAGCCCTTCAACCTTGCGCATTTTTCCATCGTTCTTCAGCACTATGATGCGGGCATGAGCCAGGCGCTGGACGGCACGGACAATAGCCTCCTTCATCTGCTCCATGCCGGCGGTGGAGATCTGCACTACGACGACATCATCGAACCGGTCTACTACCAGGCCAGAGAGACCATCGCTGTCGCCGAATACCCAGCGATAAAAGGGTTTATCAAACAATCGCTCCCGCAGACTCAGTGCCGCCTCCATGCGATCAGTCAGCCGCTTGGACGTCATGCCGTGAGCAGCATCACGACTGATCAAACGACCGCAGATCAGGGCATGGGGGTTCACAAACGCCACCCCCATCGGTTTGTCGTTCGATGCCCGAACCTGCACCTGCGCGCCGGGCTGAAACTCCGTTAGCGGGCTGCGGCGGGTATCCACCTCGTTGCTGTACACCCACAAATGACCGGCCCGGAGACGACGTTCTGCGCCTTTGCGCAGATAGAGAACGGGGAATTCCATCAACAACTATTCCTCAGCAGCCACGTGTTCAGCGTAGGCAGCCGCATCCATGAGGCCTTCCAGCTCGCCTTCGTCGGCCAGCTTCACCTTGAACATCCAGCCATCGCCGTAGGGGTCTTCGTTAACGATTTCCGGTTCGTCTTCGAGCTTTTCGTTGATCTCGATGACCTCGCCGGTTACCGGACTGAATACGTCTGAGGCGGATTTCACGGATTCTGCCACTCCGGCTTCTTCGCCGCCGTTTACCGTTGCGCCCGTTTCCGGCACACCGATGTAGACCACATCTCCCAGCTGCTCCTGGGCAAAATCGGTGATGCCCACGGTGGCGGTGCCGTCAGCGTCAACGCGCACCCACTGGTGAGTTTCGATGTACTTCAGATCAGAAGGGATTTCACTCATGATTTGTGTGTCCTGTGATAATTTTCCGCGCAGTTTAACCGAAGAGATTAGTTCCAGCGAATGCTGCGGGCCAGCTTCACGAACGCGTTCAGATAATCCACCGCCTCGTCACGCTCCCGGAAACCCAGAAAAATCTGTTTGGGCATACCTTGTTGACCGAGTTTCAGGGCTCTGATGGGCATGTTCCGGGCATAGTCATCCACCAGCCAGCGTGGTAACGCACTCACCCCTCGCCCTGCAGCAACCATCTGCAACATGATATCGGTGGTCTCAATGGTCTTATGGCGTGCCGGTGCGGTATGCGCCGGCAGAAAAAACCGCGTGAAGATGTCCAGACGCTCTACTGCCACCGGATAAGTAATCAGCGTTTCTTTTTCGAGTTGATGCGGCTCTACCCATTTTTCATCGGCAAGCGAATGATCTTCCGACACCACCAACACCTGTTCATAATCGAACACGGGCTCAAAACGTACACCGGGCTTATGCAACGGGTCCGGGGTAACCAGCAAGTCGATATCATGACCAAACAACGCGCCCATACCGCCGAACTGGAACTCCTGTTTCACATCCACATCGACATCCGGCCACTGCTGCAAGTAAGGGCCTACTACTTTCAGAAGCCATTGATAGCAGGGGTGACACTCCATGCCAACTCGCAAGCTGCCGCGCTGCCCTTGGGCAATCTGGTGAATCTGCATCTCAGCGTGTTCAAACTGCGGCAGCAAACGATTGGCCAATGCCAGCAGTTGATGACCAGCCTGAGTCAAACGCAACTGACGCCCCTCTCGGAGCCAGACCGAAGTGCCCAGTTGTTGCTCCAGTTTACGAATAGCGTGGGACAACGCCGACTGGGTGAGGTGTAGCTGTTCCGCCGCAGCCGTCAGTGAACCCTGGCGCTCCACCGCTCGCAAGATTTCCAGATGATGCCGCTCGACCATAACCTTTCCGTGAACGTTTTTCATGATTTAGTGAAATAATACCATTTTTATTCATGCAAAAGCCCACCTAACCTTGAGACCTGACTCAACACACAGGATTCAAGGACTCAATCATGGCAACCACACATAACCTCGGCTTCCCCCGTATCGGTGGCCAGCGTGAGCTGAAATTCGCGCTGGAAGACTATTGGGGCGGCCGGCAAACCGAACAGGAACTGGCCATCACGGCAGCCGATCTGCGCCGGCGTCACTGGCAGCAACAGGCCGGGCTCGATTACGTGCCGGTAGGCGATTTTTCCCTTTATGACCAGGTGCTGGATATGTCCGTCACTCTGGGAAACCTCCCCATCCGGGCCGCCAGCAAAGAAGGCTCGGAGCTGGACGCTTACTTCCGTGCCGCACGTGGCCGGGGTGCCAATGATAGCCCCTGCTGCGCCACTGCCGCTGGCGAGATGACCAAGTGGTTTGACACCAACTACCACTATATTGTGCCGGAGCTGACAGCTGACACTCACTTTGAACTCAATCCGGAACGACTGTTAACACAACTGTCCGAAGCACGGAAGCAGGGACTCAACGCAAAACCCGTGATTATTGGCCCGGTGACCTATCTCTGGCTGGGAAAAACCTCGGATGGAAGCAATCCTCTGGATTTGCTGGAGCGCCTGCTACCGGTGTACTCCCAACTCCTGGAAGCCCTGGCGGATGCCGGCGCGGAATGGGTTCAGATTGACGAACCTGCCCTGGTCACGGACCTGGACGCCAACTGGCGTTATGCCTTTAATCTGGCTTACCACCAGCTCAAAACGAACCGCCCGAAACTGCTATTGGCCACCTATTTCGGCGAGCTCAGGGACAATCTTCAACTGGCGTGCGAATTGCCCGTTGCAGGCCTGCACGTTGATGCCATCAGCGCGCCGGCCGAGGTCAGTCGCGTGGCAGACTGGCTGCCGAGCCACAAGGTGCTTTCTCTCGGGGTGGTCAACGGTCGCAACATCTGGAAATCGGATCTGAACAGCACTCTGGGCTGGTTGGAACCCCTGAACGAAAAACTGGGGCAACGTTTGTGGCTGGCACCAACCTGCTCGCTTCTGCATGTCCCTGTCGATCTCTCCCGGGAACAGGAACTAGATCGCGACATTCGCAACTGGCTGGCGTTTGCGGTTCAGAAACTCGACGAACTGAAGATTCTCGCCAGAGCACTGAACGAGGGCCGCAGCAGCGTGCGCGCCGAGCTGGCAGACAATCAATTGGCCATCGATAGCCGCCGCAGCTCCCATCGCGTGACCAATCCGGAGGTTCGAAAGGCCGTTGCCGCCGCCACGTCTGAGCTTGGCAATCGCCAGAGTCCCTACCCTCAGCGGATCGTCCGCCAGCGGGAGAGACTAAACCTGCCCGCCTTCCCGACCACGACCATCGGATCTTTCCCGCAAACCCGCGAGATTCGACAGGCGCGACTGCAATTCCGTAAGGGCGAGCTGAGCGAAAAGGCTTACATCGAACAAATGCGAGCAGAAATCGTTCGTTGCGTGGAAGAGCAGGAAAAGCTCGGACTGGATGTCCTGGTACACGGCGAACCCGAACGTAATGACATGGTGGAATACTTTGGCGAGCAACTGGACGGCTATGCCTTCACGCGCTTCGGCTGGGTTCAGTCTTACGGTTCGCGCTGCGTGAAACCTCCGATTCTGTTTGGCGATATCCGCCGACCCCAGGCCATGACCGTGGAATGGATCCGCTATGCCCAGTCGCTGACGGACAAACCAGTGAAAGGGATGCTGACCGGCCCGGTGACGATTCTGAACTGGTCTTTCGTGCGGGATGATCAGCCTCGCAAGGATTCCTGCCTGCAACTGGCCCTGGCAATTCGCGAGGAGGTTCAGGATCTGGAACAAGCCGGCGTGAACATCATCCAGATCGACGAAGCCGCTCTGCGCGAAGGTCTGCCGCTGAGAAAGTCGGACTGGGCAACGTATCTGGAGTGGGCAATCAACAGCTTCCGCATCGCCGCCAACGGCGTAGATGACAGCACCCAGATCCATACCCATATGTGCTACTCGGAATTCAACGACATCATCGAAGCCATTGCCCGTATGGATGCCGATGTCATCACCATCGAGACCTCTCGGTCAGACATGGAACTGCTGGATGCGTTCCGGAGCTTTGAATACCCCAACGACATTGGTCCGGGCGTATACGACATCCATTCGCCCAACATTCCTGACAAGGAACACATCATCAACCTGATGACTCTGGCGGCTGAACGTATCCCCGCAGAACGGCTGTGGATTAACCCGGACTGCGGCCTGAAAACGCGGAAATGGGAAGAAGTGACGCCGGCACTGGAAACCATGGTAGCGGCCGCACGGGAACTGAGAAGCTAGGATGCACAAACCTGCAATCTGTGGGTGCGCTCAAAAAAAGGCACCCGCAGATTGATCGGTGCGGCTACCACTTGTCGAGCTGCAAGCCGTGCTCTTCCAGGTAATCGCCATGCTCCTCCAGATAAGACGCTGTGGCACTGGCAAAATCGGCGGGGTCGCCCTCAACCTCAGTAGCAGATACTCGCATCACCTCCACCGCGTTACTTCGCTGGCTCATCATCCACATTACGACCTGGCCGCCGGGGGCCAGGCCAAGTACCAGGCTATGGCGGGGCATATAACGTTCTTTGCCACTAGGAGTCGTGGTAAGGGCGGGCACACTCATTCTGGCTTCCAGATCGTCAGGAACCCTGATCAACGTTGAGTAAAACTTCTGCTCGGCATACGAGAACCAGTGAAGCGCAATCAAGTTGGGAAACGGATCCATTTCACCGCCACCACCTCGTGGACCATACTTGCCCGTCCAACAACATGAAACAGTGCCTATAGGCACGCGCCAGCTGCGCTCACCCGACCTCTCGAGGTGCATGTTCATCACCCACATCTCATAGTGCTGGGGAGCAGCTACACCAATATACCAGGGAATATCACCTTTCTTCGATGTGGAGCAGCCAGTGATAAGCAAGCCAACGCTGACAATCATCAAAAGCCTTCGAAGAGAATACATAACGGCACCTTATCGGTTGGCATGAATGGCGCGCTCTCCTGACGAAGCAGGAGCATTAGGACTAAAGTTTCGTCCGAAACGAATGTTCGTAACGGTTTCACCGATCATAAACCTTAACGCGTTATAGTTTGCCGAATAGTGAACATAGCGCTGCCTAATCAATGCCTGTTGACCCAAGGTCAACGAGGGAGAATCACAACCAGAAATAACTTGATGAAGAATGTCCTCGGAAACTTGCATCAAGTCATCAGGTATACGCGTTTCTTCGTCTGCACGAATATCTCGTAGCGGCACTCCAGCCTGGCTGGCCAATTCCCACATAACTTTGAAAGCTATTCTGGAGTACTCTCCCCTAACCTGCCGCACCATCCGCAACGCCAGCTCTACCCGTCCATCTGGCGCCGGGTGAGCGGATACTTTCTTATGCACTTGATAATAAGCATCTCCCAGCGGACCGAGCTGACTGGGTGCTGGATCCGGTTCTTCAGATGATTGAACAGGCATACTGTATTCCCCGATCCAGCCTTCCGATTCAAATTTGAGTTTCAAGTTATTCAGGTTATCCCATTCCATCGTCTGCTCTGGCCAACGATGACGATGTGTCGGAATCACATAGTAAGGAGTTACCAGAACATCCTCGCGTTGATTATCCGAGTAACCACCACCGATATCGGAATGCACCCCCGGCAATGAGATTTCCCGGAAGTTTTCAGGGAGACTGCCATCAGAATTCCGTAAGCTGTTGAGGGAGAAATTTTCCCGATGTTCGTCAGCTGCAATTAAATGCGCTGCGGCCTCTACCTTTTTGGGATCGAGATAGACAGTAACAGGTGCATTACGCTCATTCGACGGCGATAAATCAATGGCGAGCGGATTAATTACCGCAGCCACAGTGTCGAATACCCCCACAAAGCGGACAGCAACCTTACCTGGCCATTCCATGTCAAATGACTGAAACATCCGCCCCAGTGCACCAGTTGGTCCTTCGAGTATTTCGTGGGCAGCCAGGCGAGCCGAGGCTGCTCCACGACTGAATCCGAATAAATCTACCGTTAGCGTTCTAATATTGCTCGACAATCCCAAACCATAAATTCGCCGAACAACTCGAAAAAACGCATTTCTCACCTGACTAACAATTCCTGTTTCCCCCATTCCAGAAACAGATCCAACCAGCGAATCACCTTCGCCAGTTTTGGTGCCAATACCAGGCGCATAAATCAACAGACGATGTATAGCTCGACCATTCGACTCTTCACTGGACTCAATATAATGACGAGCCAGCTTCGCCACATTACTCGGCGCATTGCCATAACTCCCACCCAATGCCAGAGACAATCGATACTCACATTCCTCCAGTGACATCTCGCCGCGCTCAAAAGCCTCAACGCATTCGGTCGCCACTCGCTCTTCCAGTTCCCTGGAATTTTCAGCATTGTTGAGGGTGCCATCAGTGAAGATGCCGATTTCGAGATGGACCTCCGGAGGTGCTTCGGTGGTGGAAGATTCGGTCGTCTTGGTCAGTGGAGAGACAGGCAAAACGTTTTTCGAGAATGAGCTGGGTGAGCCGCCGGATTGAACGTCTTGCCGCGAAGCCTGCTCGCGCTGTTTAAGGCGATACTCCATCGCGAAATCGCCTGAAGGCAGACTTCCCACGCCCAGACTGCCCTGAACCCGCAAATCTCCCGGGGTAATACCGTGCTGATTCAGAGCGTTTACTCCGGCGATGATCTCATGATCAACTCCGGCGTCTGTCACCTGCCAACGGCCCTCGCCTCCCACCTCCTCACGCCAACGCACGACGGGTGAGGATGGCTCGCCATCAATACTGTCAAAAACCAGAAGAAGTCGCCCATCCCGTATTTCCCGGAGGACATTTTCAATATGGGTATTGCGCTGTAGATTGAACGCCCGCGCTCCCAGACCGTAAGTTGCCGGCTGTCCAAGGAGGCGCTCCAGATTTATGTTGGGGTTGTTCTGAATAAAGCGCCGGGCTTTTTCCAAGGCAAAAAAGGGCGATTCCAGCCCTGGCAGATCCGCAGCCCGCAGATCCTGAGGTTGTATGATTTTCATTCCGTGTCATCCGTTGACGAGTGCTGATCTTCCCTGTGAAATCCCCTTCACAGGCTTGTCATATTATCAAAGCCGTCAACGTAAACCGTGATCTGCCTTCAGCCAGGCCCGAATCAATACCCGGTACTCTTCTCATCCAGGTCAAACTCGAAACTGGCCGCCCGGCGGACTTCCGTTTTGAAGCATCCCGAGGGGTCAAGTTCCAGCCAGCGATAGCCGGGGGCCAAAGGCTCCACGGCAAAGTCGCTGGATCCTGTGGCAAACTGGATGCAGGTGGAGGGTGTAGCCAGCAGACATGCACCATTGCGCTGCTGTTCAAGCTCTTGATGAATATGACCCCATAGCACCACACGAACCTGCGGATGCCGGTCAATCACTTGCCAGAAGGCGTCCCGGTTTTTGAGCCCGATTTTTTCCATCCAGTCTGAGCCGATATCCACCGGGTGGTGATGCAGGCAAACCATAGCAGGCAGCTCTGGCCGTTCGGACAGAGCCCGATCGAGAAAACTCAATTCATCGGCCGAAAGCTCACCAAACACTTTGCCGTGTACCGAGGAATCCAGCATGACAAACTGCCAGCCGCCCTGTATCCATTGTTTCTGATCAGAGCCGGTCTCCGCCGCAATCGCAGACAACAGCGCAGAATCGTCGTGATTACCAGCAATCCAGAGCGAGGGGCAATCAAACGCCTGCAGTTGTTCACCGAAATACCGGTAGGCCTCCGGCGATGAATCCTGGGTGAGGTCTCCGGTGGCAAGAATCAGGTCGGGCTGGCCGTGATTGCGAAGCACTTCGCCAATCACCGCCGCCAGGCTGTCACGGGTGTTGACTCCCAGCAAGGCGCCATCCGCAGACGCCATCAGGTGCGGATCGGTAAGCTGCAACACATTGAGTGGGCGCGCCGTTGTGGGTTTGGTCATGCCAGGCCTGTTCTGTTTTCTGCAAGCAGTTGATAATCCAGACAAGTGTACGATGGCTGAGTTCAGATTGATTGTTCACGAATGGAAGGTGGATCACATTCTGACCAGCGGCACGCTAGATTTTGCAGTATTTGACAACTCTGCCACAGGTCCGACAACCGACTTTATAGACTTTCGGCGAACTGAGAAACCGTGCAGAGATGATGTCTTTCAATCGATGCCTTCGCCCGCCGACCAGGCTGCATGCTCCATCGGCAGATGCCCGAAGCGCAGGCAGTAGTCCAGCCAATCGGCAAGGAAGCCATTCACCTGAACCTTTTCATCCGGGTGGTGCATGAACCGGTTGGGATAGTCATTCACGGGCGCAATCTGTCGCTGCCGGTAGCAGCTGATTACTTCGGCCATCAAGGCATCGTGATAAACACGAACGGTCATCCGGGGGTTGTTCAGCCACCGACCAATGTTGTGGACTTGTTCCAGCAACAGGGTTTCGGTGAATCTGGCCGTCTGCAGCACTTCAATCCGCACTCTGCCCAGGTACTGGTTCTCCCGGTGCAGTTCGAACTCGCATACGGGCTTGCCGTCAGCCTCAAGCTGGCGCAGCTTGCGCAGGCGCTGATAGTTGCCGTCGCAGAGTGCTCCCAACTGGCGCAGATCCGGCACATACTGCTTGGGCCGCTTTACCCACTCCGTCATGCTTGCCACTCCCGCCGCAACCGCTCCCTGTTCAGTTGCAGCCACTGGATGGCAATAATCGCGGCGGCGTTATTGATGCGGCCATCGGCAATCATGGCGAAGCATTCATCAGCCGAAACCACGTGGCTGAGAATGTCCTCATGCTCATGCTCCATGCCAAAAACACCACCGGCCTCGGCGCTGCTGATCTGACCACAATAGAGGTGAATCATTTCCGTGGTGCCGCCGGGGGACACCAGATAATCGCAGATTTTGTCCAGGCGACTGAAACTCAGCCCAGCCTCTTCCTGACCTTCTCGCTGAGCCACCTCTTCCGGGCTCTCACCATCCTCATTCATACCAGCAACAAGCTCCAGTAACCAGGGGGACTGATTACGGCCGAGCGCACCCAGACGAAACTGCTCCAGAAGTACAACCTCGTCGCGCGCCGGGTCGTATGGAAGTACGCAGGTGGCATCACCCCGGATAAACAGTTCCCGGGTAAAGACGGGCATGTCGCGACCATCGAAGCGCGGATGCGTCAGCCAGAGTTTGTCCATGCGGAAGAAGCCCTGGAACACGGTTTCACGTTTTTCGACTTTGACGTCGCTGGCGTTGAACTGGAATGGTTTTGGCATTACTTCACCCGGTTGCGCATTCGGCCTTGAACGATAGCCGGAGCCACGGCGGGGTGCAAGTTAACACCCCACCAGGCTCGGATTCACGCCATCATGGAACCAAGTGAATGCGGGTCAGATCTTGTCGTAAATCTTGCTGCCCGATTCCACAAACTCCCGTGATTTCGCCTGCATACCGGCATCAATCGCCGACACCTCATCGATACCGTGCTCTGCCGCGTAATCCCGGACCTCCTGGGAGATTTTCATGGAGCAGAACTTGGGGCCACACATGGAACAGAAATGCGCCACCTTGGCCGATTCCTTGGGAAGGGTTTCGTCGTGGTAGGCGCGGGCAGTATCCGGGTCCAGCCCCAGGTTGAACTGGTCTTCCCAGCGGAACTCGAAGCGGGCCTTGGACAGGGCGTTATCGCGGATCTGGGCGCCTGGGTGGCCTTTGGCGAGATCGGCAGCATGGGCAGCGATTTTGTAGGTGATGATGCCGGTTTTTACGTCATCTTTGTTGGGCAAGCCCAGATGCTCTTTCGGGGTGACGTAGCAAAGCATGGCGCAGCCATACCAACCGATCATCGCCGCCCCGATGCCAGACGTGATGTGGTCATAGCCTGGGGCAATATCGGTGATCAGCGGTCCGAGCGTATAGAACGGCGCTTCGGCACAGCATTCCAGCTGCTTATCCATGTTTTCTTTGATCAGGTGCATGGGCACGTGGCCGGGGCCTTCGATCATGCACTGGACGTCGTGCTTCCAGGCAATTTTGGTGAGTTCTCCCAGGGTTTCCAGCTCGCCAAATTGTGCCGCGTCGTTGGCATCGGCAATGGAACCCGGGCGTAGGCCGTCACCGAGGCTGAAGGAGACATCGTAGGCCTTCATGATTTCGCAGATGTCTTCAAAGTGCTCGTACAGGAAACTTTCCTTGTGGTGAGCCAGGCACCACTTGGCCATGATCGAGCCGCCCCGGGACACGATGCCCGTGGTGCGTTTGGCGGTCAGTGGCACGTGGTGCAGGCGTACGCCGGCATGGATGGTGAAGTAATCCACGCCCTGCTCCGCCTGTTCAATCAAGGTGTCGCGGAAGATTTCCCAGGTCAGGTCTTCGGCCACGCCGCCGACTTTTTCCAGGGCCTGGTAGATGGGCACGGTGCCGATGGGAACCGGGGAGTTGCGAATGATCCATTCCCGGGTTTCGTGAATGTTCTTGCCGGTGGACAGATCCATGATGGTATCCGCTCCCCAGCGAATGCCCCAGGTAAGCTTTTCCACTTCCTCTTCAATGGAGGAGGTCACAGCCGAGTTGCCGATGTTGCCGTTGATCTTCACCAGGAAGTTGCGGCCGATGATCATCGGTTCGATTTCCGGGTGGTTGATATTGGCTGGAATGATGGCGCGGCCACGGGCCACTTCGTCGCGGACGAACTCCGGGGTAATTTCTTTCGGCAGGTTGGCGCCGAATGACTGGCCGGGGTGCTGCTCGGCCAGCAATCCATTCTCTCGGGCTTCCTGCAGCTTCATGTTCTCCCGGATGGCAATGTACTCCATTTCCGGCGTAACAATGCCCTGCCGGGCGTAATGCATCTGGGACACATTGTTGCCGGGTTTGGCACGCAGGGGTTTGCGCTCGTCCATAAACCGGAGCGGATCCAGAGTCGGATCTTTCATACGCCGGCGGGTAAACTCAGAGGTATACCCTTCCAGTTGTTCGACATCGCCGCGTTCGGCAATCCATGCAGCGCGCACCGGCGGCAGCCCCTTGCGCAGATCGATGCTGGCTTCCGGGTCTGAATAGGGCCCGGAGGTGTCGTAGACAACCACCGGAGGATTCTTTTCCCCGCCCATTTCGGTGGGGGTGTCACCCACAGTAATTTCCCGCATAGGCACGCGGAGATCGGCTCGGCTACCCTGCACGTATATTTTTCGTGAGCTTGGTAATGGTTTGATTGCTGCGGAGTCTACTTTTGCGGAGTCGCTGAGGTATGCTGGTAAGTCCGTCATGATCTGCTCCCGGATGGTCTTGTGGTATCGGGTCGCGTATGACGGAGTTGCGACAAATAGCCCTACAGGCATGGTGTCGCGGTTCATCTGGCCTTAATCCCTACGCCGGTATTATCCGGATCAGGTCGCGGGTTCTGCGTTGCAATCTCAGCCGATCGCCTGGTTCAGGCGAATCAGCACCCCGTCAAGACGCGATAAATATTCTGTTTTGCTCACAAAATGAGTGAACTTTTCAAGTGTAGAGACGGGAACGATTATTGTCCATAATGGGCCACCAATACCTTTGGGTCACTATCGGGATAAACCCGCGCTCTACACGTTGACCTGCCGATACCTGTGTCCAGATCACGGATGCCCGGAGATAGTTTTCAGGAGCAATAATGAAGAAACGTTTACTTCCAGGTTTGATCACCCTGCTGGCCGCCCAGCCCGCTTTCTCTCTGGATCTTGTGGAGGCCTACGAGCAGGCACTGTCATACGACTCCGGCATCGCCTCAGCCTTGGCACAGTTTCAGGCCCAACAAGCGGCCAGCGATGTGAGCAAGAGCACCCTGTTACCGCAGGTTGGCGCGTTTGCCGAGGCCAACCACACAGATTTCGACGCTGAGAACGGCCCGGGAGACAGCTACAAGTCATTCAACTACGGCGTTCAACTGTCGCAACCGGTTTTCCGCGCCGACAACT
Source organism: Marinobacter sp. C1S70 (assembly GCF_000475355.1). Lineage (NCBI taxonomy): Bacteria > Pseudomonadati > Pseudomonadota > Gammaproteobacteria > Pseudomonadales > Marinobacteraceae > Marinobacter > Marinobacter sp. C1S70. The sequence goes on along the minus strand of NZ_AXBW01000028.1, from coordinate 77,007 downwards.
GGTTCCGCTACGACGCCAGCCAGTTCCAGACCGAAGCCGCCCAGGCCCAGTACAACCTGGCCCAGCAACAACTGATTCTGGATGTTGCAACCGCCTATTTTAATGTCCTGCGCGCTCAGGATACCGTTGCAACAGCTCGCGCGACTGAAGCAGCAATCCAGCGCCAGTATGAACAGGCGCAGGAACGCTTCGATGTCGGCCTGATCGCCATCACCGAAGTGTACGAGGCCCGCGCCAGCTATGACGACAGCAAGAGCCAGCGCATTGCTGCAGAAAACCAGTTGAATGTCGCCCGCGAGCAGCTGGCGCGACTGACCGGCGAATATGCTGAAGACCTGGAAAACCTGCGCGAGAATTTCCCGCTCGGTCGACCTGAACCCATGAACCCGAATGCCTGGGAGACAACCGCTCTGGACCAGAACTGGTCTATTCAAGCGGCCCTGTCCCAACTGAACGCCAGCGAGGCTAATCTTAAAGTTGCCAAATCCGGCCATCTGCCAACAGTGGATCTGGTAGCCTCCTACGGCGAGTCTGAGTTGGACGGAGCCCGGAACCCGCAGCAGGAGGGAACCCAGGGGGTTATTGGCCTCGAGCTGAACGTGCCCCTCTACATGGGCGGCGGCACTCAAGCCGGCGTGCGCCAACAACGCTCTCTGGTTACCGCAGCCGAGCAGGATCTGAACACCGTCCGTCGCGATGTGCAGGTGAACACCCGCAGCCTGTTCCTCACCGTGAACAACAACGTGGAAACGGCATCGGCCCTGGAACAGACCATCATCTCCCGTCGCAGCGCACTGGATGCCACCCGGGCCGGTTATGACGTTGGTACCCGCAACATTGTGGAAGTGCTGGATGCCGAGCGGGCGTACTACGTTGCCCTTCGGGATTACGCAAATGCACGGTATGACTACGTGATCAATACCCTGCAACTGAAACAGGCAGCCGGAACCCTGAGCCCCCAGGATCTGGTGGATCTGAACAACTGGCTGAGTGAAGGTGCCCGCGGCATAGAAGCCATGGCAGAAGAAGACCGGACACTGGACGACCCTACTCAGTAATCCTGAAAAGGAGAGCCCCGGGCATCACCCGCGATGCCCGGGGTTACAGGCGTTCAATAATGCCTTCGACAACCTTATCAAGGGCGCCACGGTTTTTCTGAACGACACTCAATGCACGCTCTCCGTAGGCCCGACACTCCTCTTTATCAGCCATCAACTTGCTGATCGCCGTGGCCAAAGCATCCGCCCCGTCTATTACCTGAACACCGCCATCCGTCAGCAAGTGTTCAAAAATGGTTTCAAAGTTGAATACGTGGGGACCTGAAAAAACCGGTATTCCCCAGGCTGCCGGCTCCAGCGGATTATGCCCGCCCCGTTCGATCAACGAGCCTCCGACAAAGGCAATATCACTGGCACCGTAGAGCATCATCAGCTCGCCCATGGTGTCGCCCAGATAGACTTGGGCCTGAGCAGGGTCATCACCGGTCGAACGACGGGCAACAGAAAATCCCTCTTTCTCCGCCAGCTCGGCAACCAAGTCAAAGCGATCCGGATGCCTGGGCACAATAATCAGCAAAGCCTCAGGATGTTGCTGAAGTATTCCCTGATGAGCGTCAAGCAACTGCTGGTCTTCTCCGGAGTGCGTGCTGCCGGCAATCCAGACCGGGCGACCCCCAAGCTCCTCACGCAAGGCACGGGAAGCCGCACGCACATCATCCGGTATATCGACATCAAACTTCACACTACCAGTAACCTCAACGTGGGAGGCGGCAACGCCAATGCGCCGAAACCGGTCAGCATCCCGGTCGGCCTGCGCCGCCACCCAGGTAATGCTTTTCATGATCGGCGCGGCCAGCCCTTTGACCCGTTCGTAACCACGGGCAGAACGCTCGGACAAGCGCGCATTTATCAGGAAAACCGGAACTCTCCTCCGGCGGCATTGGCGGATCATATTGGGCCAGATTTCAGTTTCGAGAATAACGAGAATCCTGGGATTGATGCGGTCCAGAAAACGACGGATGGCGCCAGGCGTATCGTAGGGGGCATACGCATAGGTTACCCTGTCACCGAACATCTTGCGGGCCTGGGCCAACCCGGTATCGGTCATGGCCGTCATCAGGATGGTTGCGCCGAGATTTCTGGCAAGCAGACGCCTGACCAAAGGGCCAGCGGCAATGGTTTCACCCACAGACACCGCATGCACCCAGATAACCGGGCCAGAGATTTCGGGCACCCAACCCAGGCGATGCTGGCAGTCACGCCGCAGCGCGGGCGCTTTACGCCCTTGCCACCACAACCGGATCAGTATGAACGGCAGCGCAAGGCGAATCAGCTGGGAATAGATAAACTGGAACACGCAGGACTCCCGGCAAAACAGTGCGTTATCATAGGGCCAATTTTTCTCTGGACGGGCATCTTGCCCCCCGGAAAACCGTTTGTCGATGCAGGATTCACGATTTTGAAGAAGAAGTACCGCAAACTACCACGAAACACAGACTATTCCGCCTACCGCCATCCACGATGGTGGCCAACCTGGCTTGGCATAGCCGCGATGTGGCTAGTGGCCCAGTTGCCGCTGCGCCTGCAATGGTGGCTGGGCAAGATTGCTGGCCTGCTGGCCTGGCGGCTGGCGAAAAGCCGGCGCCATATTGCCGAAGTGAATATTCGCCTGTGTTTCCCGGAGCTGAACCAGCAGCAACAGGCCGCGCTGGTTCGCAATGCCTTTATCGCCAACGGGATTGGCTTGCTGGAGATAGGTATTGCCTGGTTTCGTGACCCAGCCAGGCTCACGGGCATCACACAAGTCCATGGCCTTGAGCATTTCGAACAGGCCCTGGCTGGCGGCAAAGGCGTCTTATTACTGGGAGGGCATTACAGCACCCTGGACCTGGGCGGCAGCCTGGTTACACAGTTCATCGAAGCAGATGTCATGCAGCGGGATCATAACAACCCGCTGATGAACGCGGTAATGACAAGAGCCAGGGAACGCCGCTACGGCACCGTGCTGGGCGCCCGGGACCTCCGGGGCCTGTTTCGCAGTCTGAAGAAAAACCGGGCGGTCTGGTATGCTACCGATCAGGATTACGGCCGTAAGGATATCGTGTTCGCGCCGTTTTTCGGCATCCCCGCCGGCACCATTACCGCCACGTCGCGAATCGCCGAACGCAGCGGCTGCAAAGTTGTTCCGTTCAGCCATTTCCGCCGGGATGGCAAACCTGGTTACGACATATACTTTCATCCGGCTTTGGATAACTTTCCGAGCGGCGACGATCAGGAAGATGCCACCCGCATCAATGCCATCATTGAAAGGGAAATCCGAAAGGCCCCAGATCAGTACCTCTGGATGCACCGCCGCTTCAAGACCCGCCCAGACAGGGATGACCCTGGTTTCTACGGGCGAAAGCGCAAGGACTAACTCGTGAGCAATCACTCGCAAGCACCGGTTGTCTGGCTGCTGACAGACAACAAGCCCGGCCACAAAAACCAACTCAAGGGGCTGGGCAATCGCCTGCGGGTGCTGACCGGCGCGGCGCTCTACTGGATCAGTGCCGAAGAATACCCGGTACCTCTGTGGCGAGCCCTGCTGGGTGTGGCCCCAGCCATGGATACAGCACTGCCCAAACCGGCCCTGATCGTGGCCGCAGGCACCGGTACTCACCGTTTATTGCTGGCACTTCGGCGCCTGGGCAAGGCCAAAACCCTGATATTGATGAAACCGGCCTTCCCACTGGGCTGGGTAGATGGCGCGATTATCCCGGCCCATGATGAGGTAAAGCCTGCTAACAATATCCTGCACACCGAAGGCGTGATCAACACCATCACACCCCTCGCCCGGCTGACCAGCAAACCGGAAGCCCTGATCCTGGTGGGTGGGCGTTCGGAACATTTCGATTGGGACGAAGATGCCATTCTGAATCAGATAAGCGACCTGATAGCCCGCTACCCTCAGTGGCGCTGGACCATCACCGATTCCCGTCGCACGCCGGAAACGACCAGCGAGCGACTGGCCGAATTGCAGAGCCCGAAAATCTCCGTAGTGCATCACACCCGTACCCACGACGACTGGCTCAGCCACCAGCTCGCTGCTTCCCGCGCAGTGTGGGTAACGCCGGACAGCATTTCCATGGTGTGCGAAGCCGCCACTTCCGGCGTGCCCACCGGCCTGCTGAACCTGAATGCGCGTGCCAACAGCCGCGTGGCGAACGGCGTAAAACGCCTGACAGAGCGGGGGTTGATTGCCCACTGGGCAGACCATGCCAGCGTGATGGCCGAACAAGCAGAAAGGCATGAACGACTCTGGGAAGCCGACCGGGCCGCCCGATGGGTGGCGGCTAACTATTTGGCTGCTTTTCAAAAATCAGGAAAGGAGGCCAGACAATGAAGATTCTCCAGGCTCTTCCTGCGCTCTATAGCGGTGGCGTGGAAAGAGGCACAGTGGAATTCGCCGCCGAGCTGGTCAAACGCGGCCATCAGTCATTCGTGGTCTCCAACGGTGGACCAATGGCCGAACAGGTTCGCGGCCAGGGCTCGACTCATATCCACATGCCCATTCACCGTAAAACACCCGCCTCGTTCGGGCAGGTTTTGCCGATGCGCAAACTGCTGCAAGAGCTCAAGCCGGATATTGTGCACGTGCGCTCCAGGATGCCCGCATGGATTATTCACCTGGCCCTGAAAACACTGCCACGGAACGAACACCCGGCCATAGTCTCGACCTTCCACGGCATGTATTCCGTCAATCCGTACAGCGCCATCATGGCCAGGGCAGACCAGGTGATAGCGGTTTCCAATTGTGTCCGGGACTACGTACTGGAAAACTTTCCTGTTCCGGAAAACAAACTGACAGTAATCCAGCGCGGCGTAAACATCGACGCCTTCCGTAACCGCGCCATCAACGACCAGTGGCTGGATATCCTGCTATCGCGCTTTCCACAACTGGCTGGCAAGAAGATCATCATGATGCCCGGCCGGATTTCCCGCTGGAAAGGCCAGCTGCATTTCATGGAAGCCATGGCCAGAATCGTACGCCAACGGCCGGACTGTCACGGCATCATCGTTGGCGGCGCAGAGCCCGGTAAGGAAAGATTTCTGCAAGAGCTGGAAAAAGAACGCAGCCGCCTGGGCCTGACCGACAAGGTCACCTTCCTGGGCCAGCGCAACGACATGACCAACCTGTACCTGCTGGCCGATGTGGTGTGCCATATGTCCACCAAGCCTGAGCCGTTCGGGCGGACAGTAACCGAAGCCCTGGCGTCCGGCACACCGGTGGTGGCCTACAACCGTGGCGGCGCCGCAGAAACCCTGCAGGCCTGCTTCCGGGATGGACTGGTGACACCAGATGATACCGGGGCGTTTGCCAGTGCCGTGCTGGGACTGCTGGATAAGCCCCGGCCGGAGATTGAGTTGCCAGAGCGGTTTTTGTTGCGGGCGCAGACGGAGGCCACGCTCGCCATCTATCAAAAACTGATGGCAGCGCGGCAGGATCTCACCCCGTGAATATTCTGATGCTGATGCTCTCGGACAATCCAGATACCGGCGGCATGGAAAAACACGCCCGTGAACTCTCCAGCGAACTGGCACGACTGGGGCACACGGTGACGTTGGCGGCTGCATCACAGCATCTCTCGGACCTTGAACCAGCGGTAAAAACGCGAGCATTGGATACAGGTGGCTCACGCAACTCTCCCTTTTTACTGCTCACCGTCCTTCGTCTAATCAGAGCCAACGGTTTCGATGTTATTCATGCACAGGGCACGAAAGCGGCCTTCGTTCTTCAGCGGCTGACACCTTTTACGAGAAGCCTGATGCGAGTAGCGACCATTCACGGCTTCAAGTCGCGCTACCCTAAAGCCGCTGCGTTTCACCAACTGATCGCCGTCAGTCAGGCCCTTGCAACGGACATCGCCCAACCGGGCGTTACGGTCATCTACAATGGCGTATCGGTTATTCCTCAGGCGCCAGCCCTGCTTCCCAAGGAAACAGAACGGCCGGTTTGGCTGGCCGTGGGCAGATTGGTGTCGGTCAAAGGCTTCGACTTTCTCATCAGAACCTTTCAGTATTGCCCGGGAACCCTGCTCATAGCGGGTGACGGGCCTGAGCGGCAGCGACTTGCGGATCTCATCAGCTCAACCCATCAGTCTGAGACGGTGAAGTTGCTTGGCTTCCGCTCAGACGTTCCCGCACTGATGGCTGCGGCAGATGGGGTGGTGATCAGCTCTGAAAGAGAAGGGTTTTCTTATGTGTGTGCAGAAGCGCTCTTGCTCGGTAAGCCCGTCATTTCAACCGACGTACCGATAGCCAACGAAATCTTGCCTGAAAAACACATCTTTCGTGGTGAAGACCCAAAGCGGTTTGCTGCTTATCTAAGCCAAGACACTTCAACATTGGTCGCCGAGCAGGCAGAAGCACAAGCATTTGCTGCTGATCAACTATCGCTTTCCAGCATGGCTAGCCAAACGCTGAATGTCTATCAGAGAGCTATCGCTAACCTTGTTTCAATACACTAATAATCTTCGCCGCAATCCGTTCATGCCCTGCGGCTGTCAGGTGAGTACCGTCCTCCATGAGAGTGAGGTCGCGATGCGCCCAGATATCCTCATAAACATCCACGTACATCACATTATCGTGGGATTCCGCAATCCTCGCTAATGCTTCGTTGTAGACTTTGATCCTTGGGTTGCGTGGCTCATCCAGGTTGGGCGCCGTTGCAACAAGAATAAAACGGGTCTTGGGCGCCGATACAATCACCTGATGAAGGTTATCCACGTATTCTGATAACGGTACCTGTTCAACAGCCCCCAAACGCTTTTGCAGCTGCCATACACGCGCCAGTTTCTTGAGCTTCTTAACCAGCTTTCTGGCCAGTTTACGCAAGGGGAAATCAGGGTAATAAAGCACATAGGGTGCCCCGCGAAACGTTAGCCAGGAGTCCACCAGACCATACTGGACAAAAGCAACAGCGTACTGTGACGCGGGGAAAGCACGATTGTACTCAAGCAGTTCACGAGTCGTGCTCATAGTGTGTCCGCAATTGGTCAGCTCAAGCGCTTCCGACTCACAAACAATCTGTGGCCATAAAGGGAAACATTCACCTTTAAGCCCTTCTGTGTTGCAATCCCCGTATGCTATTGCCCGATTCACTCTCTCGCCTCAACTAATGAAACCATGCTAGACCTGTCTGACAAGTTGCCGTTCGCGCAGGGCTACAATCGCCTGTGTTACGAACACCCGTTAGATTCAGCCCGCTGCCTGAAGATCGTTCGCCCCGAAAATATTGCAGCCCGCACCCAAAGGCAATCACGCCTCAAGCAGCTTTTAGGAACCAATCGGCTCAACGATAACACCCAGGAGATCATCGCGCACAATCAGCGTGCCATACGAGAACTGCTCGCTAAAGGTCGCGAAGATCTTGTCTGGTCGCATCTGCCAAGGTTCTATGGAAGCGTGCAAACTTCCCTTGGCGAGGCCAATGAAAGCGAACTGATTCGTTGTGCTGATGGCAATGTTGCGCCAACGCTCGAAACACTGATGCAAGACCATGGCCTGACACCGGAACTGGAAACAGGCATCAGAGAATTTCTCGACTGGCTGAAACAAACCCGAATACTCACCAGAAACCTGCTCCCTCATAACCTGGTCGTCACGGATCGGATTGGCCGCACTCAATTGTTTCTGGTGGATGGTCTCGGGGCGCCAACGATCCCCCAGGCGCTGGCGCCGCTACCGGGCTGGAGTTCACATTACATAGATAGAAAGATCGACAGGTTCAGAAAACGACTGGCCTGGGAACAAAACGGCGAAGGTCTATCCTGGGAAGATTTCCAACGCCTAAGATAAAACCGTTAAGATCTGCGTGTTAACATATAGTGTCAGTGATTCTTAGCCGAATTGGCAACAATTCAACACCCTGGAGCGCGCACATGATTCACCCCGTCATTATGGCCGGAGGCACCGGCTCTCGCCTTTGGCCGTTATCCAGGCAACTGAACCCCAAGCAGTTCCTGAAACTGACGGACCAACATCTATCCATGCTGCAGCTGACCGTGGCGCGGCTGGATGGTATGGAATCCGCCGATCCACTCCTGATCTGCAATGAAGACCACCGTTTTCTGGCGGCTGAGCAAATGCGCCAGGCGGGCTACAAAGATGCCCGAATTATTCTGGAGCCTTGTGGACGCAACACGGCACCGGCCATCGCTCTGGCAGCCCTGCAACTGGTCAAGAACATCGATGAAAACCAGAACCCGCTGATGCTGGTTCTGGCCGCAGACCACCTGATCAAAGATATCGCTGCGTTCCAGAGCGGCATCCAGAAAGCCATACCCCTGGCTCAGCAGGACAAGCTGGTGACCTTCGGCATAGTACCCGGCCATGCGGAAACCGGTTACGGCTACATCCAGCAAGGCCCGAAATTGGCGGACGACAGCTTCAGCGTTAGCCGGTTTGTAGAGAAGCCCGACCAGACTACCGCGGAAGAATACCTCGCATCCGGTGATTACCTCTGGAACAGTGGCATGTTCCTGTTCGGCGCCCGCACCTACCTTCAGGAACTGCAGAAACACCGCCCGGACATTCTTGCGATCTGCCAGGCAGCGCTGGACGACGCCAGCGAGGATCTGCACTTCACCCGCGTGAATGAAAGCGTATTCGCCGAGTGCCCGGAAGATTCCATCGATTACGCCGTGATGGAAAAGACCGATAACGCCGCCGTGGTAGCGCTCGATGCCGGCTGGAGCGATATCGGCTCCTGGTCCGCCTTGTGGGAAGTTTCCGAGAAAGACAGCTGCGGAAACGCATTCAGCGGTGATGTCATTGCCCATAACACAGAGAGCACTCTGGTCCGGGCAGACAGCCGCCTTGTGGCCACGGTTGGCGTGAAAGATCTGGTGATCATTGAAACCAAAGACGCCTTGCTGGTCGCCCATAAAGATCAGGTCCAGGATGTCAAAAAGGTGGTTGAACGCATCAAGAATGATGGTCGACACGAGCACATGAATCACCGGGAAGTCTACCGGCCCTGGGGTGTATATGATTCCATCGATAATGGCCACCGCTACCAGGTGAAACGCATCACCGTGAAGCCCGGCGCCAAGCTGTCTGTCCAGATGCACCACCACCGGGCAGAACACTGGATTGTCGTCAGCGGCACCGCAAAGGTAACCAATGGCGAGGAGTCGTACCTGGTGACCGAGAACCAGTCCACTTACATACCGGTCGGCCAGATCCATTGCCTTGAAAACCCCGGCGTTATTGATCTGGAACTGATTGAAGTGCAGTCCGGATCCTATCTGGGCGAAGACGATATTGTACGATTCGAGGACCGGTACGGCAGATCATGAGCAAATTCAAGTATTACCTGATTGCCGGCCTGTTGCGGATGGTTAGCTATTTACCCCTGGGAGCCGCACAGTTCATCGGCAAATGGCTGGGGCTCCTGGCCTGGAAACTGGGCGGCAGGCCAAAGAAGATCACCGACATCAATCTGGACATCTGCCTGCCGGAACTCACCGAAGAGCAGCGCAGGGACCTTTCCAGAGACTCCCTGGCCCACACCGGCATGACGGCCCTGGAAATTCCGCTGATGTGGGAGTGGCCCGTAGATAAGTGCCTTGGGTTGATCAAGGAAACGGAAGGCCTGGAGCTGGTTGATGAGGCCCTGGCGACCGGCAAAGGATTGATCTTGCTCGCGCCCCACCTTGGCAACTGGGAGCTGGCCGGCCTGTTTTTCTCTTCCCGCTATAAGATGGCCGCGCTATATAGCCCTCCGCACATCAAGGAATTCGAAGATTACATGATTCGGGTGAGGGGGCGCCTGGGCTCCGAACTGGTACGCGGCGACCGTAAAGGCCTGATGCGCCTGATGGGCATTTTGAAGGAAGGTGGCGTAGCCGGCATTCTTCCCGACCAGTCTCCCCGGGGCAAAACCAACGCCTACGCGCCCTTTTTTGGCATGGACGTGATGACCATGACCCTGGTCGGCAAGTTGGTACAGAAAACCGGGGCCAATGTTCTGGTGACCTACGCCGAGCGCCTGCCCAACGGCGAAGGCTTCAAGATTCTGGTCACTCCGGCGGAGCCTGGCATTGGTGCCGATGATGCAGTGGCCGGCGCCACCGCATTGAATCAATCCGTGGAAAAGGTGGTACGAATGGCCCCTGAACAGTACCAGTGGGAGTACAAACGTATGCGGCACCGGCCGCCGGGGAACCCGAATCCTTATAAGCCCGGGCAGATTTGCGACTAACCGCCCGGCTGCCAGGAACTACCTTAGGATTGCAAGGTTGCGGAGTAGAGTCCCAGGTAACGCTCCGCTACCGACGCAGGGCTGAACGCTGTTAATCCAGCCTGGGCAGCGTCTGCGAAAGCGGCGGCCTGCTCAGGGCTATCGAGGATAAACTGAATCGCCGAAGCCAAAGCCTCCGGGTCACCCGGAGATACCAGAAGACCATTCGCTTTATCGGAGATCAGATCAGGAATGCCTCCGGCTTTGGCCCCAACCACCGGCACACGATGTTGCATGGCCTCAAGAATCGTTGAGCCAAGCCCCTCGGAGAGTGAGGGGAACACGAAGACATCCAGAGCTGCCAACCAATCCCCGACGTTATCTTTATGCCCCAGAAAACTGACGTTGGGCAAACCCTGTGCCTGGGACTTGAGCCACTGTTCATCTGGCCCTTCTCCCAGGAAAATGAACTGCACGTCTGGCCTGAGGCTGCCCAGCAAACGCGCTGCCTCAATCGTGATGTGATAACCCTTGTGCTTCAGGAGGCGCCCCACTTGGCCAACCAGGCGTTTGGCGGGATACTGCTGCCGGATAGCTTCGACGGCGTCTGGTGCGGCGGGAAAGCCTGAGAAACTCGAGGGAATGATGACAGTGTCCACGCGGCCCAGTCGCTGTTGTACAACTGATTCAATGGCCGAACTCAGGCAGACGACGGTCGCGGCTCCGCCATAGGCCGCAGACGTCAGGCGCCCGGTTCCGATGGGATTATCGACTCGCCGTGTGACGACGTAAGGCGTTCTACGCAGGCGGGACTCGATCCAGGCCCAGTAGACTGATTTACCGTCGTGGCAATGAACGAGGTCCCAATCCCCCTTGCCGTGGCCCAGCAGAAAATGTGCAGTCTCTCGCCTACCGAGCGATTGGATGCTTTCCAGCTCAGCCCATAGACGACTCCCCGGCCGGGCCACCAGCGATTGCTGAATGCCACGCTTCGCCAGCTCCCGAATCAGGTTTACGGTCTGTCGCTCACCACCGGAAAAACCTCCGGCCAGATTTACGTGGCAAATGTGCATACCAACTCGGCCCCGTCGATGTTTTAATGGCGGCAGTGTAAGAGATCGACCATGAAAAGGACATAACACTGTGAAGCTACTTGTAATCAGCTCCTATGTAGATACCTGGAACTCTGTTCGGCCAGAAGCCGAAATGCTGATCGGGCTGGCAAAATTGGGTGTCGAAGTTGAGCTGATGACACAACCGGATGCGGAGTACCGCTCCCGATTTGAAGAAAACGGCATCAAGGTACACGGTTTCCATCCCCGAAAGAAAATAGAGCCTGAAGCCATTCGTCGAATTCGTCACCTCCTGATCGAAGGCAAGTTTGACGCCGTGTACTGCTTTAACAACAAAGCCATCGCTAACACCAACCTTGCGGCAATCGGCCTGCCAGTCAAAGTTATGACCTATCGAGGCCAAACCGGCAATATCAGCCGCTGGGACCCAAGTGGCTACCTGACCCACTTAAGCCCACGGGTGGATCGAATTATCTGCGTTTCCAAAGCAACCCGCGATGACCTACAAAAGCACGTCTGGGGCAACAAAGACAAAGTTTGTACGGTCTATAAAGGCCACGATCTCGACTGGTACCAGGATACTCCGGTAGACCTCAAACAATTCGGCGTACCGGATGGCGCCTTTGTGGTTGGGTCGGTGGCAAATATCCGCCCCAGAAAAGGACTGCCAATTCTGCTGAAAGCCACACACCTTTTACCCGCGGACAGCAACATCCACCTATTGCTCGTGGGCCGGGGAATGGACAATCCAGAGGTTCAGACTCTAATCCAGGCCAGCCCGATGGCCGACAGAATTCACCTGACTGGATTTAGAAAAGACGCGCCGGCCATCATTGCGTCCTGCCAGGTATCCGTGCTGGCTTCAACCAAACGGGAGGGGCTTCCAAAAACGGTGATTGAAGCTATGGCCTATGGCGTTGCACCGATCGTCAGCGATACCGGAGGGAGTGCAGAGCTCATTGAAGATGGTGTATCCGGCATACGCGTAACGCCCGGTAGCGCTGAAGAAATTGCTGCAGGCATTCAGCGGCTACATGAATCCCCAGAGCTATGCACCAATATGGGTCAAAGCGCCCAAAAAAGAATCGCCTCGCACTTTCATGTACAGCAGTCGTCTGAAGCCCTTTTGAAGGTGCTGAACGAAACCGTCAACGGCGAGTTTTAATCCAGAGCGCTGCGTATTTGTTAAAGGCATAAATGGCGGTGGTGACGGCCAACAAAAACCCATGCCGGCCGTCCAGAAACCCTCTTTGAAGCAGATACTTTCGGACAAAGGCGCCAACGCCGTGGATGCATGCAGAGAGCAGGGATGCTGTCTTGCCGCGGCGGGCCCGCCCTTCGGCCCAATCCTCAGCATAGCGAACGGATTTCGCCATATACTCCGGGAAATTAGTGGCAGTATAGTGCAGAAGATCCCCTTCAAGCGTTTCCACGCTGGCATCCGGACAGTGCACCTTTTCGTGCACCAACGCATCGTCATACCGGTATTCTTCGCGGCGGTATAACCGAACCACTTTATCGGGATACCAGCCGGAGTGCCGGATAAAGCGGCCAAAAAACCACGACAACCGCTTTACCTGAAACACCTGCTTCGCCCTTGCCTGCTCGATGGCGTGCTGAATGGAGGAGGCCAGCTCAGGGGTGACCACTTCGTCGGTATCGATCCAGAACAACCACTCGCCCTGTGCGTGGCTTTGGGCCCTCTGACGCTGCGGACCAAAGCCTGGCCAGTCGTCCGATTTGAAAATGCGCGCCCTGAATCGCTCGGCGACGGCCAGCGTATCGTCCGTCGAACCAGAGTCCAGCACTACAATCTCATCGGCAAAAGCCAGACTCTCCAGGCATTTGGCAAACTCAGGCCCTGCGTTCTTAGTGATCAGTACCGCGCTGAGTTTCACTGGCAAGCCTCCAGAACCCGCTGCACGGAAATACCGGTCAAGCAATTGTAATGACCAAAACGGCAGGTCCGCTCAAAGCAGGGACTACACTCCACCGGATGCCGGACAATCGTCGCCTTATCCGTCAGCGGAGGCGTGAAATCCGGGCTGGTGGAACCGTAGATGGCAACCACATCAGCACCAGAAGCGGCGGCCACGTGCATCAAGCCGGAATCGTGACTGACCACTTTGCGGCAATGACTGAACAGGTCCACGGTATCTTCCAGGCGGGTTTTGCCACAAAGATTGAACACGCCTTTCTGACCATTGGCAATCTGGTCACCCGGCTCCACATCTTTCGGACCGCCCATAACCCATACTTGAAAACCCTGCTGTACCAGTTTTTCGGCGAGCGCCCGGTGGCTTTCAAGAGGCCACTGCTTTGCTGGGCCGAACTCCGCACCAGGGCAGATGGCAATGGCGGGGCGTTCCGGGTCCAGGCCCAGCTTGCCCATCACGTCGTTCAGGTTTGTCTTGTTAATCGTCAGTGACGGTTGTGGCACATCAAACTGATAGGTTTCGTAATCCGCCTTGCTGGCCCCAAGCCCCATGTAACGCCACACGGTTTTGTCAGTGATGGTAGAGCCGTCTCGAGTCGGGTGTCTGCGCCGGGCATCGGTCAGCAGAATCGAGCGTCCTTCCCCACTGAAACCAACCCTCTCGGGAATGCCTGCAAAGAAAGGGATCAAAGAGGACTTGAACGAACGCGGCAGGACAATGGCTTTATCATACCCTTTTAGCATTCTGGCCAGTCGCCACTGAGCCTTCAGGGCCAGCTGACCACTTTTCCAGGGTGCCGCGATGCCTGTGTTGACCTCAGGCATACGCGCGATGATCGGGAGCGACCACCCGGGAGCCAGCACGTCGATTTCTGCTTGCGGGTCCTGTTGTTTGAGGGACATGAACAGCGCCTGGGCCATGACCATGTCACCCACCCAGGACGGCCCTACCACCAGGTATTTCATCGGTCCAGCCAGGCCAGATAGCTCTCAACACCACTGGCCACATCAGCAAACTCAGCGGTGTAGCCAACATCACGCAAAGCGGTAATATCGGCCTGGGTAAAGCTCTGATAGCGCCCTTTCAGCTCATCCGGGAAGGGAATGAACTCAACACTGCCCTTGCCGTGGTAGCGGATAACAGCCTGAGCCACATCCAGAAACGACTGGGCGCGCCCTGTACCCAGGTTGAAAATGCCGGACTGTTCGGGGTTGTCGTAGAACCAGAGGTTAACCTTGCAGACATCATCCACGTAAACGAAATCCCGCTGCTGACCACCATCAGAGTAACCATCCCACCCCTCGAACAGCTTGGGGTTCTGGCCGGCCTTGATCTGCTCGTGCAGGTGATAGGCAACCGAAGCCATCTTGCCCTTGTGCTGCTCCCTGGGGCCGTACACGTTGAAGTAGCGGAAACCAACAATCTGGCTGCGGGCGGAGGGCAGAATCTTGCGCACATACTGGTCAAACTGCCACTTGGAATAACCGTAAACGTTCAGCGGCCGCTCGCACTCCCGCTCTTCACGGAATTCGTCACTGGCACCGTAGACCGCCGCGCTGGACGCGTAGAGGAACGGCACCTTGCGATCAAGGCACCAGTGCAACAACACCTTGGAGTAGGTGTAGTTGTTCTCCATCATGAACTTGCCGTCCCACTCGGTGGTGTCTGAGCAGGCACCTTCATGGAACACGGCACGGATACCCATGGGCAAATCGTTGGCTTTCACCCGTTCCAGAAACTCACCTTTGTCCATGTAGTCCGTGACATCTAGCTCCGCCAGATTCCGGAAACGGGTACCGTCGGTCAGATCGTCCACCACCAGAATATCGGTTTCGCCACGCAGGTTAAGGGCGTGAATAATGTTGGCTCCAATGAAACCGGCACCGCCAGTGACGACAATCATGGTAAGGCTCCTGAAATTTCTGTGCGGACAGGCCAGAAGATGGCCACTGTGTTCAGCCATAATACTAACCTCTTTTGTACCTGCCTAAAACAACCAGAGCCCGAGCGGCCATCGGCCAGAAGCATGATGAACACTGGATTAACGGGCGGTTAGCCTGTGAAAAAGCATATGGGACGCCTGTTGCGGCCATGATACACTTCGCGATTGGAACTGGTGCTGCCGCACCGGGTCGACTTTGGGATTGTTCATACCGGAGGCTCACATGTCCCAGCCAAGCAGTTACCTCGCCACCCTGGAACGGCACCGCAAAACTTTTGCCGTGATGGAAGAACACCAGGAAGCCGTCGAGCAACTGTTGGAGCTGACGCGCCAAAGCCTGAAACGGGGCGGCAAGATCATCTTTCTGGGCAACGGTGGCAGTGCCGCAGATTCGCAGCATTTGGCAGCCGAGTTCATGGTCCGCTATAAAAAAGAGCGCGGCCCCCTGGCATCCATCGCCCTGACCACAGACACCTCCATTCTGACGGCACACCCGAACGACTACGAATTCGAGACCGTATTCGAGCGGCAAGTTCTGGGGCTGGGCAAGCCGGAAGACCTGGTGATCGGCCTGACCACCTCCGGCCAGAGCGAGAACATCAACCGTGCCCTGAAAGCCGCAAACGACCTGGGCGCAGCAACCGTTGCCCTTACCGGCCGGGACGGAGGCAAAGTCAGAGACATCGCGAAGCTATCTATTATTATTCGTAGCGACGAAACCGCCCGTATCCAGGAGGCCCATATGTTCATCGGCCACTGGCTGTGTGAAGCGATGGATGAGGTGGTGCTGTCCGGAGGCCTTGACTGATGCTTGACCTGGCCCGGCTGGACCAGCTTCAGAATGCTTCTGTTCTGGTGATCGGCGATGTGATGCTTGACCGCTACTTCATTGGCGACACCAACCGCATATCACCAGAGGCGCCGGTGCCGGTGGTGCGCGTTGCCCACACCGAAGACCGTGCCGGTGGTGCCGCCAACGTTGCCAGGAACATTGCCCACCTCGACGGCCAAGCTGCCATTCTTGGCATCATCGGCAACGACACAGACGGTCGTTTGCTGAAAGACCTCCTTATTAAGGAGAAAGTCCACTCCGAACTGCTGGAGCTGGACGACGCCCGCACCATCTCCAAGACGCGAATCATTTCCCGCCATCAACAGATGGTTCGGCTGGACATGGAAGACACCTTCCCCGTCGCACAGGCCGAGAGTGTCAAGCAACGCTATGCCGAACTGATCGAGCAATACAACACGGTCATCATCAGCGACTACGCCAAAGGCACCCTCGCCTGTGTTGGCGACTTGATCCAGGCTGCGCGAAAGGCCGGCAAGCAAGTGCTGGTGGACCCGAAAAGCAAAGACTTCTCCCTGTATCGTGGCGCAACTGTCATTACCCCGAATCTGAGTGAGTTCAAGGCCGCCGGCGGAGATGCCTCCTCAGATGACGCCATGCTGAGCTCGGCCCGCGCCATGCTGACCGACGCGGGCATCGATACCATGCTGCTGACCCGCAGCGAGCAAGGCATGAGCCTGATCACCCCGACGGAGCACCACCATTTCCCGGCGGAAGTCCTGGAAGTGAGTGACGTCACCGGTGCCGGTGACACCGTGATCGCCACCCTGGGCACCCTGCTGAGTGCCGGGTTTGATCTGAAAGACGCGGCCTGGCTGTCCAACCTTGCGGCCGGCATCGTGGTGGCCAAACTAGGCGCCGCAACCGTTTCCCCGGAGGAACTGGCGGCCCGCGCCAGCCATCAGTGGTCGGCCAAGACCAGCGGCTACCACCCCAGCGTCGAGCAGAGCCTGCTGCACATTGACTACGCCCGCCAACAGGGCGAGCGGATTGTCTTTACCAACGGCTGCTTCGATATCCTGCACGCCGGCCATGTGCGTTACCTGGCGCAGGCTAGGGCTCTCGGTGACCGGCTGGTCGTGGGGTTAAACTCCGATGCTTCCGTGCGTCGCCTTAAAGGCGAAGAACGCCCGGTAAACTCGCTGGAAGACCGGATGGAAGTGCTATCCGCCCTGGCTTGCGTGGACTGGGTCATCCCCTTCGGTGACAACACTGTGGAGAACGACACCCCCGAGCAACTCATCAAACGGGTGAATCCGCAGGTGCTCGCCAAAGGCGGCGACTACTCCATCGACACCATCGTCGGCGCGGACTTTGTTCAGGAAAACGGCGGTGAGGTTGCCATCCTGCCCACGGTTGAAGGCCGTTCCACCACCGGGCTGATCAAGAAAGTTCGAGGCTGACTTGTCTGCGCCACGCTCCATCTGCCTGCTGCGCCTGTCGGCCATCGGCGACACCTGCAACGCCGCTGCCGTAGTGAATGCCATCCGGCAACATTACCCGGAAGCTGAGATCACTTGGGTGATAGGCAAGGCCGAAGCCGCGCTGATGGCAGGCATGGACGGCGTCAACTTTGTCGTGTTTGACAAGAAGCGGGGCATGGCCGCGTACCGCAACCTTCGGCGCCAACTCCAGGGCAAACGATTTGACGCCCTGCTACTGATGCAAGTCGCCCTGAGAGCGAATCTCGCCAGCTTGTGTATTTCCGCCAAGCGGCGAATTGGCTACGACAAAGCCAAAAGCAAAGAGCTGCACAGCCTGTTTATCAACGAGCGGATCGAGCCAACGGACAAGGTCCATGTGCTGGACAATTTCCGACAGTTCCAGAAATCGCTGGGCATCCCACTCGAAGAGCCCGACTGGAACATTCCGGTTAATGCGGAAGACAGGGGCTGGGCCAAAGCCCAGCTCGACCCGAACACCAGCAAACACCTGATCATCACCGCCGCCGCCTCCAACACCGAGCGGAACTGGCTGCCAGACCGATACGCCGCGGTAGCCGACTACGCCGCCAGTCAGGGTTTTTCCGTGTATCTGTGTGGCGGGCCGGCCGATTATGAAAAGCAATTGGCTGCCAACATTCAGGCCCATGCCAAACATTCCTTGCACAATCTGGTTGGCCAGTCGAGCCTGAAGCAATTGTTCGCCCTGATTGGTGAGGCCAGCCTCGTGCTCGCACCAGACACCGGCCCGGCCCACATGGCCGTTGCTGCCGGCACACCCGTTATTGGCCTCTACGCTCACAGCAACCCGAAACGTACCGGCCCCTACCTTTGGCAAAACTACGTGGTAGACGCCTATACCCCCGCACTGAAGCAGACGCGAGGCGAGACCCCAGAGCAGAGCCGCTGGGGCCAGAGACTCAAGGGCGCAGAGTTGATGGAAAACATCACGACAGAACAGGTTATCGACATGTTGGACCGCTGTATTCAGGAACAGAACCTATGACCAACAAAGCCGTATTTCTGGACCGGGATGGCGTGATCAACGTGGATCACGGCTATGTATACCGCAAAGAGGATTTCGAGTTTGTAGACGGGATTTTCGAAGCCTGCCGGCATTTTCAGGAAAGGGGCTACCTGTTGATTGTCGTCACCAATCAATCCGGCATTGCCCGAGGTATGTACTCCGAAGCCCAATTCCGGGAACTCACAGATTGGATGGTGGAACGCTTCAAGGAACAGGGCGTGACCATCTCCAAGGTTTATCATTGTCCGCATCATCCGGATTTCGGACCTGCAGGTGAACGAGACTGTGACTGCAGGAAGCCGAAGCCGGGGATGATATTGAGGGGGATTGAGGAGTTTGAGCTGGACCCGGCGGAGTGCATTATGGTCGGGGATAAACCAAGTGACGTTGCAGCAGCGGAACGAGCCGGTATCGGCACAAAGGTAAGGGTGTTGACCGGCAGCCTCTTTGTGACGTTGTCGAACAACGAGGCCTCACTATCTCTGCTAACGCATGTTGACCAGATTATCCACGATAGATCATCGGTCTAGTGTGATTACATAAGACCAAATAGAAAGCTAAGGAGCGGGAATGCTACATCAGCCTTCAATTGAGATTTCTGGCAATTCGGGATGCACCGTAAGGCTGCTTACTCATGACCAGCGAATCATGGTTGAAAAAGAATGCGCACTCCCGTCGTATATTCCGCGTCTCCAGGCACAAATTCGCAAACAAAACGACTTCCGACACGCACTTACGAACCCTGCCATAATAGTCCCAGAACTCTATGATGAAGCGGATAATCCCGGCCTCTATTCCGCACGAATGGAATTTCTACCCTACCTGAACTTCATCGACTTCCTTGGCGTTTGTTCCGTGCCTGCGTTAATGCAAAGTATCAAAGCAATCGAAGGCTTCATCGATCACAACCTGCGAACCGACTACCAAACAGTTAATACGTCGGCTTTGTTAAAGCTGGATGAAATATCTCGCAACATTTCAGGGGAGCCTCAAAAACAAGAGATCGACCAGCACTTCGGGAATAAATTGCGAAACCGATTAACAAAAAAAGAAATTAATATTCCGAATGGTTGGTGTCACGGCGATTTTACCCTGTCCAACATCGTTTTTTCTGCCAATGGTGATTGCATCGGCCTATTCGATTTCCTGGACAGCTACATCGATTCCCCAATCATGGACCTAGTCAAGCTTCGACAGGATACACACCTTCACTGGTCTCTCGCCAAATCCAAAAAGCCATTCTCTCATCTTCGAGTCTGCCAAGGCCTCCGGCAATTGGATATATTTACAAAAAGTAAGCTTTCAGCTCTCGGAATCTCCGGGAAAGAGTACAACATACTCCAATCTGTCAACGTTCTAAGAATTTTGCCGTACGCCAACGACACAACCACTTTAAATTTCATTCAAACATCCCTGAAGACTCTGGAGGACTAAATGCACCTTATTCTGCCAGTTGCTGGAAGCTCATCACGGTTCCCAGACATGAAACCAAAATGGCTCCTTACTCACCCCAGGGGCCACATGATGATTGTCGAAGCGATCAAAAAGCTGGACCTGGATAAATTTGAAAGTATCAACTTGATCTGCTTACAGGAGCATGAAGACAAACATTCCGTACGAGTCGCGATTGAAACTCAGTTTGATGAAATTGGCCACAGAGACAAACTTCGTTTTATCATGCTGGAAGAACGCACACGAAACCAGCCCGAGACGGTTTATCAAGGACTCAAGACTGCGGGCATCACCGGTCCAATATTCATTAAAGACTCTGACAACCAGTTCTCTGCTCCCGTTAGGGAGGGAAACCACGTCTGTTGTCTGGATCTCCACGAGCTAGAAACCGTTAACGCACGAAACAAAAGCTATATAGACATTGATGAATACGGCTTTGTCCAAAATATTGTTGAGAAAAAGATCGTTAGCTCAACGTTCTGTGTGGGAGGTTACGTTTTTGAGTCAGCCCAAACATTTATGGACACTTATGAAAAGCTGAGCAGCGACTCGCCCGACCTTTACATATCTAATATCATTTATCAGATGCTTCTCGACGGCCACACTTTCAACGCCCTGCATAGTGAAGATTATTGTGACTGGGGAACGATTCGCGAGTGGAATCAATATAAGGCTCAATACTCTACGCTTTTCGTAGACCTTGATGGAACCTTAGTAGAGAATTCGGCCCAGTACAACTCTCCATATTGGGGCGAAACCGATGGTATAACAAAGAACATTCAGGTCCTGAACAAACTCCACAAATCTGGGAAAGTCCAGATAATTATCACTACGTCGCGAAAGGAAAGCTTTCGAGAAGCGACCATCCAGCAACTTGAGCGATTAAATATTCCTTACGACGATATTATTTTTGGCCTGGTGCATGGCCGAAGAATCGTAATCAATGATTACGCCAGAACAAACCCGTTCAAGAGCTGTGACGCGATAAATATCAAACGAAACAGCGACGACCTAAAAGAAATGCTTGAAGAGTCTATTGGCTTCGATATTGGCATATGAAACCTGATACGAGCATGAGAATGAGCGACTTTTCTGACATTAGCGTGGTTGTCCAGGGTCCTGTTCAAAGCTTTCAAGACCGCGAACAAGAACCAGGCATTACCCAAAAATGCCTGGAGTCAGTTCGACGGCATCTTCCTGGCAGCACCTTGATTCTCTCAACATGGCCCGGCCAGGAGCTCGCTGGACTCGATTTCGATCGGCTCGTTATTTCCGACGATCCAGGGTCTAATGTCAGGTTTTTTGGAAGGGACGGCGCACCACATCGTTTCAATAATAACAGGCAGATAGTTTCAACCCGTGAGGGCCTGAAAGAAGTCACCACAAAATACGCCGTCAAATTACGCAGTGACAACTATCTGACGGGAAATAACTTCGTAGCCCTGCAACGAGCATACCCCAAAAGAACCTCAACGCATTGCTTTCTGAAAGAGAGAGTTGTCGTCTCAAACGTGTTCACAAGACAGTATGCCAAAGGATTCCGGGTACCCTTCCACCTCTCCGACTTCTTCTATTTTGGCTTAACCGAAGATTTGAAAGCCCTTTGGGATCTTGCCCTTTTTGACGACGCCCAGGACCCGATTCGTGATAGCGAGGACACTCTATTTACAGATTATCCGCCCGATTGCACCCAGATGTTCTGGATAAAAGCCCTGAGGAAATTTGATTCATCATTAAGTATCAACGGCTTACTTGACAGATCGCCCCTCAAGATGAACCAGTCTGATCTGTGTTTCGCCAACAATCTGATAATTGCCTCCCCTCCAGAGCTCGGTTTGGGGCTTTGCCAGAAATTTCTCGGAACCGCCCGAATCTCACGTACCAAAGGGCAATGCGCCCAATGGCAACACTGGGAATGGCAAGAGATTTATCGCCGTTACTGTGACCCGGACTTCCCTAAAGCACCAGCTTCAGTGAAGGCAAACCTGTTTCTGAAACGCTTGGTCCATGTGCATCCTGTCAAGCTGGAGACCCTCTTCAAACTCCACAAAATCAGACGCATCAGTGAGTCAGGCAGCATAAAATGACCCCAGTTCAAAGTGGCCTGGCATCCACACTCAAATATTTACTGCTTATCGTCATTGGCACCTTCCCTGCACTCAGCGTCATCGTTGATGGGTACGGCAGTGCCCTTTGGTATCTTTTGGGTCTCGTGGGAATCGTCTCATTTGCGATCAGCGCCAATGTGCGAGAGAGACTCTGCTTTGAACCAAAAGCCCTGCTATTCGTTGCCACGCCTTTTCTCTTCTTTGTGTGGTCAATCATTATTTACTGGCTCGTTGATCCCAGCGATTTCGCGAAATCCCGTGTCGAGCGACATGCCCTGCTCTTGATCAGCATTCCTGTCATCGCACTCCTGTTTCATGCGCGGTTCCGGTCAAAAGATCTGTTACTGAGTTTTTCCCTGAGCGGTCTGGTGTTTCTGGGGTATTGGATTGTGCACGATGGCGAGGGCAGGTTAGACGGACTGGTTCATGCCATCCATTTTGGCAATATCGCCCTAATTACCTTGATACTCTGCGTTGGAGGATTACTCACCCAGAGCAAACGTCACTGGTATGTGATAGCCGCGGCGGGAAGTGTTGGCGCACTGATAGCCTTTATGGAGTCCGGATCCCGGGGCGGCCTCGTTGCACTATTTCTGGCACTCCTCGCTGTTGGGTTCTGGTTCAGCGTTACTCGAAACCAAATTCGCTACTTCGTCATTACGCTCGCGCTCGTCGCGTCTGCTGCCATCGTCTCAGTCAAGTATGTTGACCCTATCTCCGAACGATATGAGCTAACCCTGAGTGAGCTGGATAAATTTTCAGAAGGTCAGTTGTACACCTCCATGGGAATGCGCTTGCTCATGTGGGATGCAGCATTGAATGTGATTACCGAGGCACCTGTTATTGGTTCTGGTTTCTCTGGATACCGAACCGAAATCCTTACCCGGATTTCAGAAGGGCACCTAAAACCACTCATGTCCGATTTTTCTTCCGAGCCTCACAATCAATACCTGTATCAGCTTGCATCTCACGGCCTGATAGGTCTGTTTCTTTTGCTATTAATGCTGACTCTTCCCTTGTTCTACCTGGCCACACCTCGCCCTGGCAGCCATCGGAACCACCATATTCTCCGTGTTACGCTGGCTGTGATTTTTCTATCCTTCATCTTCTTTGGGCTTACAATCACCCTGTTTGATCAGAGGAGAGTTATTCAGAACTATGGTTTGTATTATGCTATTGCTGCGTGGTTCATCTGTAACACTCACAGGAAGAATCTAAATTGAAAGCCGTCATCGCTATCAGACAAATTCAGAGGTACACAGGTGCTGTTCGGAATGTTATTGAACACTGCCAGTACCTCAAGGCGTTGGGCTATGACATTACGATCATCGCAGAACGCTATAACCGAAAAATCCTGGATGAATGTGGAGCGGATTTCGTTCGCATCATGCGATGGCCAATCAAAGGAGCCTATCGCAGAACCTGGTTTGATACGCGAGTACAACGCTGGTTAAGAGCAAACTCTTTCGACCTCTTTTTCAGTCATGGTGACAGCCACAGCAACGACATCTTGGTGATGCACAACTGTGTCAGGTTGCATGAAGAAAAATGCGGCACTCCGGAGCTTGATGTAGCAGCCTTCCACGACTCCGTTATCTCCGATGGAGATTACCGGGTACTCATCACCAACTCCAAACTTATGGCCGATGATTTCCATCGCCGATATTCAGTACCCGAAGAGAAGCTACGTGTTTTCTACCAGGGCGTTGATACCAGTCTGTTCAGTACATCGGGCAAAGAGGAGCTACGGAGAATAGCTCGCCGAGAGTTGCAGATACCGGAAACCTCCACGGTTGTTGGGCTGATCACGTCCGGAGACTTTACCAAGCGAAACGTTCACTTCTTTCTGGAGATCGCCGGATTTCTCGCAGCAAACACATCTTTGCCTATTGAATTCCTTGTCGTGGGAAAATCAGACCGTACTCGTTTTGCCGAACAAATATCTGCACACGACTTGCAGTCCCGGATTCGATTTATTGACCCGGTACCAAACGTTCACGAATTGTTTCATGCCTTGGATTTACACATCTTCCCTGCCTTACTTGAAGAGTATGGCCGTGTAGTCCTGGAGGGATTGGCTTGTGGAGTACCGACGATCGCAAGTGACAACGTCGGCGTTGCTGAGTTGATGCGGGACAACTCAGTGCCAGAAGTAATAAGCGGATACAACCTGGAGGACTGGGGAAAAACCGCGCAGAACATTCTGACAGACCCCGGCGCCGGCAGGCGGGCCAGTCAGGCGGCGGCATGTCTTGCCCAAACGTATTCAATGGTGAATCAAAAACACGCTATGCAGGATCTCTTGAGTTCTCTCATTACACGTTAGTGGAGACGTTGTACCCCTCAAGGAAAAACTGCCATTGGCGCTCCAGTTCGTCACCATAAGCCTTGTTCAGGGAACGCTTCAACCGACCTACAGTATTGCCTTTCCAGGAGGTGCGATACGGTGATAGAGGCGCTCGAAGCTCACCTTTATCAAAATCGATCAGGTGGATTGAGGTCTCTCCGACCAGAATATTGAAACAGTTCAAATCCGCGTGATACACACCCGCATCATGGAATTGGCGAATCACTTGCCCGATTTCGCGCCAACGGTGCTTGTCCAAGGCTAGAGCAACATCCCCTAATGGGCGAACACCGTGAAGGCGTTCGATGATAATGGCCGAGGAATAAAACAATCTTCTGCGCTGGTACATAACAGCCACAGGCTCAGGTACAGGCAGTCCCAAAACACGAAGCTGGATTAACAGCCGGAATTCAGCGAACGAGCGAACGTGCGCCTCGCCTGCGTACAGGTACCGGTCATGTATCAGCTTTCCAGCCAGTCCTCCCCGACGATAATGACGAAGAACCCAATGCTCAGGGCTGCGCTCAACAAACCAGGCACTCCCACGCCCTCCCGACGAAACCGGCACCGCACGCTCACCCCAATAACCAGGGTCAAACCAATCAGGGTCGAACTGCCCTGCCCACCCAGGCACCACCAGTGCGTTGATGCCATCGCGTTTTATATGTACTTCCGTATCTGAGCCCACCACTGAACCTCTCACAAGGCCATTCACCAACAACTCTAATAAAAAAGCCGCCCCACGGGAAACTTGGGGCGGCTTCTACACTGATCGAACACGATTTCCGGGTTAGCGAACTGCCGTCAGCCACTCCTGATGCGCAGCCAACCTCCCCTTCACCGCATCAAAATACATGCTCTGCAGCTTCTCCGTAACCGGCCCGCGCTTACCTTCACCGATCTGGCGACCATCCAGTTCGCGGATAGGCAGCACTTCGGCAGCCGTGCCAGTAAAGAACGCTTCCTCAGCAACGTACACCTCATCGCGGGTAATGCGGCGCTCTTTGACCTGCAGACCAAGGTCTCGGGCAAAGTCAATGATAGTGGCACGGGTGATACCTTCCAGGCAGGAAGTCAGCTCGGGGGTGTGCAATACACCATCACGCACGATAAAGATGTTCTCACCGGAACCTTCCGCCACGTAGCCCTCGTTATCCAGCAGCAGCGCTTCCTCGGCACCACCAGAGATGGCTTCATTCAGGGCCAGCATGGAATTGATGTAGTTACCGTTGGCCTTCGCCTTGCACATGGTGATGTTTACATGGTGGCGAGTGTAGGACGAGGTGCGCACCTTGATGCCCAGCTCCTTCGCTTCCGGAGACATGTAAGACGGCCAGCTCCAGGCGGCAACCATCACGTGCACCTTCAGGTTATCGGCGCGCAGGCCCATACCTTCGGAGCCCAGAAATGCCATCGGGCGCAGATAAGCCTCATCGAGATTGTTTTCCCGCACCGCTGCTCGCTGGGCCTCGTTGATCTCGTCCTTGGAGAACGGCATTTTCATGTTCAGGATATGCGCTGAACGGAACAGACGATCGGTATGTTCTTTCAGGCGGAAAATCGCCGGGCCATTCGCGGTGTTGTAGGCACGCACACCTTCAAAGCAACCCAGGCCATAGTGCAGGGTGTGGGTGAGGACGTGGGTTTTGGCTTCCCGCCAGGGAACCATTTCACCATCCAGCCAGATAAGGCCATCGCGATCAGCCATCGACATTCTGTTCTGCTCCTGAGTAAGCGGTTTTCGGGGAACTGGCATTCTAGCAGCAAACGCCGCCTGAAATAAATTTAGCTTGCTACTCAACCATGACTTTTTTCCACATACTTTGGATGTAGTCACGCTCCTCTGTGAAGGCTCCGCCCTCGACCTGACTGTTGAGATTCTGCAAAGCTCTGCGGTGGATGGTGGAGCGCAGTGTGATGAACACCTCCCGCAGCCGCTCAGTGTCTTCTACTGGCAAAACGCCTGCGCGGCCTAATTCTTCCAGTTGGCGGATGTTATCACTCCACTGGGTCAGCTCCGGGTGTTCCGGGCACCAAGCCAGCATCAGGTACTGCACCATGAACTCGACATCTACGATGCCACCGTTGTCATGCTTGATGTGGAAAACGCCATTCTGCCGGGCCTCGGGCGTTCCGAGGTTGCTGCGCATTTTCTCACGCATATCAACCACCTCCTGCCGAAGAGACGCCTTATCCCGTTGTCGGCACAGTATCTGGTGGCGAATATCCTCGAACGCTTTGAGCGTATCGTCGCAACCAGCCACGCCCCTGGCGCGGGCCAGCGCCTGATGCTCCCAGGTCCAGGCGTCCTCCTGCTGGTATTTCTCAAACGCCTGCAAGGTACTCACCAGCAAGCCGGAGTTACCCGACGGGCGCAATCTCATATCCACTTCGTAGAGCTGCCCGGAGGGTGTCTGGGTACTGAGAATATGCACGATTCGCTGGCCAAGCCGGGTATAGAACACGGCGTTATCAATAGGCTTGTCGCCATCGGTGGCCAGTTGAGGGTCAGCCTGGTGCACAAACACCAGATCCAGATCTGAGGTGTAGCCCAGCTCGATACCACCGAGCTTGCCGTAACCGATGATGGCGAAATCGGTATCACAGGCGGAGCCATCGGCGCGCCGCGGGTAACCGTGCCGGCTGACCAGATTCGAGAATGCCACATCCACTACATGATCCAGCACCACCTCGGCAATCCAGGTCAGGTAATCACTCACTTTCATCAGCGGCAGCGTGCCCTTCAGCTCTGAGGCCGCCACCCTCAACACATGGGCCTTCTTGAAGTAACGCAGAGCCTCCATCTGCTCTTCCAGATCTTCATACGGAATCCGCAGCATTTGCTGACGCAAATCATCCTGCAACTCTTCCTTGGCCGGCGGACTGTATAGGCTCTCCGCATTCAAAAGTTCGTCCAGGAGCAAGGGCGTATCCGCCAGCAGGCGCGCAATCCAGGGGCTTTCACTACACAGCCGCACCAACTGCGTCATGGCTCCGGGATTTTCCATCAACAGAACCATATAGGCGGTTCTGCGCAAAATGGCTTCAACCAGTTGCAGCACACGGTCCAGCGTTTCCGAAGGATTCTCTACATCCATCAGGGCGTTAATCAGGAGCGGCACAAACTGATTGAGCCGCTTACGCCCCTGGGTCTGCAGAGTCTGCACGGTGCGACTGTCGCGCAGGCTGGTCAGGCGCTTATAACTGCCATCCGGGTCCTCAAACCCGCTTTGCTCCAGCCAGCCCAGGGCACTGGCTTCATCCATTTCCGCCAGCCACAGCTCGTAGCAGCCATCGTCGACACCACCCTCATCGGCGTCATCCTGTTCTTCCGTGGCGATGATATCCGCAAAATGACGAGCCACCCGGCTTCGATGCTCATCCAGCGCAGACAGGCAGTCTTCCCAGCTATCGAAGCCCATAATCCTCGCAACCCGAGCGCAGGAAAGCGCATCCTCAGGCAGAACCTGGGTCTGCTTGTCTTCCATACCCTGAAGGGCATGTTCGAGATTGCGAAGGAACACATAGGCGCCCCTCAGCTCACCGACCACCCGGGACGGAAGCAACTCCAGTTCCTCCAGCTCCTTCAAGATCTGCAGCAACTCACGCTGTTGCAGCTCCCGGTCACGCCCGCCGCGGATTAACTGGAACGCCTGCACCACAAACTCAATTTCCCGAATGCCGCCACTGCCGAGCTTGATATTGTTCTCCAGCCCCTTCCGGCGAACTTCCCGGCTGATCATTTCTTTCATGCTACGAAGAGACTCGAACGCACTGAAATCAATGTATTTGCGGTAAACGAAGGGTTTGAGGCTAGCCATCAGCACCTCACCGGCGCGCTGGTCGCCCGCCACGACGCGGGCCTTGACCATGGCATAACGCTCCCAGTCGCGCCCCTGATCCTGGTAATAGGTTTCCAGGGCGGCGAAGCTCAGGGCGAGCGCACCACTCTGGCCATATGGCCTCAAGCGCATATCCACCCGAAACACGAAACCATCGGCGGTAATCTGGTCCAGCGCCTGAATCAGCCTTTGGCCAAGCCGGATAAAGAACTGCTGATTATCCAGAGCACGCCGGCCGCCATGGGTTTCGCCTTTCGAGGGAAACGCAAAAATCAGATCGATATCCGAGGAAACGTTCAGCTCCCGGCCGCCAAGCT
Source organism: Marinobacter sp. C1S70 (assembly GCF_000475355.1). Taxonomy (NCBI): domain Bacteria; kingdom Pseudomonadati; phylum Pseudomonadota; class Gammaproteobacteria; order Pseudomonadales; family Marinobacteraceae; genus Marinobacter; species Marinobacter sp. C1S70. Next base: position 48,449 of record NZ_AXBW01000028.1, on the reverse strand, counting down.
TGCCCATTCCAAGCACCACCATTTTCTGGGGTGCCTCTTGCCCTGTTACCGGATCATCGCCCATTGGAGTACCGAACTCTTCACAGGCTCGCTCGTAAAGCCAATTCAAGGCACCATCGATGGCGGTATCCGCAAAGGCACTGGTGGCCGTCATGGTTTCATGCAGATCGGCCCACTTCATGAGATCGCGCCAGATAATCCGGAACTGCACTTCCCGCCGGTACTGGCGAAGTGCCGCATGCAACGCCGGTTCAGAGTCAACGTTCTGGAGGTAATCGCGCCAGCGATCAGCCAGCCAGGCCTCGGTGGTTGGTTCGGCTAAAGGCCGGGCAGCAACGGCGGGCTGAATCTGCTCCGGATGTCGTTCAAGGGTTTGCCGGAGAAACAGGCTACGGGAAATAGCCTCTGCCGCATCGGCCTCGGAGACAGGGTCACCGGCCAGCCAGCCTGGCAGCCCCTCCGGGAATACCGATGGCCAGCATCCGGAAATCTCCTCCTTGAGTACGTCCGGCAGTGAAGCCCATGGCTCAGACATAACGCAACCCTCTGTCTCTCTGATATATTTCAGGTACTGTATAACGAACTCGCCAAGGACTGAACAGGCACCCGCTCTCCATGATGCGAAATAAACGCCCTCTGAATCCGGAACATACCCAATCCCACCTCCCTATGGGCGGACTTATAAGAAGTCGGATCAACCGGCTCTTTGCCATCCTCGGGGGACTGGTATCGGCGCAGATTCTTATCCTGTGGGCAGCAGAGCCACTCTCGTTCTTTGAAGCCGTATGGCTCACCATGACGACGCTGGTTACCGTGGGCTATGGCGACTACTCCCCGGTCACGCCCGTAGGCCGCATCAGTACCATCCTGCTGATGTTTATCTCCGCCATTACACTACTGACCCTGATCGTCAGTGATTACATCGAATACCGTTTCTACCGCAGAGAACGCATACTGACTGGACGTTGGATCTACAAAATGAAAGACCACATTGTCATCATCAACACTCCCCGAAGCGGCGGCGAGCAGTACTTCATGCGATTCGCCTCGCAGATTCGCTCGGTCCCCGAGTACCACACGGTGCCGATTATGCTGCTTACGCGGCAATTTCCAGGAGGGCTGCCTGCGGAACTGTCCGACTGCGGCGTCGTTCACTTTCACGGCGCAGGAAATGACCCGGAAGCCCTGAAATCCGTGCACGCTGGCAGCGCCAAGCACATCATCGTGTTGGCAGCCGACGAATCAGACCCGATGTCAGACAGCCTGACCTTCGATATCGCCCATCGACTGGCCGAATCCAATCTGGGCGGCAGAACCACGGTTGAATGTGTCGGCGACCACAACCGTGCAAGATTCAAAGCACTGGGCGTTCGCACCACCATTCGCCCCGTGCGCACCTACCCTGAAATCATGGTTCGCTCCGTGGTCGCCCCAGGTTCCGAAAAGGTTCTGGAAGACATGTTCAACTACGAGCGAGATCATCCGCATCGTTATGATCTCAAACTCGACGACCTTACCTGGGCGGATATTGTCAGTGCTCTGATCCGCCACGGTATTGGAACCGCTCTGGCCTACATCGATCACGACAATGAAGTCATCTGCCACCCGGATACCAACGCTGAGGTTGAGGGCAAGGGGCTGATTGTTCTGGTGCGTTCCAGCGAGACGCCGGAGGTTTCAGTGGTAGAGGAAGCGCTGGACCGGTACCGGGAGTTTCTCAAGCAGTGGCGCACCATGCATGAGCAAAACCAGAAAGCCGCCACCGAGAGCTCTGAAGAGCCCCCGTCAGCCGGCGGCAGCGAGCGCTAGTTGCAACTGACCGAACTCAGGAAATTGCTCAACCAGGGTCGGCACCGTAATTCCGGCTTGCAGCGCCTTGGCTACCGGCCTCCAAACGGGCAATAGTCCGGCCGCTTCCACCTGCGGCTCAATCTTCGCAAGCGCGCTTGCGGGCAGACATATCGTGTCACCGGTTAACCAGGCCTGACTCAGATAATGCAGAAAAGATACCGAGCTGACCCCGGAAGCAGGCAGCACCAGAGACGGGCAGTAGATTCCGGCAAGGTAATAACCTTGCTCGGCTTTGCTTACCAGGTTAAGAAAAACCGGAACCGTTTGCGCAAGAGCACGGGCGTTTTCAAGCAACGCTGCGGGCTCTCCCGCTTTCAGCTCAAATTCCACCTCATGAAGAGGCCTTGCCCGCGTTCCACCTACCACTTCGCCTGAGTCCAGAGCGACCTCAATTACAGACTCCGCTTGTTCCAGCATGATAATGCGCCGCTGGAAGTTGGTTTCGAATGCCAACGCCAACTCGTCAAGGTCGACCTGAGACCTCAACGGAGTCTGCTCCAAAAGCCCAAGATCCAGATCCGGCCCCGGCAGATCCCACTCCCACTCCTGGCGGCGATGGGCTCCGTTTACGAACTCGCCCTGGGTTTTCAAGGTCTGGATATAGCGATCACCAGCCTGACGGACTCGCAAAGCAGCACGGGCCTGGTTTAACCCGGCATTCGGGGTGTCGTAGTAGCGATTGACCAGTATTTTGACCGGACCTTCGCTTGCACCCGGTCGACCTTTGAGCCACTCGAAGGCCCGGGACTGCGCGGATTCTGAAAGGGTCAGCTTGACTTCAAGTTCCGTGGCCACTGAAACGCTCCTGATGATTTCTCTTCCTGTAAAAACAGAAAAGCCGGTGACAGAATCACCGGCTTTCGATACTACTTGACTAGCTTATTAGCTGATCAGAAGTAGTAAACAGCGCCGATAGCGGCGATGGACTGCTCGTCGCCAGAACCTGACGTGGGCTCATCTTCAATAGAATAGATTTCTTCGTCTGCGTTGCTCAGGTAGCCTTCAACATACACGTACATGTGGTCAGACACGTTGTGCAGCGCCTGCAGAATGATGGTGTCGTTCTTATCACCAGACTCATCGTCGTCATTCAGCTGATAGGACAGAGCGAACTGGTTTTTACCCATGGTGTAAACGCCCATCACACCGAAAATGTCAGCAACATCTTTACGGGTTTCGTATGAGCCTGTCAGACGCAGATTGTCCAGGTTATAGCTTGCACGAAGGCCATAGGTGTTTTCGTTGTTGCCATTGCCGTTATCGTTGGAGTCAATCGCGAATGCCAACTCGAGGGCGTCAACTTCATACATGGCAGCCAGCTGATACGGGAACGACTTGTCGCCATCTTTAGCATCGTTGTCGCCATTGAACTGCACAGCAGCACCGAAAGTCAGGCCACTGAAGCTCGGAGACAGATACTGAATCAAGTCACCTTCGCCAGTGTCGTAGTTGCCCTGAATATCTGAACCAACTTCGTGAAAGTTGTAGATTTCGTCAATGGCAGACTCGTACATGGAGTCGTCAGAACCCACCCAAACTTGACCAAAACTGTCGCCCTTAATACCGATGTAGGCTTCGTCAAGACCGTCGATACCGTTGCTGCCACTCTTATCATCAGCATTGATATCTTCGAGCTCCAGCTTGAAGAAGCCTGTGATTCCCGGAGCAACTTCGTGGTCATGCTTCACACCAAGAGTAGTGCCGTTGTCAAAGTGCTTGACCTCGGAGCCACCACCGTCAACGTTGGTGTGGGTGATCGCGTACTGAATGTTACCGTAAACAGTCGGCATGGAATCCATCTTTGCCGCCAGCTCAGAGGCAGACAGAGTAGACTGTGCCATGGCAGCGCCAGAGAAGGTTGCAGCTGCAATAGCAGAAGCAAGAATCGTTTTTTTCATGTTGCGTCTTCCTTTTTGAGTTAACTCAGGTTTTCGACGGGTCTAAATCCCGATTTTTATTGGCCGGCACAGCCCTGGGCTCTGCCTGCCGGGTATCTGACTGGCCCCGGTCATTCCTGTGGGAACAGCTTTTCTTCTTTTTATAAGACAAGCACGCTTGCCTTAGATCTCAACCACTTACACAGCTTTATTAAAGCTCTGCGTGATGAACCTGTTTTAATACAATGTGCCATTTTTTGCAAATTTTTAATGGCTATTTTTTAGCCCCATTTGCATTCGTAACCTTTGTCGTTAGATCAGCCTGGACTAACAACCTCTCCCATTTCCACAACAAATTCAGGGCCAGATAACCAAAAAAATCAGAAAAACAACCGGTTATCTTACGCTCAACGCTTCCTCAGCCGAGGGCCACAAAACAATACCTCAAATCACGCACTTTCGTGAGGCACTGCAGGCAACTGCGTCACATTTTTGTGCACAACCCTCTCTGGCCAGATTCCAACATAAAGGTAACCGGACCATCGTTGATCAGCGCCACTTTCATATCAGCACCAAACTCCCCCGTACCCACACGTCCAGCACCCAGCAGACCACTCGCTTCAGCCACAAAGTCACCGTAAAGCCGGTTCGCCAGCTCCGGTGCAGCAGCCAGGGAAAAACCCGGGCGCGTGCCAGATGACGTGTCAGCAGCAAGCGTAAACTGGGGGACAACAAGCAATGAGCCACCGGCATCCTGAACATTCACGTTCATCCGGCCCTGCTCATCGGGGAAAACCCGGTAGGAGAGGATTTTTCGGCACAGTTCCTTTGCCTCATTCAGTGTATCGTTCCTTTCTACGCCAAGGAGCAAGAGCAGCCCGGGACCAATACGGGCAATCGTTTCACCATCTACGGCTACACTGGCTTCCGAAACGCGCTGGATCAGTCCTTTCATTCAGTCCCTTGAGCGGTAACACCGAAGGTTAAATTTCTGAAACGCGAAAAGTGTATAGAGCCCGCAAGACCACCGCAACCCTGTCAGATCAATAAAAAGTCGCATTCTCAGCCAACTGAGGGAAGACTTCTGGCAACCACACTCTCAACGCCCCGCATCAGGGCATCTACAATCGCTGGCTCGGATGCCGAGTGGCCGGCATCACGAATGATCTGAAGCTCCGCCTCCGGCCAGGCCTTGCTCAGAGCCAGGGCATTATCCAGCGGGCAAACAATGTCATAGCGGCCGTGCACAATGACGCCCGGAATGTCCTTTAGCCGCGAGGCATCACGCACGATCTGGTCGGGCTCAAGGAACGAATTATTCATGAAATAGTGGCATTCAATCCGGGCCAGCGCTATGGCCACATGAGGATGCCCAAAATGCTCCACCACCTTGGGATTGGGATGCAGAGTGGCGCACCGCCCTTCCCAGACGGACCAGGCTTTCGCGGCCTGAATCTGTTCCAGCTCATTAGCGCTGGTCAGGCGCCGGTAGTAGGCCGCCACCATATCGTCGCGCTCCACCTCCGGAATCTGGGCAAGGTAATCCTGCCAGTAATCCGGGAATACCCGGCTGGCGCCGTCCTGATAAAACCAGTGAATATCCCGGGGCCGACACAGAAAGATACCCCGCAACACCAACCCCAGAACCCGGTCAGGGTGGGTCTCGGCATAAACCAGACTTAGCGTCGAGCCCCAGCTTCCCCCAAACAGCAACCAGCGATCGATGCCGAGAAAATGCCGAACCGCTTCAAGATCCTCAACCAGTTTGTCTGTCCTGTTACCCTCCAGCTCGGCCAACGGGGTCGATCGTCCGGCGCCCCTCTGATCCAGCAAAATAATCCGGAAACGTTCGGCATCGAAAAAGCGCCGGTGGTAGTCCTCACAACCGCCACCCGGCCCGCCATGAAAGACAATCACCGGAATTCCGTCCGGATTGCCGGATTCCTCGAGGTACAGCTCATGGGGATGATCCACCGCCAATCGGTGGCGGGCGTAGGGCTCGATTTCAGGATAGAGGGTCAGCATGAAAAACTCCGTTTCGGGGATAACGGCAGTCTAGCTGAGACAGGCGAGAAAAATACAGGGGCCAGGAAAACAGACGGAAGCGTTTACCGCCTCACAACGATGTCCCGGCCCCTGAGGGATTACTTCTTGTTAGCGCGCTTACGCTCGTTTTCGGTCAGGAGCTTCTTGCGCAGACGAATCGACTTGGGCGTCACCTCAACCAGTTCATCATCGTCGATAAACTCCAGCGCCTGCTCCAGAGTGAACTTGATGGGCGGCACCAGGCCGATCACTTCGTCCTTTCCAGAGGCACGCATGTTGTCCAGCTTCTTGCCCTTGGTGGGGTTAACCACCAGGTCGTTGTCACGGCTATGGATACCGCAGAGCTGGCCTTCATAGATTTCCTGGCCAGGGTCCAGGAACAGCTTACCCCGGCTCTGTAGAGTTTCGAGGGAGTAGGTCAGCGCAGTACCGGTGGCCATGGAAACGATGACACCGTTCTGACGGCTGGTTACGTCACCCATCTTCACCGGGCCGTAGTGGCTGAAGGTGGAGGTCAGGATGCCGGTACCGGAAGTCATGGTCAGGAAGGTGTTACGGAAACCGATCAGGCCACGGGCCGGAATGGTGTATTCCAGGCGGATACGGCCCTTGCCGTCCGGGATCATGTTAGTCATGTCACCTTTGCGCAGCCCCATCTGCTCCATAATCGGGCCCTGGTGCTGCTCTTCGATGTCGATGATCACGTTTTCGTACGGCTCTTGCTTCTGGCCGTCGACTTCCTTGATGACCACCACCGGCCGGCCCACGGCCAGCTCGAAGTTTTCGCGGCGCATGTTCTCGATCAGAACCGACAGGTGCAGCTCACCACGACCGGATACCTTGAACTTGTCGGCCGAGTCGCCTTCTTCAACCCGCAGCGCTACGTTGTGCAGTAGCTCTTTTTCCAGGCGCTCCTTGATGTTCCGGCTGGTCACATACTTGCCTTCTTTACCGGCAAACGGTGAATCATTTACCTGGAACGTCATGGATACGGTGGGCTCATCAACGGTCAGCGCCGGAAGGGCTTCTACGTTGGAGGGATCACAAAGAGTGTCAGATATGAACAGCTGGTCCAGACCACTCACGCACACAATGTCGCCAGCCTGGGCTTCCTCAACTTCCACACGCTGCAGGCCAGAGTGGCCCATGATCTTCAGGATACGACCGTTACGCTTCTTGCCGTCGGCACCGATAGCCACCACCGGGGTGTTGGTCTTCACTTTACCTCGCATAATGCGACCGATACCGATAACACCCAGGAAACTGTTGTAGTCCAACTGGGAGATCTGCATCTGGAACGGGCCATCCAGATCAACCGAAGGCGCTGGCACATGATCAACAATGGCCTGGAACACAGCGTCCATGTTGTCGTCCAGATTCTCATGATCCATGCCGGCGATGCCGTTCAGCGCACTGGCATAGACTATCGGGAAGTCGAGCTGTTCATCGGTGGCACCAAGGTTGTCGAACAGGTCAAACACCTGATCCACCACCCAATCCGGGCGGGCACCCGGACGGTCAATTTTGTTCACGACCACAATCGGGTTCAGGCCCGCTGCGAAAGCTTTCTGAGTCACGAAACGGGTTTGCGGCATGGGGCCGTCGATGGAATCCACCACCAGCAGCACACTGTCCACCATACTCATTACACGCTCTACTTCACCACCAAAGTCAGCGTGGCCCGGGGTGTCTACGATATTGATGTCGTAGTCTTTCCATTTTAGAGCAGTGTTTTTTGCCAGAATGGTAATGCCACGTTCTTTTTCCTGGTCGTTGGAGTCCATTACACGCTCGTTTTCGAGCTCTTTCCGATCCAGCGTGCCAGACTGGCGCAGCAGCTGGTCAACCAGGGTGGTCTTGCCATGGTCAACGTGGGCAATAATGGCAACGTTTCTAAGCTTATCAATCACAACGGGTATCCTGAAGAAATTAGCGGCGCGCAGTATATCGAAAAGTCCATGGCGATAATATGAAGATTAGTGCCTAATATGTAACCAATCGGGGCTTGCACCATAATTATGCGTTATCAGAGAACTTGCACCACCATGGTGCACTGCAGTGGTGCAATAAGCATGGTCTTCGGCCAGAAAGCTGCGCCACATTAGCCCGAAAGCCTTGTCGCTGCGCTGTTCTGGCGCAGCCGACAAAAACTGGCAAGCCGATTGCTTATGCCAAAGCAGCCGCATAGTGAAGGTAAGGACCACAAGCTTCTGGTAAGCTTCCCTGACCTGAAAAAAGATCGGGCCTCAGAACACTGAACGATCCGGCACAACGAACATGTAAAACCTTACGGAGCATGCACAATGTCCAAGACGATTGATTTGATCAAAGAACACGAAGTCAAGTGGATTGACCTGCGTTTCACCGACAGCCGTGGTAAAGAGCAGCACGTAACCCTGCCCGCCACCGAGGCGGACGAAGACTTTTTCGCTGACGGCAAGATGTTCGACGGCTCCTCCATTGCCGGCTGGAAAGGCATCAACGAATCCGACATGATCCTGATGCCGGACGACGAAACCGCCGTTCTGGACCCGTTCACCGAAGAAACCACCGTCAACATCACCTGCAACATTGTAGAGCCTTCTACCATGCAGGGTTATGAGCGCGATCCCCGTTCTGTTGCCCGTCGCGCCGAAGAATACCTGAAGTCCACCGGCATCGCTGATGGCGCTCTGTTCGGCCCGGAGCCTGAGTTCTTCGTGTTCGATTCCGTCAAATGGAACGTGGACATGCAAGGCGCTTCTTACCACATCCATTCTGAAGAAGCCGCGTGGGTTTCCGGTGAAGACTTTGACCGCAACAACATTGGCCACCGCCCGGGCGTAAAAGGCGGCTACTTCCCGGTTCCGCCGGTCGACAGCCTGCACGACCTGCGTGGTGCCATGTGTGCCGCCATGGAATCCATGGGCCTGGAAATTGAAGTTCACCACCACGAAGTGGGCACCGCTGGCCAGTGTGAAATCGGTGTTGGCGCCAACACCCTGACCCGCAAAGCAGACGAAGTTCAGATCCTGAAGTACTGCGTGCACAACGTAGCTCACGCCTACGGCAAGACCGCCACCTTCATGCCCAAGCCGGTTGTGGGTGACAACGGCTCCGGTATGCACGTTCATATGTCCCTGAGCAAAGACGGCAAGAACCTGTTTGCCGGCGACAGCTACGCGGGCCTGAGCGAAGCAGCCCTGTACTACATCGGCGGTGTGATCAAGCATGCCAAGGCCATCAACGCCTTCACCAACCCGGCCACCAACAGCTACAAGCGCCTGGTTCCGGGCTATGAAGCACCGGTTATGCTGGCCTACTCTGCCCGTAACCGTTCTGCCTCCATCCGTATTCCGTACGTGAACAGCCCGAAAGCTCGTCGTATTGAAGTGCGCTTCCCGGATCCGGCCGCTAACCCGTACCTGGCCTTTGCTGCCCTGATGATGGCCGGCCTGGACGGTATCCAGAACAAGATCCACCCTGGCGATGCCATGGACAAGGATCTGTATGACCTGCCGAAGGAAGAAGCCCTGAACATTCCGAAGGTTGCCGAGACTCTGTCCGAGGCCCTGGACTGCCTGCAAGCAGACCACGAGTTCCTGACCCGTGGCGGCGTGTTCACCGAAGACATGATCAAAGGCTACATCGACCTGAAGCGTGGCGAAGTCGAGCGTCTGAACATGACCACTCACCCGGTCGAGTTCGATCTGTACTACTCCTGCTAAAGCCCTGCACCAATTCGGTGCAGACTATGCAGACCAGAAGCCCCGCCCCGTGCGGGGCTTTTTTGTGGCCTCAATCCCAGTTCTTAACCAAGACCCACGCCCTTAACGATATGTAACCAAGGAAGCAGGCCACAACATTGAAATGACCTTGCCCGCAATCGATAATCAAAGCAGTTCATTACCACAGGTTATCGCCATGAAAGCACCGTTCGTACTCGCCGCTGGCCTGCTGATGCTGGCTTCGACCACAGCACATAGCGAGGTCTACCGCCACGTTGACGCCTATGGCAACGTCACCTTTTCCGACGAACCCATGGAAGGCGGTGAAGAGGTCCAGGTGAAGCCCGTGACCACCATCACCCTGCCCAAGCCGGAAGCGGTTCAGGAACCCGAACAACTCCGCGAGCGGGTGGAACGTGAGGGCGCAGCCTACCAGGCTGTCTCATTCCAGTATCCGGCCAATGAACAGGCCTTTCACAGCGGCAACGGCAACGTCACTTTCGAGGTTCAAAGTACACCACCGCTGAAGCGGGGCCATAAATTTGAAGTGACCCTGGATGGACAACCGGTCGGGCAAAGCAGCTCAGGCTCAGTAGCCGTCAGCAATATCGACCGGGGCACTCACAATGCGGGCGTTCATATTGTCGATGAAAACGGAGTACGCGTGAAATCCGGCAATTCAATTACCTTCACGATTCACCGCCCATCCGTTCTCAACTAAATCTTATCTGCACCACCATGGTGCAATTGCACCATGTTGTGACCATACTTTGGGCAGCCAAGGGGCAAAATCCGGGCTGCCTGTCGCCTGACCGTTCACTACTGCACCAAGCTACAGCAGCACGCACCGGCCGCTGCGCCCGCTCTGCCCGACCCTTGCCCATTGGCTACCCGACATCACAAAACTGGTTCGCTTTTTGCAGCCACAGGGATACAACCAATGAGTCGAGAACGGAAGCAACGCATGCCATCCCATCCAGTCACCACATCCGGAAGCAGTTACAAGAGCATTCTGGACAGTCTGACAACCGCAGTACTGGTACTTGGCGATGATCTGGCTATCCGTTACCTCAACCCCGCCGCCGAGAGCCTGTTTGAAACCAGTATGACCCGAAGCCATGGCCTCCCCTTACAGGAGGTTCTGGTGGATTCCGAAGATGCCTTGACCACTCTGCATGCCGCAGTGGAGAACGGCCAGTCCTACACCCGCCGGGAAGCTGAATTTGCCTTGATCAGCGGTGCCAGACTGACGGTGGATTACTCGGTGACTCCCATCAGCCTGGACCCGACCGAACTGCTGATCGAGATCCAGCCCCGAGACAGACTCATGCGTATCAGCCGGGAAGAAGACATCATCTCGCAACAGGAGACCACGCGTATCCTGGTGCGGGGCATGGCCCACGAGATCAAGAACCCGCTGGGCGGCATCCGTGGCGCGGCGCAACTGCTGGACCGTGAGCTTTCAGACGACGACCAGCGTGAGTATACCCGTGTGATTATCGACGAGGCGGACCGTCTGCGCAGCCTGGTGGATCGCATGCTCGGCCCGAACAAAGCCCTGAAGATTGCGCCCACCAATATCCACGAAATTCTGGAGCGGGTCCGCACCCTGATTGAAGCCGAAAGCAAAGGCCGGGTTCGCCTGAGACGCGACTACGATCCCAGTATCCCGGAGTTTCCCGGCGACAAAGAGCAACTGATCCAGGCTTTCCTGAACATCGCCCGCAACGCCATGGAGGCGGCGTTCGAAAACGAAGCCGCAAGCGGGCGTTCAGCAACGCCCACCATTACCTTTCGCAGCCGGGCCTTGCGGCAGTTCACCATCGGCCATCGTCGCCACCGGCTGGTGTGCCGGGTCGACATCATCGATAACGGCCCGGGCATCCCGCCGGAGCTGTTGCAGAACATCTTCTACCCCATGATCAGTGGTCGGGCCTTGGGTACCGGACTCGGCCTTTCCATTACCCAAAGCATCATCGGCCAGCATCGGGGGCTGGTGGAGTGCGAGAGTGAGCCCGGAAGAACCGATTTCATCATCTTCCTGCCTCTGGAGGACAGCAAATGAGCCAACCGGCAAACGTCTGGATTATCGACGATGACAGAAGTATTCGATGGGTGCTGGAACGCGCCCTGAGCCAGGCTGGCATGCAACCGCGCGTATTCGACAGCGGCGACAGCATCATGATGCGGCTGGAACACGAGCAGCCGGACGCCATCATCAGCGATATCCGGATGCCAGGCGTGGATGGCATTACCCTGCTCTCCCAGATCGTCGAACTGCATCAGGATGTGCCGGTTATCATCATGACCGCGCACTCGGATCTTGAAAGCGCGGTGACCAGCTACCAGACCGGCGCCTTCGAATACCTCCCCAAACCCTTTGATGTGGATGACGCCGTCGCACTGGTAAAGCGGGCCGTAGCCCACAGCCATGAGAAACGCGCCGCCAGCGAACCACAGGCCGATGCTACACCACGCAATACCGAAATTATCGGTGAAGCCCCGGCCATGCAGGAGGTTTTCCGGGCCATTGGCCGGCTGTCTCACTCCAACATCACCGTACTGATCAACGGTGAGAGCGGCACCGGTAAAGAACTGGTGGCCCAGGCCCTGCACAATCACAGCCCCAGGGCACGAAACCCGTTCATCGCCCTGAACATGGCGGCGATACCGAAAGACCTGATTGAATCCGAATTGTTCGGCCACGAAAAAGGCGCCTTCACCGGCGCCGGTGCCGCCCGCCAGGGCCGCTTTGAACAGGCCAACGGCGGCACCCTGTTTCTCGATGAAATCGGCGACATGCCCGCCGACACCCAGACGCGGCTGCTGCGGGTGCTGGCCGATGGTGAGTTCTACCGGGTGGGCGGCACCACCCCCATCAAGGTGGATGTGCGCATCATCGCCGCAACCCATCAAGACCTGGAAAAACTGGTACAGGCCGGCAACTTTCGGGAAGACCTGTTCCACCGCCTGAATGTGATTCGCGTGCACCTGCCCAAGCTGGCTGAACGCCGCGAAGACATTCCACGCCTGATGCAGCATTTCCTCAAGCGAGCAGCCAAAGAGCTGGCAGTAGAACCCAAGATCCTGCGCCCGGATGCCGAGGAATACCTCACCACCCTGCCCTGGCCCGGTAACGTCCGCCAGCTGGAAAACACCTGCCGCTGGCTGACGGTCATGGCCAGCGGCCGGGAAATCCACATTGATGACCTGCCCCCGGAACTGCTACACCAGGCCGACACCGAGCACGCCGCCACCGGCCTCACCTGGCAGGAAGGGCTGAGAAACTGGGCAGAACAAGAACTGAAGCGCGGCAAGAAAGGCATACTCGATACCGCGGTGCCCGAGTTCGAAAAGATCATGATTGAAACGGCATTGAAGCACACCGGTGGCCGCCGCCGGGATGCCTCCATTCTGCTGGGTTGGGGGCGGAATACGCTGACCCGGAAAATTAATGAGTTGGGGATGGATCAGCCGGAGGGGGAGGAGGATTAAGACCTCCCCTTGGGTTAACTCAGCGCTCTCTCCAATAGATCACTCGATCGTGGCCCCGGTAGACACCAAAAGTTGCAGTCGCAGTCGGGTCATCGAGACTGCCGTCGCCGTCCAGATCATCCTTTTTCCAGTCCTCGACGCCACCCCAGATAAGAGTATCGGTTCCCTCTGAGCCATTGGTCTCCAGCACCAGGGGCCCACCGAGGCCATCCGTAAAGGTGCCGTTGGCCGTCACAAGGTCATGGTGATTGGCGGAGTTGCTGGTAATGTTAGAGGTATTCCAAGGCGTACATCCTGGGCTGTCATCGCTGAGAACAAAGCGGGTACCGTTCCAGTATTCCATCTGCAGAGGCATTTGCAGCTTTTCGATATTCTCTGGCCCGTAGACATTCTGGGGCGACAAGCGACCATAGCGGACAGGAAAAGCGGCAATAGGTTTAATCGGCTCACCGCCAGCAGCAATGCCGGTGACAGGTACATTGTCCGCGTCGGTCATCGGCTGAAGCAGGAAAGTCAGATCTGGAGAAAACGGCGCAATCCGGCTGGCTGCGGATTTGGGGTATACAAACTTGTCAGCATCGTTAAACCGATAACGCACAATGCCATCCGTCTCACTGTCCCGATTACCTGAGCTGAGTTCTGAAGCGCCGGACTCTCGTCGAAAAGGCACAGGCGTACCTGCACCGTCGTCTAAGGTTTTCAGGTTATCCGTATTCGGAACCAGGACTTCAAAACGATTTGCCGGTAACTGCACGATAACATCCGGATGGGTGTAATTTCGGGTAAGTTGCCGCGGCACCTGTCCATTCAGCGCTTCAATACGAAGTTCGGGAATACCGGAAGCGTCCCAGCCAAACGTCTGGCCCGTGTATGCAAAGCCCCCACACTCTGGGCTCAACTCCCCCTCGCCTATCACCGTTAGCGAGAGCTGATCCGGTATCATTCGAGCAGTCATCGCCTGATCGGATGCAGGCACATCGCGGCCCAGGTAACCGCCTGACAAAGCTTGGGTGCCAATGGAAAAAATGCCCACTTCTGTCAGCGTCAGTGATTGAGCGCCATCACCGTAGTCAAGTGTGGCTTCCAGCAAGTTACCTTCAACACCTGCTGCCGGGAACTCCAGTTGGTGAGAGACGGGTACACTACCAAGGATAAAGGACGGCGCAGGCGGCTTATCAGCGCAACTGAAGCTCGCCACACCCGGCGCGTCCCTATAGGCCCGAGGCGTCACACTGAACGGCACACCGGCCGACAGAGTGTTGGAGCACCCGGGATCAGAGCTTGTGCACTGTCGCTCGGGAATCAGGCATAGACCCCGTGGCGCCATGACATAATTCGTGGCCCCTTCGATGACCAACGTGCCTCCATCGGGCTGGTTTGCCTCTGTATAACGGGCAAGCAAACTGTTGCGGCCAGCATCGTTGTAAAGGATAGAGACATTTCTCGCCACGCCGTCATCGTCAAAAGTAATGGGAACTGCCGTCTGGGGACTGCCATTCGCTGCCACCTCAATGCCACCGATTCTGGTGGGCCAAGTCACCACCCGATCTGCAACGCCCGGATTAAGGTAGCCAGTACCAAATTCGATCGTTTTGGTTTGTCCGGCAAACAAAGCTTTACACTGTCCGCTTTGCTCATCCGTTTCCAGCGCGGACATAGAGAAAGCCCGCCCTTGCTCACCGGCTATCAGATCCTGGGGCATTTCAAACACAAAACCCACATCCCGGAATGTGATATCACAACTGCCCGAACCATCAGGTGCCAGGCACACCACACCGTTGTCCGGTGCCGGAGATGCGCTGCTGATACTGAGAGTGACGGTTTCTTCAGTAGAACGCTGGAATTGCAGATTGGCAGCGCCCGTAAGCGTTACATTCTGAGCAGGCAACCACCCGGCAGGCTGCAGGGTGAGATCCACCGGGTCCGGGTACAGGCTGCTGCAATCGGCATTTGCGCAGGCCAGTAATTCCAAATCCGAGGCCTGACAGGTCAACCCTACGCCCGGATGGATGATACGAATATGATCGAGAACTATGGTTGGTTCTTCAGGTATGCAGGCACCGCCAAAATCGACGCTTCCAGCAGCCGTTTCATCATAGGTAAACTTGCTGTTACCTCCTCCGGTATCAATACTGCCTTTAGCCGCCAGAACACCTACGATCACCGAGTTATTTTTGAAGTCGATATTGCCAGTGACGTAGATCACGGCATTGATCTCTGCATTATTCTTGAACGTCAGGTCTCCATCGACAATCAAAAGCAGATCCCTAGCGTTACCGTCTTTGTTCATTGTGAAGTTTTGACCATCAATGATCAGGTCTCCATCAACCAGCACACGTGCTTGCCCATCCACAGTGATGTTAATTTTGTTGTTGTTAAAAGTTCTACCCTCATAGACGTGTGCGCCGGCAGGAATGACGCTGTCATCAGGCCAGGGTTGGGATTTGCGGGGATCGAAGATACTCAGATCCAGTCTTTCCTCTGGCAAAAGTTCCGGATTTTTGCCATTCTCAGAGTCAAAAGCGGCACTGCAACTGGGCACCGGCAAGGCCTGATACGTGAGTCGGATCTGACCATTAGCACCAGCTCCGCCACTTCCTAGTGTTCCACCACCACCACCGCCCCCACCCGGGGCTTCGCCAGGTTCGCCATCATCACTGAAAATTAACCAGAAGGTGCCACCTTCATCTCCTCCATCACCCCCTCCTGGCGGGGCGGTGCCTCCTTCACCGTCACTAGCATCAATACCGTTGCCATCTGGGCTCGCAGATGAACCACCACCGCCGCCCCGCGTCAAAAACACTCCACGATCACCAGCTCCGCCGCTATAACGAACTGAACCAACCCCCTGTTGAGCAGAACCACCAGAAGCTCCAGAGCGCCCGGACGCACTTTCACCTCCTCTTGCGAGAACCAATGAACGACTTCCAAACCAACTGTCACCACCAGGATTATCAGTCCATGAGGGAGCACCTTGTCCAACCTGATACAAAATGTCTGAACCAGGATCTACCTCCATCAACTGTCGCGAGTAGGCCCCACCACCACCTCCACCACGGTTGGCACCTTCACCACTGCCGCCCGCGCCCCAGAGCTCAACATTAATCTCATACACCCTCGCCGGAACGTTGAACGTATCTTCCCCAGGTTTAGTTATTGTCTGAACCGTTTCTGCACTTGAGCTGTCCGGATAGACAGACAGCACCAGCAATAAAAACTGACAGAACTTCAACAACACCCTCCGCCCGTTCATCGTACCCTCACCTCAATTCCTCGCTTGGTCCGGTACGGGTCGTTGCCGCAGCTCCCCGTACTGACGATCGTATAGACCGTATCACCACCGGGGCCGCTTATATCTGCCGTCAAAGCCTCACACGCCAGACTGGCACTACAGCCCGCCAGTCCGTCGGCACTGAAGTTCAGGGGGCTTGCTGAAAGCACGGCCGGACAGCCGCCATCCAGTGCTTTGCGAACGGCAGACTGGGCGCCGCTTTCCGCCGCAAAAAAAGCTCGCTGGGACTGAATCTGCAGGCTCACAGACTGGCCGCTCCCCTCCTGCAACTGGGACATGCCCAGAACCAGCAGTGAAAGTACAGTGACAATAAACAGCGCTATGGGCAGGCCCGCGCCGCACTGCGGAGTGATGACTTTGTCAGGGTACATTGCGGATCTGTACCTCCTGACTCAGGTCGGTAGTTTCGCCAGTGCCGGTATCTTCCAGAACCATGCGGAAGGACACCACAGCCCCGCGCTGCAGAGACTGGGGCTCTACCTCGAACTGCAGTGTGTTTTCCCGCAGATTGGCGGCCAGAACCTCACGGTCAGGCATGGTCACGGGTAAGTTGCTTGCCGGAGCCGTATGGATCCCGTAATTTTTGTATCGATACAGAAAACGCCCCTGCTGGCAGAAAGCCCGGGGACTGTCCACGATATAGAAACGTTTCTCGGGCGACTGGCTGGCGAACCGGTGGGTTGCTCCGCCATCAAACGTGACGGTAACCGGGCCGGAGCCCGATGGCATTGTGGCAGGGGGAGACACCGGCCCCGGATAGGTCAAGTTGTACACATTACTGCCATAGCCGTAGACCACCACACGACCGCTCGCTGAGCGCTCGTCCGGCAACGGTACTGCTGTAAACGAATTCGGCGTATTGCTAACCGGCAGGCTCAGGTAGTTGGAAGCGGCGATAATCGGCATCCACTCGATACAACTCTGATCAGAGTTGGTACGAATGGACGTCGGCAGTGCCGCCCGCAAGGAGCGGCTGATCTGTTCACTGATGACCACACTGGACAGGGCCCTCTGTTGCCGAGATCCCACGTCGATCGCACCCTGGGTGGACAGGGTGACGAACTGCACCGAGATGGTGGCGACAATGCCCAGCAGCACAATCACCATCACCAGTTCCACCAGTGTGAAGCCCGTAACCCTGCGCATCAGAAGTTCGCCTTGTAGGCAGTGAAACTGAAGTTCTGGTCGCCGGGAGCGGTGATCGTCAGATCGATACGCTTCGCCTGCCCCGCCGGCAGATCCAGCCCACCGGCATCGCAACTGACATCCACCGCCACAGTGAAGCCGTTATACCCATCCAGTGGACCCTCGGCATCCTCCGGAGGTGAATCCGCCAGCCCGTCGTAGTCATCCACATCGTTGAACTCGCGCCGGTTGCCGGCCCCTTCTTCTGTCGCGATACTGCATCCGCCACTGTATCGAGGCACCCCGCCCTGGGGCGCATTGTGATCGTATTTTCGGGTGATGATCTCATCCATATACAACTGTGCCAGCTCCACCGCCCGGGTCTGGTTCAGAGGGTCGGCACTGCGGCCGGTAATCAGGGCAAAGGCCCCCACCACACCGGCAATCGCAACGCTGATAATGACAATGGTCATCACCAGTTCAATCAGCGTTGCACCATTATGGTGTACCGACAGCCGCTGCATCATGGCTGGCACGCTCCGCTGTATACCGCCCCGAGGGAACTCACACAAATGTCATACCGGCTGTCACCGATAAAAGAAAGCTGAAGGTTATTGCCACTGATGGGCGCGCCGTCTTTATTGAACTGGATATCCAGTGGCAACCCCCCCGGTACCGTAAGTTCAGTACCTTCTTTTGGAATAGACCAGGAGCCGATACTCCCAACTGAGTAGGTAAACGAACTGCCACCATCAGAGACAGTGACAGTATCGTTTTCATTGCCGGCCATGGCGGCCTGGCGGGCCAGCAGCGCAGCGGAATTAAGTTGCTGCGCTGCCAGCAGGGGAGAGAAGGCGGAACGATTGGCAAAGAGGCCCACACCCAGAACGGACAGGACACCAATCAGGATGATGACCATGACCAGCTCAATAAGGGTGAACCCAGATTCCAGCTTCGCAACCGGCACTTAGGTTACTCCCGAATTCGTCCTACCCAAGTTCGACATCCAAGATACTCTCGGACTTTCCGTCACTGAATCAGCAGCCGCCATCATTGACCGTAACACTGTATGTGCTCGTAATCGGAGCTGTGTTATCAGTGGCCGCATTCGCAGCAGTGTACTGGACGGAACAATTCGCCTGAATCTCAAGGGTAATGGTATCCCCGCCGGCGGTACCACCAGTATCGGTCGTTGAAACGGTATAGTCGTTTGTTGTATCCACGTCGATAGCAGCGATAATGCCGGCGGTATCTGCCGTAGGATAGCCATTGACCATAGTGACCGCCTGGCCTTCCAGAGTCACACTCGTGCCGAGGGTACTACCGCTCGCAAGCTGGGCAGAGTGAGCAATCGATGCCGCGGACTTCATAGCACCCGCGAGCCCTTGAAGCGATGAAGAGCGTGCATCGCCCCCCAAATCCGCAAACCGCGGCAAAGCAAACGCCGCCAGAATGCCCAGGATCACAATTACCATAACCAGTTCAATCAGGGTGAAACCCTTCTGATTTCTTGCAGGAATCATATTCATCATTGCCGTTACCTCTTACGTTTGTCGTGAAGTTCTAATTGAAACTATCGCATCGTTCTTAGTTTATATTTGTGACCACAGAGCCATCAGCGGTGTCGTAGGTAATGGTGCTGCCCTGACCATCCAACTGATATTCATATTCGCAAGCTGTACCAACCACAGCCGCCCAATAGTCGGCGTCCGCATTGGCGGCTGTAGCGGTTGAGATTGTCGGGGCGTTAGCCTGCAGCAATCCCTGCCATACCTGCACACAACGATTCTCGTTCGGGGCACCCGTAATACCGTTGGTCGAAGTTGCCCAACCTTCATCGTTAACTGCCACGTCGTCATCGCCGAAACCATCAACGGCGGACACGGCGGCGGTCTGGCCATTCGACACCCACTGGGCTTTGACCAGCGCAACGCCCGCGCTCAGCGCCCCAGCAGTACCCTTGATACTCGACTGATGCGCCTGCTCAGAAAGCTGCGCAAACCGCGGCAGCGCAAATGCTGCCAATATGGCCAGGATGGCGATTACCACCACCAGCTCGATCAGGGTGAAACCTTTTTGCTTCTGTTTGCTGTTGTACTGCGTCATTCG
Organism: Marinobacter sp. C1S70; assembly: GCF_000475355.1. Taxonomy (NCBI): domain Bacteria; kingdom Pseudomonadati; phylum Pseudomonadota; class Gammaproteobacteria; order Pseudomonadales; family Marinobacteraceae; genus Marinobacter; species Marinobacter sp. C1S70. The sequence goes on along the minus strand of NZ_AXBW01000028.1, from coordinate 28,947 downwards.
TCAGCCTCTTGCCGGTTCAATCGTGTTGGCCATTCAGCGCCTGGCGTCCTGCCGGTTCACTGTGGTTTGCTGAAACGGTACCGGCTTTAGTGTCAGGCCGGTCAGCCGTTCGTCTTGCTCCCGCAGGTTATTCCTGTTGCGGTCAGCAAATTCGGTTGTCACTCGCCAGGCGATCGGCTGTTCGGGATGCACGCGCTTGCCTTCTATGGTTATCGGCTGCTTCGGTTTATAAATTAACCAACCCCTGGCCGTTTCGCCTGTTTCTTTTTGTTGCTGGTTTGCAAAACACCAGCTGCCGGAGTCCGGCTCGTTCTCGCCACAATCGCCCTTGTAGCTGGCCCATTGGTGGTCGAGCCAGTTGAAGGGATTACGCCCTTCCAGGCGGGCCAGGCTCTGATCCCGGCTCAACATGGCTTCCGCACCTTTAATCACCAGCGAGGAGCGAAGCTGCGTCAGCACCATGGCCACGCTTTGCTGTTCCACCTGCTGCAGCTCTCTTTCCAGCCTGCCCAGCAGCACCCACCAGAGCACAAATAACACCACCAGGGCCGTCAGCATCCTCATCCGCCGGGCATTGGCCAGGCTATCAGCCGAAGACCAGCGTGGCTCCTGCACCTAGCCCCGCCCCATGGCGGCCGCTCCCAGATCCCAGATAGGCAGGAAAACCCCCAGCGCCAGTATCAGTACCAGAATCCCCATGGCCACAATCAGGATCGGCTCGATGGATTCCGCCAACCGTTTCAGGCCATAGTCCACATCTTCGTCGTAAAAATCGGCGACGTTATTGAGCATGTCATCCACCGAACCGGTTTCCTCGCCTACAGCAATCATCTGCAGGATCAGGGGCGTGAACATCTCGCTGTGTCGCGCGGTTCGCAGCAGGCTTTCACCGCGTTCAATACCAAGCCGCATGTCTTTAATATGGCTGCCTATCCAGGCGTTGTCGGTGGCGTCGGCAACCACCGTAAGCGCATGGGTGACCGGCATCCCGGCCTTGAGCATGGTGGCAAAGTTTCGGGCAAAACGGCTGAGGGTAATCAGCTCCAACAGTGGGCCGATGATGGGCAGCTTTAGCTTGTAGCGATCCCACATCAGCCGGCCCCGATCGGTCTGCTTCCACTGGCGAATCAGCACAGCACCGGCAGCCACCGCAAACAACATCACCGGCCAGTACCCGAGCAGGAAATTCGACGTACCTACGAGCACCTGGGTCAGGAATGGCAAGTCTGCGCCCAGCTTGGCAAACACCGAGGCAAAACGCGGAATGACCAGGAAGTTCACCACCATCAACGCCGCCAGAAGTGCGATCACCACAAACGTCGGGTAGCGCAGTGCCTGTTTTACCCGTCGTTTGGTGTCGCGTTCCAGCTCCAGTATCTCCGACAGACGCTTGAACGAATCGTCCAGCATCCCGGTGTTCTCCCCCACGTGGATCATGGCGATGAACAGTTCGGAGAACACTTTCGGGTGCGCCTGCATGGCTGTGGCCATGGTGGTGCCACCTTCCAGGCGGTTGGTAATGTCCTCCAGCACCTCCGCCAGCACTGGCGAGCGCGTGGTTTCTGCCAGCCCGCGCATGGTGCGGATCAGCGGTATGCCGGCCTTGGTCAACGCGTGCATCTGGCGGCAGAACACAATCAGCTCATCCAGCGTGACCGCTTTGCGGAACAGGGGCAGCTGGTTCAGCTTGTCCAGTGCCGACGAGGTATCTTCCTGTTCGCGAATGGTCAGCGGGGTAATACCGCGGCGCATCAGTTCGCTGGCCGCCGCGTCCGGATTGGCGGCAGTCAGAGAACCTTGCTGGACAACACCCCGGTTGTCCTTGCCCCGGTAACTGAACTGCATCAGCTATCCACTCCTATGGCGGTATCGCCGCCCAGGTCATCGGCATCCACCGACATGCCGGCTTCCGATGTGGCCGCTACTCGTGCCACTTCCTGCAATGAGGTAACCCCCTGCAGGGCATAGTCCATGGCGCACTGCCCCAAAGGCCGATAGATGGGGCTTCGGCGGGCGGCCCGGGTAAAGTCAGAGACATCCTTGCGGCGCAGCGCATCCAGCATGTCCTCGTCCATTTCCAGCATTTCGTAGACGCCCAGCCGGCCCTTATAGCCGGTGTTGCTGCACTGGTAGCAGCCCTTGCCGTGAATAAACCCGGCCTCAATGTCGAGCGGATCCAGATCAAAGGCCTGCAGCCAGATCAGCTCCTGTTCGGTGGGCTGGTAGGGCTCTTTACAGTTGTCGCATACCCGCCGAACCAGGCGCTGAGCCACCACGCCCAACAGGGAACTCGCCACCAGGAAGGGCTCTGCCCCCATATCAATCAGGCGCATGGCACTGCTGATGGAATCGTTGGTGTGCAAAGTGGACAGCACCAGGTGGCCGGTCATGGCGGCACGCAAACCAATCTCGACGGTTTCGTGGTCGCGCATTTCACCCACCAGAATGATATCCGGGTCCTGGCGCAGAGAGGCGCGCAACACGTTGGCAAATTCCAGTCCGATTTTTGGATTCACCTGAACCTGGGTAATCCGTGGCAACCGGTATTCCACCGGGTCTTCAGCGGTAATGATCTTGACCTCGGGTTTGTTCAGCTCGGTTAACGCGCCATACAGGGTCGTGGTTTTACCGCTGCCGGTGGGGCCGGTTACCAGAATCATGCCGTGGGGCTTTTTGATCAGCTTACGGAAACGTTCCAGCAAGTGCGGTGGCATGCCGGTACCCTGAAGATCCAGCATACCCTGGCTCTGGTCCAGCAAACGCATCACCACCGATTCACCATATTGCACAGGCATGGTGGATACCCGCACATCGATACTGCGGCCTTTTACCCGCACGTTGAAACGGCCATCCTGCGGCAACCGCTTCTCGGAAATATTCAGGCCCGCCATCAGTTTCAGGCGCAGGACCAGCGCCGCGTTCACGCGCTTTTCCTTCATCACCTGTTCCTGAAGCACCCCGTCCACCCGCTGGCGGATACGCACCACCGACTCATCCGGCTCGATATGAATATCCGAACTCCGGGCCTGCACGGCGTCCTCAAACAGAGTCTGCAATAGTTTGACCACCGGAGCATCAGCGCTTTCGGATTCGGCAGACAGGTCCGCCAGGTCGAAGGCATCATCGCCCAGCTCGTCTTCCAGCTCCTCGGCCAGCGAGGCAATCTCGTCGGTACGGCGGTAGACCAGGTCCAACGTGTTGAGCAGTTCGCTTTCCCGAACAACCGCCTGTTTGATGGGCTGCTTGAGCACCCGCACCAGTTCATCGTAGGCAAAAATATCGAGCGGGTCGGCCATGCCCACCAGCAACTCGCCCCCCTGTTCCGCCAGCACAATCGCCCGGAACCGGCGCGCCAGGGCCTCAGGCAACTTCTTTACCAGTTCGTTGTTGAACTGGTAGTGGCGCAGTTGTACGAACGGCACCTCCAACTGGCGGGAGAGGATATTAAGCAGGTTATCCTCATCCACATAGCCCAGATCAATCAGGGTCCGGCCCAGTTTCCGGCCGGTGTTCTTCTGCTCCCGCAGCGCCGTCATCAGTTGCTGTTCGGTGATGACGTCGTTCTGGACCAGCAGGTCACCTATGCGAATTTTTTTCTTCGGTTCTGTGGTCATGATCCTGCCTGCAATGCATTCAAGCGTTCACGGGCGTAGTCCGCCAGCGCCGGAGACAGTCCCGGTAAGGCTGCAGCCTGGGCATAGGCCTGCACCGCACTGCGGCTGCGCCCTCCGGTTTCCAAAGCAATGGCCAGGCCCAGCCACCAGGCAGGGCGACTGTCGTCGTAGGCAATGAGTTCCGCCCAGTGGCCGGCAGAGGCCTCCGTCTGGCCCGCCTGTTGCAACAAGGTAGCCAGCGTGATGCGGTACTCTGGCTGGTCAGCCACAGCCGGCACCCGGGTAGACAACGTGGCCACCGCCTGCTCAAGCTGCCCCAGCTCCAGTAAAGCTCTGGCCCGGAGCAGGCGCAGGCCGGCGTAATCGTCAGTCACCTCAGTCGGCAGCCAGCCAAGCGCCCGTTCTGTTTTTCCCTGCACCAGCAGGTCACGGGTAACCACTTCCCGGCTGTTCGGTGCCGGTTGGCTTTCAGTCAGCGAGGCCAGCAACTGCTCGGCCTCAGCATTGCGCCCTGACGCCAACAGACTGGCCAGCTCACGGCTGGTGCGCAGGTCGATCGCTTCCGGTGTTTCGCGGGGTTGTTTCACGGATGTCCGGGCCGGCGTTGCCGCAGGTTCAGGCTCAGCAATGGCGACAGCCGGCTCAGGCTCCGCCGCGCTGGCTTTTTCTGCTACGGCCACCTCGGGTGTGGCTGGCTCCTGCTGTTCAGTCGGTTCTGCCAGGTGCCGGACCGGCTCCTCAACCGTTTCGATGGTGGCCGGCTCTGGGGCTACAGCAGGCTCAGCTGTCACCACCGCTTCAAGAACAGGTCTGGCTACTGATTCAGGCGGTGTAACCGCGGAAGATTTCGCCGCCTCCGTATTCGGCCGGAACTGCGCCACAGTCTGAGTTTCGAGAAGATCTTCGGGGACGGGGGCTGGCGCCACATTGGCTTCAGTAAGCGCTGGGGCAACCGTCTCGCCTTTCGAGATAAACCACCACACTACGCCAGCGCCGAACACCAGGAAGCTCACAAGAACGAGCAGCAAAGCGGCTTTTGCACCGGATCCCGTACCCGCTGTTGTGCTGTTACCGGTATACACCGCCGACACCTGTGGTTGTTGCTGCCGCTGTTCGGCCGCCCTCAGGGCATCGTTCAACAGGCTCATAACCACCTCCCGAACAGTCCGAGGGAACGGGCGCTTTCGGTATCCCTGACCGCAAGCAGCGCGTGCCTGCGATTGACTAATCGATCCCCCTGCCCCCAAGCCGCCAGCATGGCCTTGTGAGCCAGCACGTTCACCAGCCGTGGAATACCTCCCGACGCCCGCCAGATCACTCTAAGAGCAGCTGGCGCGAACAGGTCAGAGCCGTTATACCCCGCCTGGGAGAGCCGGTGCCGAAGATACTGGCTTACCGAATCCCGGTTCAGGGGTTGCAGCCGGGTCTGGAAGGTAATGCGCTGGCGCAACTGGCGCAGACTATCCTTGCTCAGGGTCGTATCCAGCTCCGGCTGACCGAACAGCACGATCTGCAGCAGCCGGGTGCTTTCGGTTTCCAGGTTGGTCAGCAGGCGCAGGGCTTCGATGGTTTCTTCCGGCATGGCCTGGGCTTCGTCAATCACCAGCACCACTGGCTTCTGGTCCATGGCCAGAGCAATCAGTTTCTCGTTCAGGGCCTTGAGGATCTGATGCACGTTGGCGCACACCGCCACGTCCACACCCAGCTCCTCCGCCACGGCCTCGTAGAGCGTATCCGGCGGAAGGTTCGGGTTGGGCACGTAGGCGGTGCAGGCTTCTTTATCGAGTTCATTCAGCAACAGGCGGCACAGCAGGGTCTTACCGGTGCCGACTTCCCCGGTCACCTTGATAAAGCCTTCCCGCTGCCGCAGCGCCACCAGCAAAAGCTCCAGGGCATCGGAATGACTGGGCGACCGCAGGAAGTAGCGGGTGTTGGGCGTCAATGCAAACGGTGCTTCCTGCAGTCCGAAGTGGCTCTGATACATCAGCGCGGCGCAGTCTCGGGTTGTGGCTTGACGGATTCAGACGAATTCAACAGCTCCCGTAATACATTCATGCGCTCACGGGAGGCACTGACATTGGCCTGCATCTGACCGGCATTGGCGACGACCGGACGCAACAGGATAACCAGCTCACTCTTGCGGGATTCGAAATTGCGCTGTTTGAACAGCTCTCCCAGTAACGGGATCTCGCTGAAGAAAGGCACCGCTGAATTGTTGTCCTCGCTGCTGTTCTGGATCAGACCGCCAATCACCACAATCTGGCCACTTTCGGCCCGGATGACGCTATCGGTTTCGCGAACAGTGCTTCGGGCCAGTGGCAGGGTGACATCCCGTTCCCCGATGGTAATCACCTTTTCCTGATCCGCCACTTCGCTCACGGATGGATGCACATGCAGGGTGATGGCGCCGTCTTCGGCGATCTGAGGAGTCACATCCAGAGAGATGCCGGAAAAGAACGGCGTCAGCTCGACGGAGGTTGATGTGCTGTCGGTAGCGGTAACGGCGGAATTGTTGTCATCAAAATCAATGTCGGTTACGAAGAACTCATCGGTACCCACTTTGATCACGGCCTTTTGGTTGTTGATCGTGGATATTCTCGGGCTGGAAAGGATCTGTACATTGCCCTGACGCCCCAACAATTCGATGACAGCGTTAAAGCTTCCTTCCCGAATAGTGGCAGAGAACAATCCGCCGATATCCGACGTTCTGATGATCTGACCGGTCACACTTTCAAAGGTAAATTCCGCAGGCAAGCCATCACTAGCGGTTACTGAAGAAGCGCTCTGAAGATCGGACCAGTTGATACCCTGCTGGTATCCCTCATTCAGCCCAACTTCCAGAATCTTGGCTTCCAGCACAACCTGGCGCTGCATAATCAGCTCAGTCTTGCGCAAATAGTTTTCCACCAGCCTCAGATCATCGGCACCAGCCCGGACCATAACCAGCCCGGCCCCGGGGTTTACCACAACCTGCCCTTTATCACCGCCCACAATCATGTTCAGGGCGTCGCGGATATCACTCCAGAAATCCGATTCGGTCTGAGTCGATATCGTGGTACCGACCAGATTGCGGGTTTCATTGTCTTCATTGTTATCGTTGCTGCCAGCCCCCTCTCTATTGCTTCGGGAACTGCTGACCTGCCCGGAACTAACACGGGTTTCCGAGCCGCCACGGCGCTTGAAGTGCAGATAATCGATGGGGAACAGGCGGGTCTGAACCTGATCGGCCGCCACCCGATATAGCCGACCAGCACGGGTAATATCCAGGCCATACAGGTCTGCCGCTATGTCCATGACTTCAGGAACGGTCACATCGCTCAGTCGAAGACTGACCGTCGTGGCCACATCCGGGCGAACCACCACGTTATAGCGGGTGCCGGCAACCAGTGCCTCAAAAAAACTACTGGCCGGAACATCCGAGGCGTTCACATCGAAGCGCTCATCCTGTTGCGGGCTGCTACTCAGAGGCGGCAACAACTGGCTGCTGATATCGGCAGCCGATGGCGCAGGCACCGCACTCACGTTACTGGCTATCCGCTGACTCTGTTCAGCCTGTTCCAGGGTTCGATCGATTTCGTCAGCCACATCCGAAGAGGTCGCCGCCGAGGTGCGCATTAATGGGTTATTACTGCAGGCCGCCATAAACAGTGACAGCGCAAGTACAAGCGCCGTTTGGGCCTTCGGTCTGAATGCGTTCATTGTTGTCCGCTTGTCTGTCATTGGGTTCTCCGCACCTGCGGAAGGGTTTCCGGGTACAGCACCCGTTGTTGGCCGTTATCCAGGATTTCAACCCGGTCGCGGTATATCCGGCGCACACGAATCCCGTCGTGGCTCTCTCCCTCGGTCAGGGCAACGCCTTCAATCACCGCCACTCTTCGATCCGCGCCATGCACAATGGAGCCAAGCTCCAGGGTTCGCGGCGGCGTTGCTTCCACAGCCCGGCTCTGAACACCCGGAGGCCTGGTGGGATCCTGCAACGCCTGCGCTGGAAGCGCCACAGCAGCGGCCATCACGATCACGGCAGTACCAACAATTTGCCAGCTCACATCACACCCCCAACCACGCAGGCTCCAGGCTTAGCGTGCGCACCCGAATAGTGGCCTGGCCGTCCGGCCAGGTGCCCGCATCATACTCAAGCCGCGACCAGCCCAGCCGTTCATCCATGGCTTCCAGGCGCTCAAGATAGTTCAACACGTCCAGATAGCCGCCGCGCACGGTCATTTCCACGTCGTGCGTGTACAACAACGGCTCGGGTTTTGGCTTGTCGTTACCGACGGCAGCATTCGCCGTGTCCGGTTCGTCATACACCGGCTCCGGAGCCAACAATTCCATGGAGTCCAGTTTCAGGCCCTGTTGCGCAGCAAGCATTTCTCTTAACAGAACCACCATGTCCCGGGGTGCAATCAACTGACCAGTGGTTTCAGCAATCTGCTCATTCAGGCTGCTTAGCCGGTTTTCCCGCGCTGCAAGCCTTTCCCGAAGCTCGGTGGAAGGATCACTGGCAAGCTGTCCATCAAGGCTTTCCTGCTGGCTCAGCAAAGCATCCCGTGTGGTTAGCGCTGCCTGAAACTGGCTTCTTAGCTGACTTTTCCGGGCTTCAGCAGGCGCAACCAGCAGTTCCCAGCCAACAACAAACACCACCACGCACACCGTTAGCAGTACCAGAACCCGCTCGCGAATCGGCCGGTCGTTATACCATTGGCAGCCGTCAGCCCATCGGGATTTCAACACGCTCATAAGCCTGCGTCCCCGTTGTTTTCGGTGGCAATCTGAAAGTTCACCCACTGGCGTGCTGCCTCTCCGTCCGGACGAGAGATCCGGAAGTCAGAGAAGGTTTCACCAATAAACGCCGGCTCTTCGCCCAGGCGCTCGAGATAGCGGGGCACCAAGTCGGCAGACCGGGTCTGGCCCCTAAGCGTCAGGGTAGCGGGGAAAGACTCCAGCCGAATCCCGGTCAGCCAGAGATTGTCTGGCACTTGCCGGGCCAACGCAGACAACCTTCCAGAAAATCCGGAATGACCATTTATGGCCAGGGTTTCGATTCGACCCAGCAGTCGTTGTCGGCGGCTGATCGTTTCCGTGACCCTTGCCAGAGCGGCTTCCAAATCCGGGTCCGGCTGACGAGCCCGAACCTCATCCTGAAGCCGGGCGACCACCTGCTCCAACTGGCTGTTCTGCCGCTCTACGGCCAGAGCCTGAGCCTCCAGTTGCTGGTTCTGGTAGCGAACCAGGCCGGCCAGCCCGGCAACAACCACAATCACCAGTGCCAGCGCCATCAGTGCCGACGTGGCATTCAGCTTTTGTTTGCTTGGCCGCAGCTCGGCGGTATAAAGATTGACCTGCTGCCGCATTAATGAGTCTCCCCGACGGCCAGGCCCGCACTCCAGGCAGGAAGACACCGGCTATCCAGATCCTGCTCCAGTCCAAACTCCGGCCAGGCGACAGTTTCAATCGAGGCGGCCACATAGGACGACAACATGGAGGTAAGCGGCAGCACCGAGTCTCTCGCCACCAGGCGGATCGTGGCGGGCGGCACCTGACCCAACTGGCTCTCGAAGTAATCCATGGAGCGCTGAATCTCCAGAGCGAGGGACTGCACCGCGTTTTCCTGTCGGCCGGCATCCCGCAGATCGTCGTAGGACACGTCCAGCCGCCGGGACAAATACAGCGTATCGCCGCGGCAGACAACCATCTGCCCATATCGTTCGCGCAGGTGGACCAGCGCCACACCACGGTTCGCGTTGTCCATACGGGAGGCCAGGTTTCGCAGTGCAAGTTCAGCAATATCCACTCGCACCAGTTCCAGGCCGGCTCCGTCAACCAGTGCCACCAGCTCCTGCACCAGTGACTTGCGAGCCGCAACTACGTTCACCAGGGGCCCACGCCCACGGGAGGCATCTTCCGGAAAGGCAAAAACATCAGAAACCGCATCGGAAGGGCCGAAATCCAGGAAGTCTTTCAACTTCCACTTCAGGGCATCTGCCAGTTCGTTGTCTTCAATACCCTCAGGGCGTTCCACCTGGAAAACCTGGTATTGATCGATGGGCAACACCACGACCGCCGGGGCTCCCGCCCAGCCCTGTTCGTTAACGAGAGACTCGAGGGCTTCGCGACGCTTGGCCGGCAAACAATCGACAAACCCTCTGCCGGCCGACACCCCATCGGAGCCCTTGGCCCAGGCGATGCCGTCAGGGCGGACCTCAAGACAGACCGGGGTTCTGCTGTCTGCCCGCGCAAACAAGCGGGAGACTCGGTTTACAACGGAGCTCAGGGTCATGACTTCCTTCAAGGCGAACGGTATTTGCCACGATAGCCAAGCGTAGAAACGCTCAAAATATCGCCGACTTTTTACACTGACTTACATAGTAGTTGAGAAACCGAACGTAACTCTACGGATTTTTGATTGATTTCACGGAGATTTTGCAAGTCCGTAACAAAAAAGCCCGCAAAAATCGCGGGCTTTTGATTCAGGACAAACTTGATATTTGTCAGAAAGGAATGTCGTCGTCGAAGTCATCAATCGGCTCGGGCATGCCACCGCCCTGCTGCTGGGGCGGTGGGTTGTTGTAGCCACCGGCCTGCCCACCCTGCTGGGGTGGTGCATTGTATTGCGGCTGTTGCTGCGGCCGCCCCTGGGGCGCCCCTTGATTCATGCCACCCTCGGAGCCGCGGCTGTCCAGCATCTGCATCTGGCCATTGATATCCACAACCACTTCGGTGGTGTACACATCCTGACCTTCCTTGTTCTGCCATTTCCGGGTCTGCAGCTTGCCCTCAATGTAGACCTTTGAGCCTTTGCGCAGGTATTGCCCAGCCACTTCAGCCACCTTGCCGAACAGCACAACCCGATGCCACTCGGTTTTCGGCACCAGCTGTCCGGTTTGGCGATCCTTGTAACTCTCGTCTGTGGCAAGGTTCAGGTTGACCACGGCATTGCCGTTGGGGGTATAGCGGGTGTCCGGGTCCTGCCCCAGGTTACCAATGAGAATTACCTTGTTTACGCCTCGTGCCATCGTATGCTCCTGATCGTGTTTTGCGGAGTGCCAGCCGTCCATGCCAGCATCCTGTGTTTAAGAACTCTTACCCTGCCGGACAAAGTCAAAGTCCGCAAGCTGATCTTCCCGAAAATGCTGACGGTCCACCTTCAGGTAGGCTGTGGATGCATCCTCAACAATCACAACATCCTGCACGCCCGGCAGCTTCCGTAGCTGACGGTCTACCTCGTCGAAAGTATTTTCCAGCGCATCTCTCAGCTCCACAACCAGGCTGGTCGTGTAGCTCGGGGCCGGCATGGTTAACGCTGCCAGCAGCCACACCAGGAGGCAGCCGGCCATCAACCAGAGCACCCCCTCCACGCCGGTATTCTGCAGCAGGTACCCTCCCAGGGCCCCGCCCAGAAAAGCACCAAAAAACTGGGAGGTGGAATAAACCCCCATGGCCGTTCCCTTACTGGCAGCCGGAGCCTCTTTACTGATTAACGAAGGCAGACTGGCTTCCAGAAGATTGAACGCCATAAAGAAGAAAAATAGCACACCCCAGGCCGCCCACAGGCTGGCATTCACCTGGGTCAGCGTTGCCGTTGCCGCTGTCAGCAAGGCAATGGCCATGCACAGTATCGGCTTCATTTTGCGTTTCTTTTCGCCAATGATGATAAAGGGCACCATGGCAAAGAAAGAAAGCACCATCACACTCAAATAGAACCACCAGTGGGAGCTGCTGGCCAAGCCCAACTGATCCTGAAGCATGGTCGGGAATACCAGGAACAGGGCTGTCAGAACAAGATGCAGCACAAAGATTCCGAGGTCGAGCCGGAGCAGACGGCCATCGGCCAGAACGCGCCCGACCATTTCGCGGGCAGGATGAGTATCGGCGCTGACTTTATGGGTATGCGGCGTAGGCACCACCCTGGCGACCACAACAAGGGCCAACAGGGCCATCACGGCAGTCACGTAGAAAATGCCCGACAAGCCCCAGGCCGCGCCCAACAACGGGCCCAGCACCAGCGATACCGAAAACGACAGGCCGATGGAAATACCCACCGTGGCCATGGCCTTGGTTCGCTCTTCCTCCCGGGTGAGATCTGACAGCAGTGCCATCAGCACACTGGCGATGGCACCGGCACCTTGAAGAATCCGACCGGCGATCACAACGTATATGGAATCGGTCGACGCGGCCAGCAGGCTCCCGCAGGCAAACAGGATCAAGCCCAGGTAGATCATCTTCTTGCGGCCAACCCGATCTGACAACAGGCCAAAGGGGATCTGCAGCAGCGCCTGGCTCAGCCCGTAGGCACCAATCGCCAGGCCCAGTAGCGCTGGCGTCGCGCCCTGCAGGTCCGTACCCAGCAGCACAAATACGGGCATGACCATAAACAGGCCCAGCATACGCATGGCGTATACCGAAGCCAGAGCCACAACTGAGCGTTTTTCGAGCGCGTTCATGCCTACCCGTGCGGTTTGAATGAATGGTGAGCGGCCGGTAACCGCAGGCGGCGCATTGTACCAGAACCACCCCGGCGACGGGACACCCGCACAGCGGTGCCGTACCCCACTTAGCCGGAACGACACGAAACCGATATACTGGCAGTTTTTACCAAGCGAGGTGTTATGGACCATATCCAGATCAAGGGCGCACGCACCCACAACCTGAAAAACATCGACCTGGATATGCCAAGGGACAAACTGATCGTCATTACCGGTCTGTCCGGCTCCGGCAAATCCTCACTGGCGTTCGATACACTCTACGCCGAAGGCCAGCGCCGGTATGTCGAGTCACTATCCACCTACGCCCGGCAGTTCCTCTCGATGATGGAAAAGCCCGATGTGGATCACATTGAAGGCCTGTCACCGGCCATCTCCATCGAGCAGAAATCCACCTCCCACAACCCCCGCTCCACCGTGGGAACCATTACTGAGATCTACGACTACCTGAGACTGTTGTTCGCCCGTGCTGGAGAACCACGCTGCCCGGACCACGGCCAGCCGCTGGAAGCCCAGACCGTCAGCCAGATGGTTGACCAGGTTCTCGCCATGCCGGAAGGCAGCAAGCTGATGATCCTGGCGCCGGTGATCCGGGATCGTAAAGGTGAGCACCTGCAGGTGATCGACACTATGCGCAGCCAGGGCTTCATCCGCCTGCGAGTGGACGGAACGGTCTACGACATCGACGACGTCCCTGCCCTGGACAAGAAACGCAAGCACCAGATTGACGTTGTGGTCGACCGATTCAAGGTCAAGGAAGGGCTGGAACAACGACTGGCCGAAAGCTTTGAAACCGCCCTGGAGCTGGCCGATGGCATTGCCCTGGTGGCGCCCATGAGTGGTGAAGGTGAGGAGCACACCTTCTCGGCACGCTATGCCTGCACCCAGTGCGGTTATTCCCTGAGCGAACTGGAACCTCGCCTGTTCTCATTCAACAACCCGGCCGGTGCCTGCCCCACCTGCGACGGCCTTGGAGTACGCCAGTTCTTTGATGCCGAAAAGGTAATCCAGAGCCCGGAAGCGACCCTGGCATCAGGCGCCATCAAGGGCTGGGACCGCCGCGCCGTCTACTACTTCCAGATGCTGACCAGTGTTGCCGAACACTACGGCATTGACCTGGAAACACCCTGGGAAGAGCTGCCTGAAAACTTCCAGGAAGTGCTCCTGTACGGCTCCGGCAACGAGGACATTCCCTTTCGCTATGTGAACTCTCGCGGTCATATCATGGAAAAGGCCCACCCCTTCGAGGGCATACTGCCGAATCTGGAACGCCGTTACCGCGAGACGGAATCTCAGAGCATGCGAGAGGAGCTGGCTCGCAACCTGAGCACACAGCCCTGTAAAGACTGCGGCGGTTCGCGCCTGCGTCGCAGTGCCCGTCACGTCTTTATCGAAGAGCGAAACCTCCCGGAAATAACCCACCTGCCCGTGGGTGATGCCCATCGCTACTTCAGCACTCTGGCATTGCCCGGGCGCAAAGGTGAGATCGCCGAAAAAATCCTGAAAGAGGTGCGGGAGCGCCTGCAGTTTCTGGTCAACGTGGGCCTCGAGTACCTCACCCTGGAACGCAGCGCAGACACCCTCTCGGGCGGCGAAGCCCAGCGCATCAGGCTGGCCAGCCAGATAGGGGCAGGCCTGGTGGGCGTGATGTACATTCTGGATGAGCCGTCCATTGGGCTGCACCAGCGGGACAACGACCGACTGCTTGCCACCCTCACCCACCTCCGGGACCTTGGCAATACGGTGATTGTGGTGGAACACGACGAAGATGCTATCCGGGCTGCCGACTACGTTATTGACATTGGCCCCGGCGCTGGCGTCCACGGCGGAGAGATTGTCGCGCGGGGAAACCCGAACGAGATTATCGCCAACCCGGCTTCAATGACTGGCCAGTACCTCAGTGGCGAGAAGGAGATCTCAGTACCTTCTGAGCGAAACACGGGCAATGGCAAGAAGCTGGTACTGACCGGCGCCTCTGGCAACAATCTTCAAGACGTAACGCTCACACTGCCGCTGGGCGTGATGACCTGCGTTACCGGGGTATCGGGCTCAGGCAAATCCACTCTGATTAACAGCACCCTCTATCCGGTCGCGGCCGCCAAACTCAACAAAGCGACCAGCCTCAATCATGCGCCCTACAAGAGCCTGAAAGGGCTTGATCAGCTCGACAAGGTGATCGACATTGACCAGAGCCCTATCGGACGGACACCCAGGTCTAACCCTGCCACTTACACCGGCCTGTTTACCCCCATCCGGGAACTCTTCGCCGGCACTCAGGAGGCACGTTCACGCGGTTACAAACCTGGCCGCTTCTCCTTCAACGTGAAGGGCGGCCGGTGCGAGGCCTGCCAGGGCGATGGTGTCATCAAAGTCGAAATGCACTTCCTGCCAGACGTCTATGTGCCCTGCGACATCTGTAAAGGCAAACGCTACAACCGGGAGACCCTCGAGGTTCGGTATAAAGGCAAAAACATTCATGAGGTTCTGGAAATGACCGTTGAGGAGGGCCGGGAGTTTTTCGACGCAGTCCCCTTCATTGCCAGAAAACTGCAAACGCTGATCGACGTGGGCCTGTCTTACATTCGTTTGGGCCAGAGCGCAGTGACCCTCTCGGGGGGCGAAGCACAGCGGGTCAAGCTGGCTAAGGAGTTGTCCAAACGGGACACAGGCAAAACCCTGTACATTCTGGACGAGCCCACGACCGGCCTGCACTTCTACGATATCCAGCAACTTTTGAACGTGCTGAAGCGCTTGCGCGATCACGGCAATACCATCGTTGTCATTGAGCACAACCTGGACGTCATCAAGACCGCAGACTGGATTGTCGACCTCGGCCCGGAAGGTGGGTCCGGTGGCGGACAGATTATTGCTGAAGGAACGCCCGAGGAAGTGGCCGCCAATCCGGCTTCGCACACCGGACGTTACCTCAAACCGATGCTCACCAAATAGCCCGCCCGAGCGACGGGCACAAAAAAACCGGGAACCTTGCGGAACCCGGTTTTTTTATGGACTCAGAAGAACTTACTCTTCGTCGTCGTCCATCTCTTCAGCTTCGATGTCCAGAGGACGGCCGACCAGCTCAACGAATGCCATCGGGGCATTGTCGCCAGCGCGGAAACCGCACTTCAGAATACGAAGATAACCACCCGGACGCTCGCTGTAACGGGGGCCCAGCTCATCAAACAGCTTGGCTACCGCAGCATCGTTACGCAGGCGAGAGAACGCCAGACGACGATTTGCTACCGAATCATTCTTTGCGAGCGTGATCAACGGCTCAGCTACCCGACGCAGCTCTTTGGCTTTCGGGAGCGTCGTTTTGATCAGCTCGTGCTCAACCAGTGACGCAGTCATGTTACGGAACATGGCCTTGCGATGCGCACTGGTCCTGTTGAACTTACGACCACTCTTACGATGACGCATTGCTCTGATTCCTTACCTTAAACTAATCGGCGATCAACCGCCCAGAACCCGGTCATCACCACGAAGGCTTGCCGGCGGCCAGTTATCAAGACGCATACCCAAAGACAGACCACGGGACGCAAGAACGTCCTTGATCTCGGTCAGCGACTTTTTGCCAAGATTAGGCGTCTTCAGCAGCTCCACTTCCGTGCGCTGGATCAGATCGCCGATATAGTAAATGTTTTCAGCCTTCAAGCAGTTAGCTGAACGCACAGTCAACTCCAGATCATCAACCGGGCGCAGCAGAATCGGATCGATTTCTTCCTCTTCCTCTACACGCTCAGGCTCTTTCTCATGATCGAAATCGACGAACACAGCCAGCTGCTGCTGGAGAATGGTAGCGGCCCGGCGAATTGCTTCTTCCGGATCGATGGTACCGTTGGTCTCCAGATCAATAACCAGCTTGTCCAGGTCTGTACGCTGCTCAACCCGAGCGCTCTCGACGGCATAGGCCACACGACGAACCGGGCTGAACGTTGCATCCAGCTGCAAGCGTCCGATGGCACGAGTTTCGTCCTCGTCCAGACCACGCTGATCAGCCGGCTCGTAGCCACGGCCCCGTGCCACGCGCAAGCGCATGTTCACTTCGCCGTTTTCGCTCAAGTGACAGATCACGTGCTCCGGGTTAGCGATTTCCACATCGTGGTCCAGCTTGATATCGCCGGCAGTCACCACGCCCGGACCTTTCTTGCTGAGGGTCAGCTCAGCATCGTCACGGCCGTTCATCTTTACGGCAACGCCCTTGAGATTCAGCAGAATCTCGATGACGTCTTCCTGGACACCTTCAATGGCACTGTACTCGTGCAGGACACCGTCGATCTGTGCTTCAGTCACGGCGCAGCCCGGCATCGAAGACAGAAGAATACGACGCAGCGCGCTGCCCAGGGTGTGCCCGAAACCGCGTTCGAGCGGTTCCAGGGTCACCTTGGCGCGCGTAGCGCTGGATTCTTTCACGTCAATGGTACGAGGTGTCAATAACTCATGTACTGAACGCTGCATAGACGCCCCTATCTGCTATCGTTGCTAACTGGGCTTTACTTGGAGTAAAGCTCGACGATGAGGTTCTCGTTGATGTCGGCCGGCAGTTCAGTACGCTCAGGTACTGACTTGTAAACGCCGGACATCTTGTTGGCGTCAACCTCTACCCAGCTTACCGGTGCACGGCTTGAAGCCAGATCCAGCGCGCCTTTAACACGCAGCTGATTCTTGGCCTTTTCGCGCACGCTCACAACGTCGCCCGGCTTGACCTGATAGGACGGGATGTTAACCGGCTTATCATTGACCAGGATCGCCTTGTGAGAGACGAGCTGACGGGCTTCTGCACGGGTAGAACCAAAGCCCATGCGATATACAACGTTATCGAGACGGCCTTCCAGCAGCTGCAGCAGGTTTTCACCAGTTGCACCTTTGCCTCGGGCGGCCTCTTTGTAATAGTTGCGGAACTGCTTCTCAAGAACGCCGTAGATACGACGGACTTTCTGTTTTTCACGAAGCTGAACGCCGTACTCGGACAGACGACCGCGACGCGCGCCGTGCATACCCGGCGGAGTCTCGATGTTGCACTTGGAATCGAGCGCGCGAACGCCGCTCTTCAGAAAAAGATCTGTCCCTTCACGACGAGACAGCTTGCACTTCGGGCCTATATAACGAGCCATATTTCACTGTCTCCTGTGTTAGACGCGGCGCTTCTTGGGCGGACGACAGCCGTTGTGGGGAATCGGCGTCACATCAGTGATGTTGGTGATCTTGTAGCCACACGCATTCAGCGCGCGAACTGCAGATTCACGTCCGGGCCCAGGACCCTTAACCTCTACGTCCAGGTTTTTAAGGCCGTATTCAGCAGCCGCATTACCGGCTCTTTCAGCTGCTACCTGCGCAGCAAAAGGTGTACTCTTACGTGAGCCGCGGAAACCGGAACCACCAGAAGTGGCCCAGGACAGGACGTTGCCCTGACGGTCCGAAATGGTCACGATGGTGTTGTTGAAGGACGCGTGAATGTGCGCGACGCCATCAACAACCGTCTTTTTCACCTTTTTACGGGTACGTGTACCTGGCTTTGCCATGTTTGCCTACCTGTTACTTACGAATAGGTTTGCGAGGACCTTTACGGGTGCGGGCGTTGGTCTTGGTGCGCTGGCCACGGACCGGAAGGCCATGACGATGACGCAGACCACGGAAGCAACCGAGATCCTTCAAACGCTTGATGTTCATCTGTACTTCACGACGCAGATCGCCTTCGACGGTAAACTTGCCCACTTCAGTACGAAGTGCTTCAAGTTGCTCGTCGCTCAGGTCTTTGACCTTGGCGTCCGGCTTAACGCCGGTTGCATCGCAAAGCTTCTGGGCTGTTGTCTTGCCAACACCGAAGATGTAGGTCAGCGAGATAACAGCATGTTTGTTATCGGGTATATTGACACCGGCTATACGTGCCATCCAAATTACTCCGCGTTCAAAGCTTTGCTGTGTGAATTTTCCGCCACAAAAAGGGCGCGAAATAATAGCGCCTGACCCACCTGTGAGTCAAGCGCCACTATTCCGAACCCCTTTTACAATGTCAGCGCTTATCCGAAACGGATTAGCCCTGGCGCTGCTTGTGACGAGGCTCCGAGCAGATGACTCGAACTGAGCCATTGCGTCGAATTACTTTGCAGTTACGGCAAATTTTCTTTACCGAAGCGCGTACTTTCATTGTCGACTCCAGTTTTCAAGGGGAACGGCCTGTTCAGCCGTTCCGTCCATAGCCCTTGAGATTGGATTTCTTCATCAGCGATTCATACTGGTGAGACATCAGGTGCGACTGAACCTGAGCCATGAAATCCATCACCACGACTACAACAATCAGCAGAGAGGTGCCCCCAAGATAGAAAGGCACATTCCCGGCCACCATCAGGAACTGAGGGAACAGGGATACTGCTGCAATATACATAGCACCGAACAGAGTCAAACGGGTCAGTACACCATCGATGTACTTGGCCGTCTGTTCGCCGGGGCGAATACCGGGGATAAACGCGCCGGAACGCTTGAGGTTATCCGCAACTTCCTTGGGGTTGTACATCAGCGCTGTGTAGAAGTAGCAGAAGAAGATAACTGCTGCTGCGAACAGGATAATATACAACGGCTGGCTCGGTGCCAATGCCTGGGAGATATCGCTCAGCCACTCCATGCCCTCGCCCTGACCGAACCACTGCCCCAGAGAGGCCGGGAACAGTAGAATCGAAGAGGCAAAGATCGGCGGAATCACGCCGGCCATATTCACCTTCAGCGGCAGGTGGCTGGACTGCTGGGCAAATACCCGACGCCCCTGCTGCCGCTTGGCATAGTTGATGGTCAAACGCCGCTGCCCACGCTCCATGAAGACCACGAAACCGACAACAGCAATCGCCAGAACACCAATCCCGAGAACAACCAGCAAGCTCATTTCACCGTTACGAGCCTGCTCCAGAGTCTGGCCAATAGCGCCAGGAAGACCGGCAACAATACCCGCGAAGATCAGCAGCGAAATACCGTTACCAATACCTCTTTCGGTGATCTGCTCACCGAGCCACATCATGAAGACCGCACCGCAGACAAATGAAACAACCGCCACAAAGTGGAAGCTGAAGCTGTCATTAAAGGTAACGCCCTGTGATGCCAGACCCACAGAAATACCAAAGCCCTGAACCAGGGCCAGGATAACCGTACCATACCGCGTATACTGGCTGATCTTGCGACGACCAGCTTCGCCTTCTTTTTTCAGCTGCTCAAGCTGCGGACTAACCGCAGTCATGAGCTGCATGATAATAGAAGCCGAAATGTACGGCATGATACCGAGTGCGAAGATACTCATGCGCTCAAGCGCACCACCGGAGAACATGTTGAACAGACTCAGGATGGTCCCCTGGTTCTGATCAAACAGTGCCGCCAGCCGATCCGGGTTGATACCGGGAACCGGAATGTGGGCACCGATCCGGTACACCAGCAGCGCCAGAAACACGAACCAGAGCCGCGAGCGCAGCTCTGCAAATCCTTTTCCGGCGCCCGCAGGCAATGATGCTGTCTTGGCCATTTAGTCCTCGACTCGTCTTAGTCTTCGACTTTACCACCCGCGGCGGTAATCGCTTCGCGTGCGCCCTTGGTGACTCGAAGGCCTTTCACGGTTACCGCACGGTCCAGCTCGCCGGACAGGATAACCTTGGCCTCGCGAATTTCTTCGCGAATGATGTCAGCCTTTTTCAGGGCCGCCAGATCCACCACGTCGCCTTCAACCTTGGCCAGCTCGTTCAGGCGGATTTCCGCCACGTAACGCTGCTGACGCGAGGTGAAACCGAACTTAGGCAGACGACGGGCCAGAGGCTGCTGACCACCCTCGAAACCAGGAGCAACGGAGCCACCGGAACGGGATTTCAGACCTTTATGACCACGACCGCCGGTTTTGCCGAGACCGCTACCGATACCACGGCCGACACGCTTGGCGGACGGACGTGAACCGGGTTCCGGAGCAAGTTCGTTCAGACGCATCTTAGTTCTCCTCAACCCGAACCAGGTAATTTACCCGGTTGATCATGCCGCGAATGGAAGGAGTGTCCTCCACTTCCACGGTGTGACCGATTTTACGAAGACCCAGGCCCTTGACGCACAGCTTGTGCTTGGGCTGACAGCCGATCGGGCTGCGGGTCAGAGTTACTTTGATCGTTTTTGCGTTCGCCATGACTTCAACCCAGAATATCTTCCACGGATTTACCGCGCTTGGCTGCAACGTCTTCAGGCGCCTTCATGGCCTGCAGACCCTTGATGGTGGAACGTACTACGTTCACCGGGTTGGTGGACCCGTAACACTTGGACAGTACGTTCTGCACACCGGCCACCTCGAGTACGGCGCGCATCGCACCGCCGGCAATGATACCGGTACCCTCAGAAGCAGGCTGCATGAAGACCTTGGAACCACCGTGCTGCGCCCGAACCGGGTACTGCAGGGTAGTGCCGTCCAACGCTACGTCTACCATGTTTTTGCGTGCAGCTTCCATGGCCTTCTGGATGGCAACCGGAACTTCCCGGGCCTTGCCACGACCGAAACCAACGCGACCTTTACCATCACCCACTACAGTCAGTGCAGTGAAGGCAAAGATACGGCCGCCTTTAACTACCTTGGCGACACGATTGACCTGAACCAGCTTTTCCTGGAGCTCAGGCGCCTTCTGTTCGTTAACGCTCATCTTCTCCACCTCTTAGAATTGCAAGCCAGCTTCACGGGCAGCGTCGGCAAGAGCCTGAACACGACCGTGATAACGGTAACCTGAGCGGTCAAAAGCGACCTTCTCAATGCCTGCTGCCTTGGCGCGCTCAGCAATCAGCTGACCGACCTTCTTGGCAGCGTCCACGTTACCGGTTGCACCCTGGCGCAGTTCCTTATCCAACGTGGAGGCAGTGGCAAGCACTTTGCTGCCATCTGCAGTCGTAACCTGGGCGTACATATGACGCGGTGTACGGTGCACGCACAGACGGTCAGTACCCAGCTCACGGATCTTCATGCGCACTTTGCGCGCGCGACGCAGTCTTTCGTTATTTGCGCTCATAGTCCCGCCTTATTTCTTCTTGGCTTCTTTGCGTCTGACCTGCTCATCCGCATAACGCACACCCTTGCCTTTATACGGCTCGGGCGGACGGAACGCGCGGATTTCCGCAGCGACCTGGCCAACCTGTTGCTTGTCGATACCGCGAATCACAACTTCCGTATTGGACGGAGTTTCAGCGGTAACACCCTCGGGCAGCTCATACTCGACCGGGTGGGAAAAACCCAGTGTCAGGTTGAGCTTCTTACCTTGCGCCTGCGCACGGTAACCTACGCCCGTCAGCTGCAGCTTACGCTCCCAGCCTGTGGATACGCCGGTAACCATATTGTTAACCAGCGCACGAGTAGTACCAGCAAGAGCGCGGGACTGTTTTGCACCATCGCGGGCCGCAAAACGCAGGACATTTTCTTCCTGCTTTACTTCAACCGCCTGGTGAATGGTGAACTGAAGCGCTCCTTTGGAACCCTTCACATTGATTTCCTGTCCGTTCAGCTTAACCTCAACACCGGAAGGCAGCACGACAGGATTATTGGCAACCCTGGACATGTGTATCTCCTAGAATACGGTGCAGATGACTTCGCCACCCACGCCTGCAGCTCGTGCGGCGCGGTCTGTCATAACGCCCCTGGACGTTGAGACAATCGCGACTCCCAGACCACCGGCTACTTTCGGCAGTTCCCCGGCGCCTTTGTACTGGCGCAGACTCGGACGGCTGACCCGCTGAATCTCTTCAATAACCGGCTTGCCACCGAAGTATTTCAGAGTGATGGTCAGTTCGGGCTTCGCGTCAGCTGAAACAGAAAAATCTGCTACGTAGCCTTCGTCCTTGAGGACCTGGGCTACTGAGACCTTCATTTTTGAAGATGGCATCGTTACGTCAGCTTTTGACGCCATCTGGGCATTACGGATACGGGTAAACATATCCGCAAGCGTGTCTTGCATACTCATTGGTATGAGGCTCCTGATCTTTTTAGTTGTGCAGCGGCTTGCCGCACCGCTTACCAACAGGCACCTGACCGAAGTCAGGCGGCCTATCTTACCAGCTTGCCTTGGTCAGGCCCGGAACGTCACCGCGCATGCCGTATTCACGGAGTTTGATCCGTGACAGCTCGAACTTGCGCAGAACGCCGTGGGGACGACCAGTCACCTGGCAACGATTCCGAAGACGCGAAGGAGATGAATCACGCGGAAGCTGCTGGAGCTTCATCTGTGCATCCCACCGGTCATCATCGCTGGTATTCGGGTTTTTGATAATCGCCTTGAGCTCGGCGCGCTTGGCAGCATACTTTGCTACCAATTTCTCGCGCTTTTGCTCACGGTTTTTCATTGAAACCTTCGCCATGTCACTCGTTCCTTATTTCTTGAACGGAAAGCCAAAGGCTTTCAACAGTTCGCGACCTTCGTCGTCGGTACCGGCAGTGGTGGTGATGGTGATATCCAGCCCGCGGATCTTGTCGACTTTGTCGTACTCGATCTCCGGGAAGATGATCTGCTCACGCACACCCATGCTGTAGTTACCGCGACCGTCGAAGGATTTCGGGTTCAGACCGCGGAAGTCACGAATGCGGGGAACCGCAATGTGTACCAGACGATCAAAGAAATCCCACATGCGCTCACCGCGCAGGGTCACTTTACAGCCAATCGGCCAACCTTCACGGATTTTGAAGCCCGCGACGGATTTACGCGCTTTGGTAACAACCACTTTTTGACCTGCCAGGCGCTCAAGATCTGCCACGGCATTTTCAATCAGTTTCTTGTCACCAACCGCTTCGCCAACACCCATGTTCAGGGTGATTTTCTCGATACGCGGCACCTGCATCACGTTCTTGTAACCGAACTCTTTCTGCAGGGCGGGTACCACTTCCTTAGTGTACTGCTCTTTCATGTTAAGCATCGTAACCACCACCGCTTACTGGTTATCGACAGCTTCGTTCGTGGACTTGAAGATCCGCACTTTGGTGCCGTCTTCCTTGATCTGGAAGCCAACACGATCGGCTTTGCCGGTCTGCGGATTAAAAATAGCCACGTTGGAAGCCTGGATAGGCGCTTCTTTTTCGACGATACCGCCCGGGGTGCCAAGCATCGGGTTCGGCTTTGTGTGCTTCTTCATCATATTGATGCCAGAAACAAGCACGCGACCGTCGTCCAGAACTTTCAGGACTTTACCACGTTTGTCTTTGTCTTTCCCCGTGGTGACGATTACTTCGTCATCTCGTTTGATCTTTTTCATAACCGGCCTCTGGTCCTTTAAAGTACTTCGGGTGCCAGTGAGATAATCTTCATGAACTTCTCGTTACGCAGTTCACGGGTAACCGGTCCGAAGATACGGGTACCAATGGGAGCGTCCTGATTGTTCAGAAGTACCGCCGCGTTACCGTCAAAACGGATCAGAGAACCGTCCGGACGACGCACACCCTTACGGGTACGTACTACAACAGCCTTCAGGACCTGGCCTTTTTTCACCTTGCCGCGGGGGATGGCTTCCTTGACGGTTACCTTGATGATATCCCCAACGGTTGCATAACGCCGGTGAGATCCGCCCAGGACCTTGATGCACATAACCTGACGTGCACCACTGTTATCCGCGACTTCAAGCATTGTTTGAGTCTGAATCATGGTTGTTCTCCGGGCGAATTACACCTTGGCAGCGCGTTCGGTAACTTCCACCAGGGCCCAGCTCTTGGTCTTGGAGACCGGACGGGTTTCCTGGATGGTTACGGTGTCACCAATGTTGCACTGATTGCTTTCATCGTGTGCATGAATCTTGGTTGAACGCTTCATGTACTTACCGTACAGCGGGTGTTTAACCTGACGCTCAACCAGGACCACGATGGACTTGTCCATCTTGTTGCTCACGACCTTGCCGCTCAGAGTTCTGGCAGTTTGGGTAGCTTCGGTCATGTCACTGTCCTGCCTTTTCGTTCAATACTGTTTTCACGCGAGCGATATCGCGCTTCACCTTGCCGAGAAGGTGAGACTGATTCAGCTGACCTGTCGCCTTGCGCATGCGCAGGTTGAACTGCTCCTTCAGGAGGTCGATCAGCTCTTTGTTCAGCTCCTCGACTGACTTTTCACGCAGCTCTGTTGCTTTCATCACATCACCGTCCTCTTAACAAAGGTGGTCTGTACCGGCAGTTTGGCGGCAGCCAGAGTGAAAGCTTCGCGTGCGATTTCTTCCGCGACACCTTCCATCTCGTACAACATGCGGCCTGGCTGAATCTCAGCCACCCAATACTCGACAGAACCTTTACCTTTACCCATACGTACTTCCAGCGGCTTACCGGTGATCGGCTTATCCGGGAATACCCGGATCCAGATCTTACCGCCCCGCTTGATGCGGCGAGTCATGGTACGACGCGCTGCCTCAATCTGGCGCGCAGTTATACGCCCACGGCTGGTCGCCTTCAATCCGTATTCACCGAAGCTCACCTTGTTTGCGCGCTGAGCAAGACCGGTGTTACGGCCTTTCATTACCTTGCGGAATTTGGTGCGTTTTGGTTGCAGCATAAGAGTGCCCCTTTACTTAGAACCTTTCTTCCCAGAGGCTTTCTTGTCAGCACGGACCTGCTCCATACCACCAAGAATCTCACCTTTGAAGATCCATACCTTTACGCCGATAACGCCGTAAGTGGTGTGCGCTTCATAGGTTGCATAATCAATATCTGCACGCAGTGTGTGCAGAGGTACACGACCTTCGCGATACCACTCGGAACGTGCGATTTCAGCACCCCCAAGACGACCGCCAACCTGAATCTTGATACCCTTGGCTCCCTGACGCATGGCGTTTTGAACCGCACGCTTCATAGCGCGACGGAACATCACACGACGCTCCAGCTGGCCGGCAACGTTTTGCGCTACCAGGCGGGCATCCAGATCCGGCTTGCGGACTTCTTCGATGTTGATGTGCACAGGCACACCCATCATGTCGCTGACTTCGCGACGCAGACGGTCAACATCTTCACCCTTCTTACCGATAACAATACCGGGGCGGGCGGTATGGATCGTGATCCGGGCGTTCTGAGCAGGGCGCTCGATCACGATCTTGCTGACAGACGCCTTAACCAGACGCTTGTCCAGGAATTCGCGAACCTGAATATCATTCAGAAGATTCTTCGCGTAGTCCTTTTTGTCGGCGTACCACACTGAGTTGTGCTCTTTGATCACACCCAGGCGAATGCCGGTTGGATTTACTTTATGACCCATCTGAGCATCTCCTACTTGTCGGCGACCTTGACGGTGATATGACAGGTGCGCTTGAAAATACGGTCAGCGCGCCCCTTGGCTCGAGCTTTGATTCGCTTGAGCGTTGGGCCCTCATCCACCATCACGGTGGAAACCCGCAGATCATCTACGTCCAGACCTTCGTTGTGCTCAGCGTTGGCAATGGCGGATTCAAGAGCTTTCTTGATCACAACCGCTGCCTTCTTAGGGCTGAAAGTCAGAATGTTCAGGGCGTCCTCAACAGCCTTGCCGCGTACTTGGTCAGCGACAAGACGTGCTTTCTGAGCTGAGAGGCGAGCGCCCTTGTACTTGGCTGCTACTTCCATTTCTATTACCTCAGAATCAGCGTTTAGCTTTCTTGTCGGCCGCATGACCACGATAAGTACGCGTTGCCGCGAACTCACCCAGCTTATGTCCAACCATATCTTCGGTGACATAAACCGGCACGTGCTGCTTGCCGTTGTGGACTGCAATGGTCAGGCCTACCATCTCCGGGAAGACTGTTGACCGGCGGGACCAGGTTTTAATGGGCCGCTTGTCATTTGCTTCCAGAGCTGCCTCGACCTTCTTCAACAGATGCAGGTCTATAAAAGGACCTTTCTTCAAAGAACGTGGCACAGCAATTACCTCTATGTAGTCGTTTACTTGGCCGAACGACGACGTACTATCATCTTGTCAGTACGCTTGTTCTTACGAGTCTTATGCCCTTTGGTCGGAACACCCCACGGAGTAACCGGGTGACGTCCGCCAGAGGTACGCCCTTCACCACCACCATGCGGGTGGTCAACTGGGTTCATAGCAACACCACGTACTGTTGGCCGTTTGCCGCGCCAACGTGATGCACCCGCTTTACCAAGCTGCTTGAGGCTATGCTCACTGTTGGACACTTCGCCCAGAGTGGCACGGCAATCTACAAGCACCTTACGCATTTCACCTGAACGCAGGCGGATGGTGGCATACGCCCCTTCCCGAGCAACCAGCTGTACGGATGCGCCCGCAGAGCGAGCCAGCTGTGCACCTTTGCCAGGCTTGAGTTCGACGCAGTGGATTACGGAACCGACCGGAATGTTCCGGAGCGGCAGCGTGGAGCCCACCTTGATCGGCGCGTCGACGCCGGAGCGCACAGGATCACCAGCCTTCATACCTTTGGGAGCGATAATGTAACGACGCTCGCCATCGGCATATTTGACCAGTGCAATGTGCGCAGAGCGGTTAGGATCGTATTCCAGGCGCTCAATGACCGCCGGGATACCATCTTTGGTCCGCTTGAAGTCGATAACACGGTAGTGCTGCTTATGACCACCACCAATGTGACGAGTAGTAATGCGGCCAACATTGTTACGGCCACCAGACTTACTCTTTGTTTCTACCAACGGCTCGTAAGGACGTCCTTTGTGCAGATCCGGGTTGTAAAGTTTTACAACGTGACGGCGTCCGGCAGATGTTGGCTTGGTTTTGACGATCGGCATATTACGACCCCTTTACCTTATTCCACATCCAGAAAATCGATGTCCTGACCTTCTGCCAGCTTGACGTAAGCCTTACGAATGTCATTACGCTTGCCGAACCCGCGGATAGTGCGCTTGAGCTTACCCTTACGGTTCAGAACCTGAACACCTTCGACGGTGACGTTGAACAGTTGCTCAACGGCTTTCTTGATCTCGGGCTTGGTCGCATCAGGCGCTACACGAAACACCA
Source organism: Marinobacter sp. C1S70 (assembly GCF_000475355.1). NCBI lineage: Bacteria > Pseudomonadati > Pseudomonadota > Gammaproteobacteria > Pseudomonadales > Marinobacteraceae > Marinobacter > Marinobacter sp. C1S70. The sequence goes on along the minus strand of NZ_AXBW01000028.1, from coordinate 1,926 downwards.
CCTGACCACGCTCTGCCGCCAGAGACGCTTTTTCTGATACGTGCGGCCCTAACAGGACCTTGTAAATACGTTCCTGATTCATCCCAGCATCTCCTCGATCTTCTTCAGAGCGGGAACAGTCACCACGACTTTCTCGAAGGCAACCAGGCTGACCGGATCCAGACCTGCCACATCGCGAACGTCCACATGAGGAACGTTGCGGGAAGCCAGGTGCAGATTCTGCTCAACATTCTCAGACAGGATCAGGGCGTTGGACACACCCAGATCGCTCAGCTTGGCAGTGAAGGCCTTGGTCTTGGGTGTATCGACATTCATGTCGTCAACCACAACCAGACGCTCCTGGCGTACCAGCTCGGAGAAAATGGAACGCATCGCCGCACGGTACATCTTGCGGTTAACCTTTTGCTCGAAGTCACGGGGCTTGGCAGCAAAGGTTACGCCGCCTGAACGCCAGATCGGGCTACGAATGGTACCAGCACGGGCACGACCAGTACCCTTCTGACGCCATGGCTTCTTGCCACCACCACTGACTTCGGAACGTGTCTTCTGGGCCTTGGTACCCTGACGGCCAGCTGCCATGTAAGCAGTAACCACCTGATGCACCAGAGCTTCGTTAAAATCTTTGGCAAACGCAGCGTCGGAAACAGAAATCCCCTTGCCGCTACCAGTAATTGTCAATTCCATCGCACCGCTCCTCAGGCTTTAACTGCAGGCTTGATGACAACGTCGCCGCCAGTTGCGCCAGGTACGGCACCACTTACCAGCAGCAGGTTGCGCTCGGCATCGACACGGACGATTTTCAGGTTCTGCACAGTAACCTGCGCATTACCCATCTGACCGGCCATCTTCTTGCCCTTGAACACCTTACCCGGAGTCTGGTTCTGACCAATGGAACCCGGAGCACGATGAGACAGGGAGTTACCGTGAGTAGCGTCCTGCATGGAGAAGTTCCAGCGCTTAACACCGCCCTGGAAGCCCTTACCCTTGGACTGACCTACTGCGTCAACCACCTGACCGTCTTCAAACACGGAAACGGTCAGCTCGCCACCGGCGGCCAGGTCTTCACCTTCGCCATCAGCCAGACGGAATTCCCAAACGCCACGACCAGCTTCAACACCTGCTTTTGCAAAGTGCCCGGCAGCCGCCTTGTTTACACGGGAGGAACGACGAGAACCTACGGTTACCTGCACTGCACGGTAGCCGTCGCTTTCGAGGGTCTTGAGTTGGGTAATGCGGTTGGGCTCAACCTCAATTACCGTGACAGGCAGCGCCTGCCCTTCATCCGTAAAAATACGGGTCATACCGGCCTTACGACCGACAACACCAATTGCCATGTTTCACCTCTTAAGTGTACGGGGCTTGCACCCTCTATGGCCTATGACAGTTACACAGACTAATACCGGGCGGTATTAGCCGAGGCTGATCTGAACGTCTACACCTGCTGCCAGGTCCAGTTTCATCAGAGCATCTACTGTCTTTTCCGTCGGCTCAACAATGTCGAGCAAACGCTTATGCGTACGAATTTCATACTGATCACGCGCGTCTTTGTTGACGTGCGGAGAGATCAATACCGTGTACTTTTCCTTCCGCGTCGGCAGAGGAATGGGACCACGCACCTGAGCGCCGGTCCGCTTGGCGGTATCGACAATCTCCTGCGTGGACTGGTCGATCAGGCGATAATCAAACGCCTTCAACCGGATTCGAATTTTTTGGCTTTGCATGATGCACCAAACTCCACTCGTAGCAGCTACTAGTTAGCCGACCTTCAAAAAAAGGAGCCGCATTGTATGCATAATACCCAACCCTGTCAACAGCATTGCCATTGACAGGGTTGAGCGACATTTGCGACCTAAACAGAAAAAGGGGCTGAACGCTCAGCCCCTTTTTCCTGATCAATCGAATAAATTACTCGATGATCTTGGCGAC
>NZ_AXBW01000027.1:0-36378 GCF_000475355.1 Marinobacter sp. C1S70 | reverse complement strand
AGCGAAGTCACTGATTCAGGACAGTTTTAGTCGGTAAGTTGATCTGCGTCAGCGGATTTGTGGTGGCGGAGTAGGTGGTGCTACTGCTGCAGTTCTTCCGGTCGTGAGGTAAAATTGCCCGCTACACTCATCGGGAGCATGGCTCCGGACATCCTGCAGGCTTTTATGACCGAGAAAACGCAAAACGCGCCCCAGAGCGGAAAAGTAGGCTTTATCAGCCTTGGTTGCCCGAAGGCGCTGGTAGATTCTGAACGTATCCTGACCCAGTTGCGCCTGGACGGCTACGATGTGGTGCCCACCTACGACGACGCCGATATTGTGGTGGTGAACACCTGTGGTTTTATAGATGCCGCCAAGCAGGAATCCCTGGACGCCATTGGTGAGGCAATCAGTGAGAATGGCAAGGTCATCGTCACCGGTTGCATGGGGGTTGAGGCCGACCGGATCCGTGAAACCCATCCGGGCGTGCTCGCAGTGTCCGGTCCTCATGCCTACGAAGAAGTGGTCGGCGCCGTCCACCAGTATGTGCCGCCCAGGAAAGAGCATGACCCGTTTGTGGACCTGGTGCCGCCCCAGGGCGTCAAGCTGACGCCCCGCCACTATGCCTACCTGAAAATCTCGGAAGGCTGTAACCACCGTTGCACCTTCTGCATCATTCCCTCAATGCGGGGTGACCTTGTCAGTCGCCCGATTGGCGACGTGATGGACGAGGCCAAACGGTTGGTGGATGCGGGGGTGAAAGAGATTCTGGTGATTTCCCAGGACACCTCCGCCTACGGCGTCGACATCAAATACCGCACCGGTTTCTGGCAGGGGCGCCCGGTAAAGACCAAAATGCAGGCGTTGTGTGAAGCGCTGGGTGAGATGGGCGTGTGGGTTCGGTTGCACTATGTCTATCCCTATCCCCATGTGGACGACATCATTCCGCTGATGGCCGAAGGCAAGATCCTGCCGTACCTGGACATCCCGTTCCAGCACGCCAGTCCTGGAGTACTCAAAGCCATGAAGCGCCCGGCCCATGACAGCAAGACCCTGGAGCGCATCAGGAAGTGGCGGGAAATCTGCCCGGAACTGACTATTCGTTCCACCTTCATCGTGGGTTTCCCGGGGGAAACCGAGGAAGATTTCCAGTACCTGCTGGACTGGCTGGACGAGGCTCAGCTGGATCGAGTGGGTGCCTTCACTTACAGCGCGGTGGAAGGGGCGCCGGCGAACGAGCTCGAAGGTGCGGTCCCCGAGGAGGTGAAGGAGAAACGCCTCGCTCGCTTTATGGCCAAGCAAGCAGAAATCTCAGCGGCGCGTCTTCAGGCGAAAATCGGTCGTACCATTGATGTGTTGATTGATGAAGTTGATGAAGAGGGTGCGATCGGTCGCTCGAAGGCCGATGCGCCAGAGATTGATGGCATGGTCTACCTGAACGATGAAACCGAACTCGTTCCCGGTCAGATCGTTCAGGCCGTGGTTGAGCATGCCGACGAGCATGATCTCTGGGCGGTTCTGGTTTGACCTGATCAATGCGTCGGCGAAGCGGGGCAGCCAATCGGTTGCCCCGCTTGCGTTTGGGGTCAGGCGATTTCGATCAGCACTTCGCCTGGCGTGACCCGATCGCCTTTGGCGATATACACACCTTTCACCGTGCCATCAACACTTGTATGTACCTCGGTTTCCATTTTCATGGCCTCGGTAATCAGCACCGCCTGGCCAGCTTTTACGGTGTCACCTTCCTTAACCAGCACGTCCACCACATTGCCCGGCATGGTCGTGGTGACGTGGCCGGGATCGGTGGCCTGTTTCCGACCGCTGCCGGCGCCGGCTTCGTATTCGTTCAGGGATTCAAACACCACTTCCTGGGGCATGCCGTCCAGAGACAGATAGAGCTTGCGCTTGCCCGGTCCTGAGCCGCCAACACCGGTAACGGCCACTTCGTAGCTTTCGCCGTGTACGTCAATGCGGAACTCGGTGGCGATGGCGGTGCCCAGGCGGTCCCGGCCCTTGTGCTCGGCCGGTAGCAACTCTTCGGGCTTCAGTGTGCCATCCTGCCGTTGTTGCAGATATTCCCGGCCAAGATCCGGAAACATGGCGTAAGTCAGCACGTCTTCCTCGCTGGTGGCCAGGCTGCCAATGTCTTCTCGCAGCTTGTTCAGTTCCGGGCTAAGCAGGTCGGCGGGGCGACCGTCATTGACGGTTTCGTTGCCGATAGCCTTTTTCTGGATTTCGGCGTTCACCTCGGCAGGTGGCTGGCCGTAACCTCCCTGAAGGTAGCGTTTCACTTCGTTGGTGATGGTCTTGTAGCGTTGACCAGCCAGCACGTTATAGACCGCCTGGGTCCCCACAATCTGGGAGGTGGGGGTGACCAGTGGCGGGTAGCCCAGATCCTTGCGCACACGGGGAATCTCGTCGAAGACCTCGCGTATGCGGTCCAGGGCGTTCTGCTCTTTGAGCTGGTTGGCCAGGTTGGACATCATGCCGCCCGGCACCTGATTGATCTGTACCGAAATGTCCTCGCGGGTAAATTCGCTTTCAAACTGGTGGTACTTCTTGCGCACTTCCCGGAAGTAGTCGGCAATCTCGCTTAACAGCTCCAGATCCAGCCCGGTGTCATAGTCCGTGCCCTTCAGGGCGGCCACCTGGGATTCTGTTGCAGGATGGCTGGTGCCGTTGGCAAAGGCGGAAATGGCGGTGTCGATACGGTCTGCGCCGGCTTCCACCGCTTTCAGTTGGCACATGGCGGCCAGGCCGGCGGTGGCGTGGCTATGGATGACCAGAGGCAGATCCACGGACGATTTAATGGCTTTGGTCAACTCGTAGGTGGCGTAAGGAGTTAGCAGCCCGGCCATGTCCTTGATGGCAATGGAGTCGGCGCCCATGGCCTTGAGTTCCTGGGCCTGCTTCACGAAAAGCTCGGGTGTATGCACCGGGCTGGTGGTATAGCAAATGGTACCCTGAGCGTGCTTGCCCGCCTTCTTCACCGCTTTCATGGCGGTTTCCAGATTGCGCAGATCGTTCAGGGCATCAAAGATGCGGAACACATCAATGCCGTTGTCGGCGGCTTTTTGCACGAACGCTTCCACCACATCGTCAGCGTAGTGACGGTAACCCAGCAGGTTCTGCCCCCGCAGCAGCATTTGCAGGCGGGTGTTGGGCAGCGCCTTGCGCAACTGGCGCAGGCGTTCCCAGGGGTCCTCTTTCAGAAAGCGCACGCAGGCGTCGAAAGTGGCGCCGCCCCAGACCTCCAGGGACCAGTAACCCACCTGGTCCAACTTGTCACAGATCGGCAGCATGTCTTCGGTGCGCATGCGGGTCGCAATCAGGGACTGGTGGGCATCACGAAGGATAAGATCGGTAACTTCAATTTTTTTGGCGTTGCTCATATTCAATCCTCCTGTGGATTACCAGCCGGCGTGGGCCGCGATCGTGGCTGCGATGGCCAGCGCAATTTCGCTGGGGTGGCGTTTGGTGGAATAGTTCAACAGCTCCGGATGGCTGGGCACGAAACTGGTGTCAAACACGCCAGCCTGGAAATCCGGATGATCCAGTATTTGCTGGTAATAGTTGGCGGTTGTGGTGATGCCATGCAGGCGCATGTCATCCAGAGCCCGCTTGCCGCGCGCGATAACTTCATCCCAGGTCAGTGCCCAGACCACCAGTTTCAGGCACATGGAGTCGTAGTAGGGCGGAATCTCGTAGCCCGTGTAGATGGCGGTGTCCACTCGAACACCTGGGCCACCGGGGGCGTAGTAGTGGGTAATGCGCCCGAAACTGGGCAAGAAGTCGTTTTTGGGATCTTCGGCGTTGATGCGGAACTGCAGCGCATAGCCCCGGTACGAAATATCCTCCTGCCGGTAGCTGAGGGATTCCCCCGCGGCGACCCGCAACTGTTCCCGGACAATATCCACCCCGGTAATGGCTTCGGTGATGGTGTGCTCCACCTGCACCCGGGTGTTCATCTCCATGAAGTACACCTCGTTGCCCGAGAGTAGAAACTCCACCGTGCCGGCATTCTCGTAGCCCACTGCTTTTGCGGCCTTGACGGCGAGGCTGCCGATGTACTGGCGCTGTTCCGGTGTCAGTTGCGGGCTGGGGGCGATCTCAATCAGTTTCTGGTTACGACGCTGAATGGAACAATCGCGCTCATACAGGTGAATGGCGTTGCCCCGGCTATCCGCTAGAATCTGCACCTCGATATGGCGCGGATTGACGATGCATTTTTCCATGAACACCTCGGCCGAGCCGAAAGCCTTGGTGGCCTCCGAAATCACCCGTGGGTACTGGGTTCTAAGCTCCTCCGGTGTATCGCAACGGCGAATCCCCCGGCCGCCACCGCCGGAGGTGGCCTTCAGCATCACCGGATAGCCAATCTCATTAGCCAGCTTCAGGGCCTCATCCAGATCGGCCAGATTGCCCTCGGAGCCGGGAGTAATGGGCACGCCGGCCGCCCGCATGCTGTCGCGGGCCTGGGTCTTGTCACCCATCTTGTGAATAACGTCGGATTTCGGGCCAATAAAGGTCAGACCCTTTTCTTCGCACAGCTGAGCGAAGCGGGCGTTCTCCGACAGGAAGCCATAACCAGGATGGATGGCATCGCAGCCCACCTCCAGGGCGAGATTGACGATGCGGGCGGGATCCAGGTAGCCGGCAATCGGATCCTCGCCCAGGGAGTAGGCTTCATCAGCGCGCTTGACGTGCAAGCCGTAGCGATCGGGCTCGGTGTAGATCGCCACAGACCGGATCCCGGCCTCGGCGCAGGCCCGCACGATACGCACCGCAATTTCGCCTCGGTTGGCGATCAGTACTTTCTTCAACATGGGCGATTCCTCGTTTCGTCGTCCCGAATGAAGGTGTTAAAAGCCTAACGATGGCAACTGATGAGTTAAAATTGATATTATTTGGGTTATATATAAGTAATGACTTATGAATAGGTGAGTCGGGAGAACCTGTGCCATTAAGTGTCCAGAAACTGGCTAGCCGCCTTACATTTCGGCAGCTGCAGGTGTTCAAGGCCGTTTACGATCTGAAAAGCTACAGCAAGGCCGGTGATCTGCTTGGACTGACCCAGCCCGCCGTATCCAGCCAGATGCGTCATCTGGAGCAGGCAGTTGGGATGCCTATGTTTGAGTACGTGGGCAGGAAGCTGTATTGCACCGCCGCTGGCGAGGAGATGGCAGCTTGCGTAGGCTCGGTGTTTCGCGAGTTGACGGACATGCAGAACCGGATGGCGGCGCTGGAAGGTCGCGTGGCGGGGGATCTCAAGCTGGTGGCGGTCAATACCGCGCAGTATGTGGTGCCTTATCTTTTGCGGTCGTTTCTGCAGATTAACCCGCAAGTGAATGTTTCGGTCGCAGTGGTCAACCGGGCGGCTGCCCTGGAACGGCTGAGCGATAACAGCGGCGATCTGGTCATTATGGGGATGGTTCCTCCAGACCGGCCGCTGACCTCGTTTCCCTTTCTGGATAACGAGTTGATTCCGATTGTTCCTGATGGCCACCCACTGCTAAATCTGCAGTCTATCAGTGCCGGGGAGTTTCTGAAGAACCAGCTTCTGACCCGTGAGCCCGGTTCCGGCAGTCGTCTGGCGCTGGAGGTTTATTGCCAGCAGCACCGTTTGAAAATGGAATCCACCATGGAACTGGGTTCGAACGATGCGGTAAAACACGCGGTATTGGCGGGGCTCGGAGTGGCGGTGGTGCCGAAGCTCAGTGTCGTTTCAGAGCTGGCGCTGGGCTCGCTTCATGCCCTCAACATAACCGGGTTCCCCTTGCGCCGTAGCTGGTGTGTGGTCTACCCTCAGGCCCGGCATCCGACGCCGGCCATGCAGGCCTTTATTGATTACATCCAGCAAAATATTGCGCAGTTTGAACGGGTGTTTCGGCGGCTCGCTTCTTAATGTTGGTGTTCTCCTTCGCCCAGCCTTCTGAGTCTGGAGTTAGCCACAGCGGGAGACGCATCCCAAAAAACGCTCCTTCGGCACATCCGTGTGACGCTTCTGTTCCGCCATCCCTGGCTCCACAAATTTTTGGGAGGCGTCTCCCGCTGTGGCTCATCAACGTCTCGCAAGCCTTCGTACTGACTTGATGTTGCGGGGCCCTTTGAGCATTGTTTTTCCGAGCGTGCTGCAAACACGTTTGATCGGCAGGGTTTGGGCTTCCTTCCCAAAAATTTCGGAGGCCATGGATGGCCGGAGAGAAGCGCACATGGAAGTGCTTGTAGCGGTTTTTGGGAAGGAAGCCCAAATCCTGCCCGCACCAAAATCGGCAGGCTAGGGCCCAGATAGCGGGCCCCAACCTGGTTAGAGGTCTAGCCGTCCAGCTTGCGAACGAGAATCTCATTGAACAGCTTGGGATTACCCTGGCCCTTGGAAGCCTTCATCAGAGGGCCCATGAAGCCGCCAAGCATCTTCTTGCGCTTCTTCGGATCTTCCTCGTTCTGGTATTGAGCCACCTGATCCGGCATGCCGGCCAGCACCTCATCCACCATGGTTTCCAGAGCGCCGGTATCCGACACCTGCTTCAGGCCCTTGGCTTCGATAATGGCATCGACATCGTTGTTTTCGCCCGTCCATAGCGCCTCGAACACTTTCTTGGCACCGGCGGAAGACAGTGTGTTATCGGCGATGCGGGTCACCATGGCGCCCAGTTGTGCGCCGGTAATCGGCGCCTCGGCGACGGACTTCTCCTCCGCATTCAGGCGAGCGGAGAACTCGCCCTGAATCCAGTTGGCGGCCAGCTTGGCATCTTTGCCGTGTTCCACGGTTTCTTCGAAGAATGCAGCCAGTTTGGCGTCGGCAGACAGGATGCCGGCGTCATAGTCGTTCAGGCCGTATTGCTCCTTGAAACGCGCCCTGCGAGCGTCCGGCAGTTCCGGCAGGCGGCTGCGGGCGTCTTCGATGAAGGCATCGTCGATTTCCACCGGCAGCAGGTCCGGGCAGGGGAAGTAGCGATAGTCGTTGGCTTCTTCCTTGGTGCGCATCGAGCGGGACTCGTCCCGGTCACCGTTGTACAGGCGGGTTTCCTGCACAATCACGCCGCCGTCTTCCAGGATATCCATCTGCCGCTCCACCTCGTGGGCGATGGCCTGTTCCATGAACCGGAACGAGTTCAGGTTCTTGGTCTCGGTGCGGGTGCCCAGGGTGTCGGAGCCTTTTGGCTTCAGAGAGATGTTGACGTCAAAGCGCATGGAACCCTGGGACATATCGCCGTCGCAGATGCCCAGTGAAGTGACGATGCTGTGCAGCTTTTTGGCAAAAGCCACGGCTTCCTCGGCGCTGGTCATATCCGGCTCGGTCACCACCTCGATCAGCGGGGTGCCGGCGCGGTTCAGGTCGATGCCGGTCATGCCATGATAATCCTCGTGCAGGGATTTACCGGCGTCCTCTTCCAGGTGGGCGTGGTGAATGCGCACGCGCTTGGTGCTGCCATCGGCCAGGTCGATGTCGACGTAGCCGGGGCCAACGATGGGCTGGGCCAGCTGGGTGGTCTGGTAGCCCTTGGGCAGGTCCGGGTAGAAGTAGTTCTTGCGCTCGAACACCGAGCGACGGCCGATTTCTGCGTTGGTGGCCAGGCCGAACATCACCGCGTAGCGGAACGCCTGTTCGTTGGGTACCGGCAGGGTGCCGGGCATCGCCAGGTCAACCGCGTTGGCCTGGGTGTTGGGCTCGGCACCGTAAGCGGTGCTGGAGCCGGAGAAAATCTTGGTATGGGTGGCGAGCTGAACGTGAATTTCCAGCCCGATCACGATATCCCACTGCATGTGTTCGTCTCCTAATCCGGGCTTATTGAGGTTCACGCTGGTGCCAGTCGGTCACCTGCTGGAACTGATGGGCGGCGTTCAGCAGGCGCGCTTCGGAGAAGTAATCCCCGATGATCTGCAGTCCCACCGGCAAGCCGTCGACAAACCCGGCCGGCACCGACATGGCCGGAATGCCCGCCAGGTTAATGGCGATGGTGAACACGTCTTCCAGGTACATGGATACGGGATCGGTGTTCTTCTCGCCCTGCCTGAACGCAGGCGTCGGCGACACCGGGCTCATCAGCACGTCTACTTCCTTGAACGCGTTGATGAAATCCTGTTGGATCAGCCGGCGAACCTTCTGGGCCTTCAGGTAATAGGCATCGAAATAACCGGCGGAGAGGGCGTAGGAGCCCACCAGAATCCGGCGCTTCACCTCGTTACCGAAACCTTCCGCCCGGCTGCGGGTGTACATATCCATCAGATCTTTCGGGTCTTCGCAGCGGTAGCCGTAACGAACACCGTCAAACCTGGACAGGTTGGCGGACGCCTCAGCGGGGGCGATCACGTAATACGCTGCGATGGCCAGCTTGGCGTTGGGCAACGACACCTCTTTTACCGTCGCGCCCAGCTTTTCATACTCGCGAATCGCGTTACGAACCTGCTCTTCCATAGCCGGAGCCAGCTGGTCACTGAAGTATTCCTTCGGCAGGCCAATCTTCAGGCCCTTCAGCGGCTCGTTCAGGGTGGTCGTGTAATCCGGTACTTCCCGGTCAATGCAGGTGGAGTCCCTCGGATCGTGCCCCGCCATCACATTCAACATCAGCGCGGCATCTTCTGCCGTGCGCGCCATCGGCCCGCCCTGATCCAGGGAAGAGGCAAAGGCAATCATCCCGTACCGGGATACCCGGCCATAGGTCGGCTTCAAACCAGTGATGCCGCACAATGCCGCCGGCTGACGGATTGAGCCACCGGTATCCGTGCCCGTCGCCGCCGGCACCAGTCGTGCCGCTACCGCAGCCGCAGAACCACCGGATGAACCACCCGGTACCCGCTTGTCACCACCGGACAGGCCCCAGGGGTTGGTCACGGCGCCATAAAAACTGGACTCGTTAGACGAGCCCATGGCGAACTCGTCCATGTTGGTCTTGCCCAGGCACACTGCGCCAGCCGCCTTGAAGTTAGCCGTCACGGTCGCGTCGTAGGGAGGTACAAAATTATCCAGCATTTTCGACCCGCAACTGGTGCGAATGCCGCTGGTGCAGAAGATATCCTTGTGAGCAAAGGGCACCCCGGTCCACACCGTGGCCTTACCCGCCGCCCGCATCTCGTCTGCAGCCCTGGCCTCGGCCAATGCCTGCTCATCGGAGATGGTAATAAAGCTGTTGTACTTGCCGTCTTCTGTCTTCAGACGGTCCAGGAACTGCTGCGTCAGCTCCACGCTCGAAATCCTGCCACTCTCCAGCTCTCTGGAAAGTTCTGCTACAGACTTGTTATGCATGATAAATCCCGAAATCTCTGATGGACGACCAAATCACTCAATAACCCTGGGCACCAGATACAACCCATCCTCGGTAGCCGGCGCAATCGCCTGGAACGCCTCCCGCTGATTGGTTTCGGTAACCACATCCGGCCGCAGCTTCTGCACCGCATCCAGCGGATGGGCCATGGGCTCCACCGAATCGGTATCTGCGGCACTCAACTGATCCACCAGATCCAGAATATTGCCCAGATCCTTTTCCAGAGCCGAAACCTGCTCGCCGTCCACTTTGATGCGGGCGAGCACGGCAACTTTCTCGATGTCCTCGCGGGAAATGCTCACGTTGCCTCCAAAAAGCGTGTGTGAAAACAATTTAATGTCAGGTTAGAAGCCAGGAATAGCGTATGGGGATGCTTGTGAGGATGGCTTTCCAAAACTGTGCGAAGCCATGGATGGCGGAGCTCAAGCGACACAGGGATGTGCCGAAGGAGCGTGTTTTGGAAAGCCATCCTCACAAGCAGCCATGCTCCACGGTTAACTGCGCGCGGAATCCTGGCGACAACAAAGCCCGACATATTAGCAGAACCGCGCGCAACATTGGCCCCGTCTAAAGCCATAAAATGTGAGAATGGTAAGCCCCGAAGCCCCGATGGCGCCTTGCCTGAGTAGGTGCTCACTGCTAAAGTTGCCGCATTCTTTTCTGCAACCGCAACTCTCAGGTTGAAACAACACGAATGTTAATCAAAAGACTCCGAGGCTTATTCTCAAGCGACCTGTCCATCGACCTGGGCACCGCCAACACCCTTATCTACGTGCGCGAACGCGGCATTGTACTTAACGAACCCTCTGTCGTGGCCATCCGCACCAATAACTCCCAGAAAATGGTCGCTGCCGTCGGGTCCGAAGCCAAACGCATGTTGGGCCGCACCCCGGGCAATATTACCGCCATCCGTCCCATGAAAGATGGTGTGATCGCCGACTTCGTCGTGACCGAAAAAATGCTCCAGCACTTTATTCACAAAGTGCACGAAAACAGTTTCATTACCCCGAGCCCCCGCGTACTCGTGTGTGTGCCCAGCAAATCTACCCAGGTAGAGCGCAAGGCCATCCGCGAATCGGCCCTGGGTGCAGGCGCCCGCGAGGTGTTCCTGATCGAAGAACCCATGGCGGCCGCCATTGGTGCCGGCCTGCCGGTGGAAGAAGCCAGCGGCTCCATGATTGTCGACATCGGTGGCGGTACCACCGAGATCGCCATTATCTCCCTGAATGGCATCGTGTATGCCGAATCCGTCCGGGTTGGTGGCGACAAGTTCGACGAAGCCATCGTTACCTACGTCCGTCGCAACTACGGCAGCCTGATCGGCGATTCCACAGCCGAGCGTATCAAGCATGAAATCGGCTGTGCCTATGAAGGCCTGGAAGTGCGCGAAATCGACGTTCGTGGTCGCAACCTGGCTGAAGGTGTGCCCCGGGCCTTCACTCTGAACAGCGAAGAAATTCTCGACGCGCTGCAGGAATCCCTGGCCCAGATCGTCCAGACCGTGAAGAGCGCCCTGGAGCAGTCTCCGCCCGAACTGGCCTCCGACATCGCTGAGCGCGGCATTGTGCTCACCGGTGGCGGTGCGCTGCTGCGGGGCCTGGACAAGCTCATCAGCGAAGAGACCGGCCTGCCGGTCATTATTGCGGAAGATCCGCTGACCTGCGTAGCCCGTGGCGGCGGTAAAGCCCTGGAAGTGATTGATCGCGGTGGCATCGGAATGTTCTCCCAGGAGGGGTAACCCCGTGGGAGGGCTAAGCCATTAAGACCATATTCGTCCAGGGGCCGGTACCCGGTTTCCGGCTGTTTCTCGTCGTTCTGTTATCGGCAGCGTTAATCGCTGCCGATGCCCGTTTTGACAAGCTCACCACCGTCCGCAGCACTCTCGCCACCGGGCTGGCTCCGGTGTACTGGCTTGGCAATGCCCCATATTCCTTTGCTGACTGGTTTTCCGGCCTGTTTGTTAGCCGTGATGATCTGCAGCAGGAGAACGAAGAGCTCAAAACCCGCCTGCTGATTCTGGAGCGCCGTGCTCTCAAGTACGCGGCTCTGGCGTCGGAGAATAACGAGCTGCGCCGGCTGCTGAATTCTTCTGAAGTACTGGATGACCGGGTCATTGTGGGCGAAGTGGTGGGGGTCTCCCCGGATCCGTTCTCCCACGAGATCATCATTAACAAAGGCGAGAGTGATGGTGTCACAACCGGTCAGGCGGTACTGGACGCAGAGGGCCTGATGGGCCAGGTGATCCAGACCAGCCAGTTCACCTCCCGTGTCCTCCTGGTGTCCGACAGCAGTCACGCCGTTCCCGTTGAGGTGGTGCGTAATGGTCTGCGTTCGATTTTGCTGGGTAACGGCGAAACCGATGAGCTGGATCTGGTTCACGTACCGGATACTGCTGACATCCGCGAGGGCGACATGCTGGTTAGTTCCGGTCTTGGCGGGCGATTCCCCCGGGGCTACCCGGTGGCAGAGGTCAGTTCCATCGTCAAAGAGCCGGGGGAGCCTTTTGTGACCATTCAGGCCGCGCCGAAAGCCCGCCTCAACCAGAGCCGGCTGGTGCTGATCGTGTTTCAGCCGGAAGAGCGCTCGGTGCCCGAAAATGGGCAGGCGGCCCCGGATAACGAGGAGGCAAACTGATGTTGTCTGTCATCAGTTATCCGCTGTTCGCCATCACCGTGGTGTTATCGTTGGTGCTGAGTATCTCCCTGTTCCCGGTGGACTGGTTTCAGTTTCGCCCGGAGTGGCTCGGACTGATTGTCTTCTACTGGACCTTCCGCGCCCCGGCCCAGTTTGGCATTCTGATGGCCTGGTGCCTGGGGTTGTTACTGGATATTCTCGAGTCTACCCCGCTGGGCGTGAATGCCATGGGCATGGCCCTGATCGCCTTTCTGGTTCTGACCATTCACCAGCGGTTGCGGATGTATCCGCTGCCTCAGCAGTGCCTGATGGTGTTTCTGTTATTGGGCATCAACCAGATGCTGGTACATTTCGTGAAACAGTTACTGGGTGCTGAAAGCGCCGGTTTCAGCTACTTGTGGCCAGCCTTGACGAGCGCTCTGGCCTGGCCTGTGGTCAGTGGCGTACTGGACACAATCAACCGTAAACTGGGATAACTGTATGAGCTGCCTCATTCTGGCCTCGGCATCACCGCGCCGGGCTGAGTTGCTGAGACAGATCGGTGCTGACTTTCAGGTGGCGCCTGCCGAGATAGACGAGACTCCGCAACCGGGTGAAGCGGCTCAGCACTATGTTGAGCGCCTGGCCCGGGAGAAAGCCTCTTGTGTTGCCGGTGGGGCTCCGGGTGCCCGGGTACTGGGGTCTGACACCTCTGTTGTTGTAGACGGAGAGATTCTTGGGAAACCGGAGTCCGATACGCAGGCTTGTGAGATGTTGCGCCGGTTATCTGGAAGAACCCATCAGGTGATGACCTCGATCGCTCTGGCCCAGGATCAGAAGTGTCGGTCATTGGTGGTGGTCACCGATGTCAGCTTTCGGGAGCTCTCAGAAGCCGAAATCGTCGCTTACGTCGCCACCGGTGAACCCATGGACAAAGCGGGAAGCTACGGAATTCAGGGACTTGGTGGTATCTTTGTTCGGGAACTCAAGGGCAGCTACAGCGCTGTGGTGGGTTTGCCTCTGCAGGAAACCGCAGAGTTATTGGCAGATGCCGGCGACCCTGTCTGGCGCCACTGGCCATGCAGTAAGGAGAGCCAAGCATGAGTGAAGAGATCCTGATCAACGTGACTCCGGTGGAAACCCGGGTCGCCCTCGTTGAAAACGGCATGTTGCAGGAAGCCTATATCGAGCGCACCAGTCGCAAGGGGATTGTCGGCAACATCTACAAGGGCAAGGTCGTTCGGGTGCTGCCCGGCATGGAAGCCGCGTTCGTGGACATCGGCCTGGAACGGGCGGCTTTCATTCATGCGTCCGACGTCGTCAGTGGCCAGACATCTGGCGACGAACCGTCAGACGCCCCCCGGACCGTGCCGGATATCCGTACCCTGTTGCGGGAGGGGCAGTCCCTGGTGGTGCAGGTAACCAAGGACCCGATTGGTACCAAGGGTGCGCGACTCACCACCCAGCTTTCCATTCCCTCCCGTTATCTGGTGTTCATGCCAGGCGTTTGCCATGTCGGGATTTCCCAGCGCATTGAAGATGATAATGAGCGCGCGCGGCTGAAATCCCTGATTGAGGAAGGCGCAGCGGAACATGATGATGTGCAGGGTGGCTATATCATCCGCACCGCGGCGGAGGCTGCCTCGGCCGAAGATCTGATTGCTGATATGACCTACCTGCACCGGCTAAGCCAGTCGATCCAGGAGCGCATTGCCAAAGCGCCGGCACCCTCAGTGGTCTATCAGGATTTGCCGTTGTTTATTCGCACCATCCGGGATCTGATCCGACCGCAAACTGAAAAAGTGCGTATTGATAGTCGCGAGAGCTATCAGCGGGTAATGGAGTTTGTCAAAGAGTTCGTCACTGAGTTTGCCGACAAGGTGGAGTACTACCCCGGTGAGCGGCCTATCTTTGACCTGTATTCGGTTGAAGATGAAATCCAGAAAGCCCTGAGCCGCAAGGTTCAGCTCAAATCCGGTGGCTATGTGATCATCGATCAGACCGAAGCGATGACGACCATCGACATCAACACCGGTGCCTTTGTGGGCCACCGCAATCTGGAAGAGACCATCTTCAAAACCAATCTGGAAGCCGCCCGGTCGATCAGTCGTCAGCTTCGGCTGCGGAATCTGGGCGGGATCATCATCATCGACTTTATCGACATGGAAGATCCCGAACACCAGCGCCAGGTGCATCGGATGCTGGAGAAGATGCTGGAACGGGATCACGCCAAAACCAAGATTACCGGCGTTTCCGAGCTGGGCCTGGTGGAGATGACCCGAAAACGCACCACAGAAAGCTTGGGCCAGGTTCTGTGCGAGCCGTGCCCGATCTGTGATGGCCGGGGGTTCCTGAAAACCGCCGAAACCGTGTGCTACGAAATCTTCCGGGAAATCCTGCGCGTTAACCGGGCCTATGAAGCCGAAAATTATCTGGTGATGGCGTCCCAGAAGGTGGTGGACCGCCTGCTGGATGAAGAGTCAGATAACGTGGCAGACCTTGAAACCTTTATCAGTAAAACCATTCGCTTCCAGGTTGAGCCTTTCTACAGCCAGGAACAGTACGACGTTGTTTTGCTCTGACACCTGAGCAGCAGGGCGTTGCAGGGAGCTGAGTCTTATGTCGATCCGCGAGCCGGACAGTTCGCAACCAGCCGAGGATGAGCGCGGTCTGGTTGCCCGCGGGTTGGCGGTCTTTGCCAGTGTGGTCTGGTGGTCCATCCTGACGCTGCTGGTGTTATTCGCACTCTATGTTGGTGTCGGTCGCCAGCTCACCTCTGATATCAACAGCTTTTCTGATGAACTGGCGGCTTCGCTCTCCGAAGCCACAGGCCTGGATGTGTCTGTTGGCCGTTTATCCTCCCAATGGTATTGGCTGGATCCTTCCATTACCGCCAAAGACATCACCATCAATTCTCCGGATTCAGACCGCATTGCCGCGGAACTTGAGCACCTGGAATTGCGGCTCGATTTTTTTGCCTCCCTGTTCCGCTTCCGCCTGGTGTTCCGCAATTTTGACGCTGACGGTCTGGCGTTAACGGTGGTGCGCCCTACCGAGGATCCGTTTATCAATCCGGTCGAAGAGATTGCGGAGCTGGCCGAGCCGGGTGCGCCGGAACTCCAGGAGTGGATTCGCCTGGCTGGCCGCTGGTTGTCGAATCCGGAAGTCCGGGTGACACGGGTCAGCCTGGCGCTGGGCCCAAGCCGGCAGAACCTGCGTTTTCTGGATATTCCACAGCTTGATCTGTCCTACCAGGGCGGCTTGTTCCAGGCCGCAGGCCGGGCCATGCAGAGCGGTACGACCACACAGCTGGCCAGTTTTGCTCTGGTAGGACAGCGGTTTTTCAGGGGTGAGTTTACCGGTCAACTCTACCTGGATGTGGATTCCGGTCGACTGTTCGACGGCCTGATTGATGATCTGAACTGGCGAGGCATACGGGTTGAAGGCTTCGATCTGGGGGGCAGTGCCTGGCTAAGCTTTGAGGATGGCGAGCTGCAGCAGGTTCAGGGCCAGGTTCGCACCCCCTATCTTCAGTTAGGTGTTAACCGTGAATCTCTGGCGCCTCTTGAAGATATTCAGGCTCACTTCGGTTGGCGGCGGGGGGAGGCCCTACGTTTGCAGAAGCTTCGCTGGGACTGGATCGGCGATCAGGTTCTGCCGTTCAGTGTTCGCATCGAAGACGGTCAGGATGAGCTTAAGCTGGTGGCAGACTCACTGCCGCTCAAGCCTTTGCGGCGATTGGTTCAGGCCCTGGAGCTGCTGCCGGATGCCGCCAGCGAGGCGCTGGAGCATTACCAGCCTGCGGGTTTTCTGGACGATATGTTGTTTACTCTGCCAGAGCAGGGCTCCCGGTTCTCGTTAAGTGCCAGATTGCGGGAGTTCGGGGTGCGGGCCTGGTCTGGCGCTCCCCGCGCCGAGGGGCTATATGGCTTTATCCAGATGAATCCAGACAGCGGCAGGGTGACCCTGGATACACCAGAACCCATCATGCTGGGCTTTCCGCAGTTGTTCAACACTGACTGGATGCTGGACTCTCTATCCGGAACCGTCGCCTGGACCCTGGAAGGAGGGATCACCAGGGTATTCTCCGATGATCTGGAGTTTATCTATCGCTCAGATACCCGGTTAAGCGGCGCCTTTGACCTGCGGCTGGATCGATACGGGGAGGACAATCTTGGTTTGAGCGTCGGCGTAGAAGGCGGCAATGCCGATATGCTGGCGGATTTCGTGCCGGCGAATGCTGTGGGCGAAGGGCTTTACGAATGGCTTACCAACAGTATTCCGGAGGCCGGTATCCGGGGGCAGTACTATGGCCACGGCCGTATCGATTCCGCCGCGCCGTCTGGATCGTTTGTTTCCTCCATGTGGTATGAATTCGATAACGCCACGATTCGATACGACCAGCGCTGGCCCGCTGTGGAGCAGGCCAGCGGGCGGGTCGAGATCCAGAATGCCGACACCCGGGTAGCGCTCGCTCGGGGCGAGATCGGTGGGTTGGAGCTGGAAAACGCCAGTGTTCGGGTCCTTCCCGGAGATGGGGAAACTGGCACGCTGGTGCGCGTAGATGCCGCGTCGACGGTTCCGGCAGAGAGAATACCCTGGTGGCTGACCAATACTCCGTTAGGGGAATTGTTGGGATACGGTAACACCCGGGCCCGTTATGAGGGGGAATTTGAGCTGGACCTTGGGCTGGAGCTACCGCTATCGCAAGGGCAGGACACCCGGGTTACGGCGCAGGTAAAAACCGACAATGCCGGATTCCAATTACCGGATGCGGGACTTCACTGGCAGAATATTCGGGCTGACCTGACTTATGACAGTGTTGATGGATTTTCCGGGCCACCGGTCACTGCCCGTTTTTTCGATCAACCGATCAGTGTCGTTTTTTCCACCGCGGAGGCCGGCGATGCCATGCTGATACGCCAGCAAGGTGGTCTGAAGCTGCCAGGCTCCCTGGCGGCCTTTGGCCTGGCCAACGATGCGGCGCGCGGGCTTTCCGGAGAGCTTGTCTACACCGCAGAGCTGGAATTAGGCGGTGCCAGCGAGCCGGTGATTTCCCTGTTTTCAGACCTTGAAGGTCTGCAGGTGGATTGGCCCAAACCACTGGCAAAGACCGCGCGCGAGCGAACCCCCCTGTCGGTCCGGGTTGATCCGTTCCAGAGCGAAGACGTGGCGATCGCTGCGCAATGGCAGGATCGTCTGGACGCTGAACTCCGTTTCAAGGAGACGGGCTTCGAGCTGGTCTTCGAACATTTGAATCTGGGCGCTCACCATCTGACCAATATCGCCATTGATGCGCTTGAGCTGGAGGACCGGTGGGTCGTTCATACCGACTCGGATCGGGCCCGGGGCAGGGTGGTGTTACCCAGAGAAGGAGGCACGGTAGAGGCCGACTTTGCAACCCTGCGCCTGGTACGGGAGACCAGTGCCGCAGAGCAGGACAACGAATTTCTGACTCTTGAGGAGCAGTTGCAGGCGTTCAGGGAGCTGGATATGGGAAATTGGCCCGACATTGATGCCAGAATCTCGGATCTCCGGCTGGATGGCGAGTCAGCGGGAAGCTGGCGTTTCAAGCTGCGCCCTGAACCCTATCGGTTGCGTGTACAGGAGGTGGAAGGCCGGCTTGGATCCCTGGTGTTGTCCGGCGATATGACCTGGAGCATTGTGGACGACCGGGAAACCACCCGGTTTACTGGTAAGCTGGAGGGCGGGGCCCTTAAGGATCTGGAGGCGCTGACTGGCAGCACCATTCCGATGACCAACGAAGAAGCGGCGGTTGAACTGGATCTGGATTGGCCGGGAAGCCCGAATAACATTGCTCTCAGCAAGATAAGCGGCACGGTCAGTGCCCGCCTGGACGACGGCATGATCATGGAGCAGAGCAATTCGGCGCAATTGTTCCGGGTCTTCAACCTGCTGAACACCGATACGCTCTGGCGCAGGTTGCGGCTGGATTTCTCGGATCTGTACGAACGGGGCGTCGCCTTCGACGCCATTTCCGGTAAGGCCAACATCATAAATGGCCTGGTGACCATGGATCCGGAACTGCAACTGGTGGGTCCGTCCGGCGCGTTCAAACTCAGCGGCAATACCAACATGGCCGAAGAGACGTTGGATATGCGCCTGGTACTGGTACTACCCGTGACACAGAATCTGCCCCTGGCTGCCATACTGATGGGGGCGAGCGCCCCCATCGGCGGCGCCTTGTTCGTGCTCGATAAAATTCTGGGCGACCCGTTGAGCAAACTGACCAGTGCCACGTACAGTGTCACAGGAACCTGGAGCAATCCGGAAGTGGATCTGCGGGGCGTGTTCGATACCGGTGAGTAAGGAGGCCATGATGGTTCAGGTCGCGGCAATACAAATGGTCAGTACCCATGACATCGATGCCAACCTTGAAGAGGCCCGCAGACTGCTGGCTGAAGCGGCAGGCGCAGGGGCGAAGGCGGCGGTGTTGCCCGAGAACTTCGCCGTTCTGGCCACCGCGCAGATGCTGGAGTGCGGCCGCCGGGAGGCGGGTAGCGAGCCTGTTATCCGTCGCTTTCTGGCCGAGCAGGCCCGGTCATTGGGGCTCTGGATTGTCGGCGGCTCCCTGCCGTTGGCCAGTCGGCGAGATGGTTCAGAGATAACAGACCGGGTACGCGCCACCTGTCTGGTGTACAACGATCATGGCGAAGAAGTGGCCCGCTACGACAAGATTCACCTGTTTGACGCCATGGTTGAAGACGCCCACGGCCAGTATCGGGAATCGGATACCTTTGAGCCCGGTGATCAGGCGATTACGGTGGATACGCCGGCCGGACGACTGGGGTTGGCGATCTGTTACGACCTTCGCTTTCCAGAACTGTTCCGGGCCTTGAGAGAGCAGGGCGCCGAATGGGTCTGCCTGCCCAGCGCCTTTACCTGGCAGACGGGCAATGCCCATTGGCACGCCCTGATACGCGCCCGCGCCATTGAAAACCAGGTTTGGGTGGTGGCGCCGGGGCAAGGGGGGCAGAACAGTAGCCGGCGAAGAACCTATGGCCACAGCCTGATCTGCGATCCCTGGGGTAAGGTCGTCAGTGAGTTCGATGAAGGCCCAGGCATGGCTTGCGCCGATCTGGACCTGGAGCAGCTGCATCAGTTGCGAAGCCGTATGCCCGTTTGGGAGCACCGGCGGCTCTGATTACTGCTCGGCGTCGTCGATCCATTCCCGCAGAGCCCGGAACAGCTTCCGGGCCTGACCGGTATTCTTGCCTTTTTCGACTTCCTTGCGGGCATTGCGCACCAGATTGCGCAGGTGCTGTACATCCGCTGAAGGGCAGTAATCAATAAACTCTCCTACCACCTTGTCACCTTCGGAAATCATCCGGTCGCGCCAGCGCTCGGCGAGATGGTGTCGGCGGGTATGCTCTTCGCTGCCAGCGTGGAAGGCGTCGATGGCACGGCCAATAGCTTCGGGGTCGTCCTCCTGGCGCAACACCTTACCAATGTACTGCAAGTGTCGCCGGCGGGCCTCACGCTGGGGAATCCGGCGTGATTCAATGATCGCCGCTTTCAGGGTCTCGCTGATGCTCAGGGTGGCCAGCTGTTCGTCGTTCAGGTCCAGCATGCGTTTGCCCAGATCCTGAAGCGCGTGCATTTCGCGCTTCAGCTGCGATTTGCTGGGGCCAAGGTCGTCCTGGAATTCGTCGTCAAATTGGTCAGTCATGGTAGGTCACAGGTTGCTCAGGCATAGAAAATGGTGGCCAGTCCCAGGAAGGCCATGAAGCCGACAACGTCGGTTACGGTGGTGAGTATCACACTGCCGGCCAGGGCCGGGTCAATGTTCCGGGATTTCAGGAACAGCGGCAAGACGGTGCCCACCAGCGCCGCCGCCACCAGGTTAATCACCAGTGCCGCCGCGATGATGGCACCAATCAGCCAGTCCTGGAACCAGACCACCGCGGCGGTGGCAACCACCACCGCCCACAGCAGGCCGTTCAGTACCCCGGACAGAAACTCACGGTTCAGCAGCCAGCCCACGTTGGCACCGCTGATCTGGCCAACGGCCATACCCCGGATCACCAGGGTCAGAGTCTGGCTACCGGCAATGCCGCCCATGCTGGCCACAATTGGCATCAGTACGGCCAGTGCAACGACTTTGGCAATAGTGTCTTCAAACAGTCCAATCACGGCCGATGCGGTAAAGGCCGTGATCAGATTGATGCCCAGCCAGACCGCGCGCCGGCGGGTGGTCTTCATCACCGGGGCAAAGGTGTCCTCGTCTTCATCCAGACCAGCCATACTCATCAGGGAATGGTCTGCGTCCTCACGGATAACGTCGACCACGTCATCGATGGTGATCCGGCCCAGCAGCTTGTTGGTCTCATCCACCACAGGGGCAGAAATCAGGTCGTAGCGTTCGAACAGAGTGGCGACCTTGGTGTCGGACAGGGACACGGGAATGGGTTCAATGTCCGTGTCCATCACTTCCCGAACGGTAGCCGCGGGATTGGATACCAGCATCCGGGTAATGGGCAGCATGCCGATAAACTCGTCCCGACGGCTGACCACAATCAGGCTGTCGGTCATCGGGGGCAGGCTGCGGTGACGGCGCAGGTAGCGCAACACAACGTCGATGCTGATGTCCGGCCGAACCGTGATGGTGTCGGTGTTCATCAGGCCGCCAGCAGTGTCCTCCGGGTAAGCGAGGACTTCCTCGACCCGCTGACGGTCTTGCTCGTCCATGGTGTCCAGGACTTCCTGGATCACCGTGTCCGGCAATTGCTGAAGCAAGTCGGCCAGGTCATCCGACTCGAAATCTTCCAGAATGTCCGCCAGCTCCTGCGCGTTCAGCTGGCTCAGGAAGTAGCTACGAATATCGTCGCCAAGATACTGGAGGACTTCCCCTTCCAGCTGCTTGTCGACCAGGTTCCAGAGCAGGGCCCGTTGGCGTGGTGGCGAGGATTCCAGAAGGTGAGCAATATCGCTGGGGCTCAGACCGCCATTCAGAATGCGGGCCACCTGCTTGAGGGCACCACTGTCCAGCGCTTCACTGAGTGAGCGAAGGCGTTGGCGGGCCTGGCTTTTTTCCAGAATGTCGGTCATTGAACCACCTGCGATCAGAAAACCTTTGCATTATAGCGGAGTTAGGTGGCACACGTGAGAAAGGATTGTAGGTGAATGACGAAACCGGAGGTTATTCCCCTTCACCAAAATAATCGTCAATCAGGGCAGTCAATGCGTCGATGGCATCCTGTTCGTCCGGGCCATCGGCAACCAGTTCCACTTCGGTGCCCTGGCTGGCAGCCAGCATCATCACCTGCATGATGTTCTTGGCGTCTACGTCCCGGCCTTTGCCCCGGATTCGTACCTTGCTGTCAAAGTTCGAAGCGGTGGCCACAAGCTTTGCTGTAGCCCGTGCATGCAGACCGAGTTTGTTGATGATGGTGATGGGGCGGCAAATCATAGGCGCTCAGATTTCTCCCCGGGCTTGAAGGTGTGGCAGTTCGGTGTGGCGCACCTGCACATTACGGTAATGATCGCGGAAATAGCGCCCGAGCTGCTCACACACATAAACGGAGCGGTGCTGGCCACCGGTGCAACCGATGGAAATGGTCATGTAACTACGATTGCTGTCGGCAAACGAGGGCAGCCAGGTATTCAGGAAGCCCGTGACGTCATTCACCATCTGACGGGTCAGCGGTTCCCGTTCCAGAAATTCGATGACCGGCTGATCAACGCCGGTGTGTTTGCGCAGGCTGGTGTCCCAGTATGGATTGGGCAGGCAGCGTACGTCGAAGACATAGTCTGAATCCACCGGCACGCCGTGCTTGAAGCCAAAGGACTGGAACAGCAGTGCCAGTTCCTGATCCTTGCGGCCGGCCACGCGCTGCTTGATCATGTCGCGTAGCTCGTACATGGAGAGCCCGGTCGTGTTGACGTAAAGATCGGCCAGCTTTGACAGGGGTTCCAGCAATTGCTTTTCGTTGGTGATTGCCTCCCGCAGAGACGTCTTGTCATCGCTCAGTGGATGCTTGCGGCGGGTTGCGTGAAAGCGTTGCAGCAGTGACTGTTCGTCGGCATCCAGGAAAATGATTTCAACCTCGACACCGGTCTGCTTCAGTTGCTGGTAAATGGTTTCAAAATTGGCCAGCTCGGCGGACAGGTTACGGGCATCAATACTGACGGCCATTTTTTTCAGCCGGCCGGGCGCTTCCTGAGTGGCCGCCTCTCGGGTCAGCGGGAACAGCAAGCCAATGGGCAGGTTGTCGATGCAGTAGAATCCCAGGTCTTCCAGCACATGCAGGGCCGTACTCTTGCCGGAACCGGATCGGCCACTGACGATAATCAGCTTCATGGGACTGTTTCTCCTTCAATCTGCCTGGCAGCCTGTCCAGATATCAGGCTGATCTCAGTGATTACTCTCCGCCATACGCTGGTAAAGGGTCGCGGGATCTTCACTCTGGCGCAGCCGGGCGCAGAAAGTGCTGTCATTGAAGCGCTCCGCCAGCTGGCTCAGTAATTCCAGGTGTTCACTGGTGGCTTCTTTGGGGACGATCAGTGCAAACACGAGATCTACCGGCTGGTTATCGATAGCATCAAAGTCTACCGGTTCCTCCAGAGTCATCAGCACGCCGATGACGCGGTCCAGGCCTTCCAGTCGGCAGTGGGGGATGGCAATACCCTCACCGATACCGGTGCTGCCCAGCCGTTCGCGGGAGACCAGATTGTTGAAGATCTGGGTGTCGCTGAGGATTTCATCCTGAAAGTGAATCCGTTCAGCGATGAACTCCAGCACACGTTTCTTGCTTGAGGCCGGCACCTTACAGAGGGTCAGTTCAGGGGCAAGAATATTGTCGATGGTCAGGGATGGCTCGCTCATGGATCGACTGCATGTCCGTAAAAAAAAGGCTGCGGCCGGTTAGCCCCGCCGCAGCTCGTTTCATGAAACACCCGGTAAGGTTCGCGCTTCAGCGACCGCCGTTACCGTGCATCCGGTCTACGTTCTTTTCCTTGTGCTTGAGGATCTGACGGTCCAGCTTGTCGACCAGAGCGTCGATTGCGGCGTACATGTCCTCATTTTCTGCCTTTGCGTGAATCTCACCACCAATCACGTGCAGCGTGGCTTCCGCCATCTGGCGCACCTTCTCGACCTCCAGGGTGACCTGGCAGTTACTGATGTGGTCGAAGTGACGCTCCAGCTTCTCGAACTTGGTGTTGACGTAATCCTTCAGAGCGGGAGTCAGTTCTACGTGATGGCCTGAAATGTTGAGTTGCATAGGCGTCTCCTGTTGTCATACTGCCGGCGTGCTTGCCGGCTTGCGTGCCAGTGCATCTTGCACCGGCGAAAGTTTAAACCAGGCGTTTTCGTTCGTTCGAGGGAGGAATATGCATGGCCTCCCGGTATTTGGCCACGGTACGCCGCGCCACGTTGATTCCCTGTTCCCCTAGCATGGCTGCAATTTTGCTATCGCTCAATGGCTTTTTCGGGGTTTCCTCGGCAATCAGCTTCTTGATCATCGCCCGGATGGCTGTAGACGAGCATTCGCCGCCCTCGGCGGTGCTGACGTGGCTGGAGAAAAAGTACTTCAGCTCAAAAATACCGCGGGGCGTGTGCATGTACTTCTGGGTGGTAACCCGGGAAATCGTGGACTCGTGCATTTCCACCGCCTGGGCAATGTCAGACAGGATCAGAGGCTTCATGGCTTCTTCGCCCTGATCCAGGAACCCTTGCTGGTGTTCAACGATGCGGGTGGCCACTTTCAGCAGGGTTTCATTCCGGCTTTGCAGGCTCTTGATAAACCATTTCGCTTCTTGCAGCTGGTCGCGCAGGTAGGTGTTATCGGCACTGCTGTCAGCCCGGCGGATCAGTGACGCGTAGCTGGCATTCACCCGGATACGCGGAGCGATTTCCGGGTTGAGTTCAACCCGCCAGCGGCCTTCGTGTTTGCGTACGATAACGTCCGGGATAACGTAATCCGGTTCGGCCCGGTCCACGACATCGCCAGGGCGAGGGTTCAGGCTGGTGATCAGGGCCAGTACCTGTTTCAGCTGGTCTTCCTTGAGCCGGCTGCGGCGTAACAGTTGCGCGTAGTCCCGGTTGCCAAGCAGGTGCAGGAACTGGGTAACCACCAGTCTCGCCTGGCGCAGCCAGGGGGTATCCGGTGGCAGCTGGTTGAGCTGAATCAGCAGGCATTCCTGGAGATCCCGAGCGAACACGCCGGGCGGGTCGAAGTGTTGCAGGCGGTGGAGTACCGCTTCCACTTCGTCCAGTTCCAACGGGTCTTCTTCGGTTTCGTCCAGCAGGCCTGCGTGAATGTCCTCAATGTCAGACGTCAGGTAGCCGCGCTCATCCACAGCATCCAGCAGCGCGTGGGCAATGGCCTGATCCCGCTCGCTCAGAGGCGTCAGGTTCAGCTGCCACTCGAGGTGATCCTGCAGGGTTTCGGTAGGCGAGTTCCGGGTTTCGAAATCCGATTCGTGCTCGTCTTCGCCTTTGCTGGCCGGAGCCGGGGCAGACTGGTAGATGTCGTCCCAGGCGGTATCCACTGGCAGATCATCGGGAATGTTGTCCGGAATATCGTTCTCGGACGACCAGTCAGGGCCGTTCTCGGTTTCGTCCCAGTCCGGGCTCGCGTCCTGGTGGCTGTCGTCCTGGTTGGCCTCAGAGCTGGAAGCTTCACTGTGCTCGTGCTCTTCGCGCTCGTCGCCTTCAGGGTGCTCATCGTCCTCTGAGGTTTCCAGCATTGGGTTGGATTCCAGCGCCTGCTGGATTTCCTGCTGGAGATCGAGGGTAGAAAGCTGTAGCAGGCGTATGGCCTGCTGCAGCTGGGGCGTCATGGTCAGACTCTGGCCCAGCTTAAGCTGTAATGAGGCTTTCATAACCATGGCTCAAGATCCATAACTCGTGGGCATCCCGGTTGTTGCTTTGCCGGCGCACAGGCCGAAAAAAATGTTGTACGCTGGTTACTTGCCATTGTCTGTGAACAGTATAAGCAAGTTTTTTGCCGAGTTTACTTGCTACAGATCATCAAAACAATCAGACCTCGGATAAACCCAGTTTTATCAGGTCAGAGCCGGAACTCATCACCCAGATATACTTCTTTCACCTGCTGGTTTGCCAGAATGGCTTCGGCATTGCCGGAGGCGATGATGTGGCCGCCGGAAACGATGTAGGCATTCTCGCAGATGTCGAGGGTTTCCCGAACGTTATGGTCGGTAATCAATACGCCAATGCCTTTATCCCGCAGGTGCCGGATAATGTGCTTGATGTCACTGACGGAGATAGGGTCTACGCCCGCGAAGGGTTCGTCCAGCAGGATAAACGCGGGCTCCATGGCCAGCGCCCGGGCGATTTCAACCCTGCGGCGTTCGCCGCCGGATAGCGCCATACCCACGCTGTCACGGATGTGAGTAATATGAAACTCTTCCAGCAACTCTTCCAGCTTGGCCTCCCGTTCCGCCCGACTCATGCCTTTGCGGGTTTCGAGGATGGCCATGATGTTGTCCCGCACGGTCAGTTTGCGAAACACGGAGGCCTCCTGGGGCAGGTAACCGATGCCCTTGCGGGCGCGCCCATGCATTGGCAGCGGGGTGATGTCCTGGGTGTCGATGGTGATCCGGCCGTGATCCGCAGGCACCAGGCCCACGATCATGTAGAAGCAGGTGGTCTTGCCGGCGCCGTTGGGGCCGAGCAGGCCGACAATCTCGCCGGAGCGAATTTCCAGAGAAACGTCCAGCACCACTTTTTTCTGCTTGTAGCTTTTTGCCAGATTACTGGCCCTGAGAACTGCCATCCGAACCTTTCCCGTCACTGGATTGAGCTGAATTACGAGGCTGAATCACCATTTCCACCCGGCCGGAGCCGCCGTCGGATGGCGTGCCGCCTTCCGCAGTAACAACGCGGCGAACAGTGTCGTAGTGGATGACGTCGCCCCGGAATACGTTGCCGTCTTGTTCAATAACGGCCTGGCGTTCAAAAATAACCAGGTTTTCATCGCCAGACCAGGTGATGTTCAGGGCCTTGGCATCGGTCGTGCCTTCGCCTTCCTGGCCGGGTTGCCGGTAATGGGCGGGGTTGCCGGCGGCTTCAATCCGGCTGACACCCTGTTGGTTGCGGTAAAGTACCACCCGATCCGCGTCCAGCCGGGTTTCGCCCTGAATCAGTTCGACAGCGCCGGTGTAAACGGCCGTTCCGGCGCTTTCATCCAGACGGGCCGAATCTGCACTGACCTTTATGGGGATATCGGAATCCAGGTTGAATGCCGATGCCGGGCCGGCCAGCAATGCCATGGCCAGAATCACTGGCCGGCAGAAAGATCGTTTACCTGACGGTTTCATATTGTCCCTCTACCCGGGAGTTGAGTTCGAGAATGCGTTCGTTGATCCAGGCTTTCATACCGGTGGAGCGGGTGACGCCGAAAGGCTCGGTGATGGTCACCGGCTGGTCGGTGTAGACGGTGCCGTTGCTGTTGTCCAGGGTCAGTGCCTCGGTCTCCAGAACGGCTTCGCGGCCTTCGGACTGTCGGGTCAATTGGACGTTCCCCGTAAGTTCCAGCTTTTCATTGTTCTGCTGAAGGCTACCTTCATTGGACTCAATGAGCCAAGGGTCGGGGCTGCCCTCACTGAAAAGCCGGGCTATCGGCGTATCCAGATGAGCCGTGCCGGTTGCTTCAAACTGCTCAATTCTGGGGCTTTTGAGATCAATCTGGAGGTTCCCTTGCTCATCCCAGGCGCGGTATTGGCCGCCGATCACAAAGCCGTCGGGCTCTGCGGGCCCCCGTAGTTCGCTGGCGGCATTCCGCGAACTGACAGGCTCGTCACTTTGCCACAGCAGAAAAACGGTTGCTGTTACGGTGGCGGCAAGGGCCAGGGCTGTAATCCGCCGTTTGCCACGATCGCCGAAAAGCCGCTCGGTGATCATGCTGGCTCGTCCAGATAGGGGGCAAGAGTGTTGTCCAGATGCCCTTGAGCCCAGAGCAGGAGATCGCAGGCCTCGCGCACAGCGCCCTGTCCACCGTGGCTGCGGGTACAGTAGTCGGCGTGTTGCTGAACCAGCCAGTAGCCGTTGGGTACCGTGATGCCAAGGCCGGCAAAACGCAGCGCAGGCAGGTCGGGCAGGTCGTCGCCCATATAGGCAATCTGTTCCGGCTTAAGGTTCATATCCCGGATCAATTCCAGCAATGCGATTTTTTTGTCTTCGCGACCCTGCATCAGGTGCGGGATGCCCAGATCCGACATCCGCTTTTCCGTGAGGGGCGAGCGCCGTCCGGTAATCACCGCCACGGTGATGCCTGCCTGCATCAGTTGTTTCAGGCCCAGGCCGTCAAGAATGTTGAAGGCCTTGAGTTCATCGCCGCTGGCACTGAAATAGAGGCGGCCATCGCTCATAATGCCGTCCACGTCCAGGGCGATCAGGCGAATGTCCGAGGCTTTGGCCTTCAGGGCTGCGTCCCAGTGGGTTTGTAACGGA
The DNA here is from genome assembly GCF_000475355.1 of Marinobacter sp. C1S70. NCBI lineage: Bacteria > Pseudomonadati > Pseudomonadota > Gammaproteobacteria > Pseudomonadales > Marinobacteraceae > Marinobacter > Marinobacter sp. C1S70. The sequence continues at coordinate 9,084 of NZ_AXBW01000027.1, read as the reverse complement.
TGCGCTGTCTGAGTCATCAAATCACTCCGGCCCGCAGCAGGTCGTGCATATTAATAGCGCCCACCAGGGTGCCGTTTGCGTCGGTAACCGGCAAGGCGTTGATCTTCATTTCTTCCATGATATTCAAGGCTTCTGCCGCCAGGTGGTCTGCCCGGATGGTTTTGCCGTTGCGGGTCATCACGTCCTGGATGGGGGTAGTGTGCACATCCACGGATTTGTCCAGGGTCCGGCGCAGGTCGCCGTCGGTGAAGATGCCCGTCAGGGTGCCGGCGGCATTAACGACCGTGGTCATACCCAGGCCCTTGCGGGTTATTTCCAGCAGTGCCCCGCTCAGGGTTGTGCCCTCGGCAACCTGAGGAATCTGGTCACCGGTATGCATGATGTCGGATACCCGCAGCAGCAAACGGCGTCCGAGGCTGCCGCCAGGGTGGGAAAACGCAAAATCCTCGGCGCTGAATCCCCGGGCTTCAAGCAGCGCCACGGCCAGGGCATCGCCCATGACCAGGGTGGCGGTTGTGCTGGAGGTGGGTGCCAGGCCCAGCGGGCAGGCTTCAATGGCCACGCTGACATCCAGGTTGGCAACGGCCTCTTGTGCCAGTACCGAATCGGGTTTGCCGGTCATGCTGATCAATGGCGCGCCCATGCGCTTGATCAGGGGGAGAATGGTGACCACTTCGCTGGTGCTGCCGCTGTTGGAAATGGCGATGACCACATCCTGGGGTGTTATCATACCCAGGTCGCCGTGGCTGGCTTCGCCTGGATGAACAAAAAAGGCGGGCGTGCCCGTGCTGGCGAGCGTGGCGGCTATCTTGTTGCCGATGTGCCCCGATTTGCCCATGCCTGTCACCACAACCCGGCCTTTGCAGGCCATGATGACCTCGCAGGCGCGGCTGAAGTCGCCGTTTATACGGCTTTCCAGCGCTTCAATGGCTTCGCGCTCGATGCGGATTGCCCGGAGGGCCGAGTTGCAAAAGTCCTGCGTGGTAAAGGTGTTTGATTCGGTCATGTCGGCTGGCTGTCTGCTCGATCTGGGATTTGAGGCCGAAGTATATCACTTCTGGCGCCCCCGGCTCTCCTGCATCAGGGAATCTGATCATTGCCATCAAGACATTTTACGTTGCTTTAATTGAGGTCTGGGGGAGCTTGTCATAATGTAGGTGCTCCTTGAAAGGGATGGATTATGGAGTCATCTGCATACATAAAACTTAGGGATGTGGTGTTTTCCCGCTCCGGGCGCCGGATCTTTGATGGGATCAGTCTGGATATCCCCAAGGGGAAGGTGACTGCCATCATGGGCCCCAGTGGTACTGGTAAAACCACACTCCTCAGGCTCATCGGAGGCCAGCTTCGCCCGGATTCGGGCCAGGTGAATGTGGCAGGCCACGACGTGCCCGGGCTTAAGCGCAAGGCGCTTTACCAGCTGCGTGAGAAGATGGGCATGCTGTTCCAGAGTGGCGCGCTGTTCACCGATCTCAGTGTTTACGAGAACGTTGCCTTCCCGCTGCGGGTGCACACGTCGCTACCGGAAGACATGATCCGGGACATTGTTCTGATGAAGCTGGAGGCGGTGGGCTTGCGGGGTGCCAGAGAGCTGATGCCCTCAGAGTTGTCCGGTGGCATGACCCGGCGGGTGGCCCTGGCCCGCAGTATCGCACTGGACCCGGAGTTGATCATGTATGACGAGCCCTTTGCCGGGCAGGATCCGATTGCCATGGGCGTGCTGGTCAAGCTGATCCGGGATCTCAACAGTTCCATGGGGCTGACCAGCGTTCTGGTGTCCCATGATGTGCCTGAATCCCTGAGTATTTGCCATTACGCCTGCATTATTGCCGACGGCAAGGTGATCGGTGAGGGCACTCCCGAGGAGCTGCGGGCGCATCCGTCTGAGCGGGTTCAGCAGTTTCTTGAAGGGCAGCCTGATGGCCCGGTGCCGTTCCATTACCCGAGTGGCGATGCGGCGGCTGATTTTGGTGTGGGAGGGCGGTCTTCATGATGGATCGTATTGCCGGCCTGGGGCGGCTCGGGCTCGCGATCATTGCCTCCTTTGGTCGTTCCGGGCAGTTTCTCTTTGGTGTGCTGGCCGGTGTTCCCCGTCCGGCCACAGGTTTTCCCCTGCTGGTCAAACAGCTCTACGCAGTCGGCGTGTTGTCGCTGGCGATTGTGGTGGTCTCCGGATTGTTTATCGGGATGGTATTGGGGCTTCAGGGCTATACCATTCTCAGTGATTACGGCTCGGAGTCGGCGATTGGCCAGATGATTGCCCTAACGCTGGTGCGAGAGTTGGGGCCGGTGGTTACGGCCCTGCTGTTCGCCGGTCGCGCGGGCTCCGCCCTGACGGCAGAAATCGGCTTGATGAAGGCGACGGAACAGCTTTCCAGCATGGAAATGATGGGGGTGGATCCATTGCGCCGGGTCATTGCTCCAAGACTCTGGGCTGGTTTTCTCGCCATGCCGGTACTTGCCATGATCTTCTCGGTCGTGGGGATCTGGGGTGGCATGCTGGTTGGCGTGGAATGGCTGGGTGTGTTCGAGGGCTCCTTCTGGGGCAACATGCAGTCCTCCGTCGATTTTGTGGACGATGTGCTTAACGGCTTTATCAAGAGTGTGGTGTTCGGATTCGTGTGTGCCTGGATTGCGGTCTACCAGGGTTATGATTGCGTGCCCACCTCCGCAGGTATCAGTTCGGCGACCACCAAAACCGTGGTGTACTCATCGCTGGCGGTGCTCGGTCTCGATTTCGTACTCACCGCCGTCATGTTCGGTGATTTTTAACAGGATTCAGGGAGCCTTTCATGGCACAGAGAAGCATAGAAATCATTGTTGGGCTGTTCATGATTGCCGGCCTGGCCGCGCTCATGTTTCTGGCACTGCAGGTTAGCGGTCTGTCGCCGAAATCCGCGGAGCAGACCTACACGCTGTACGCGAATTTCAACGATACCGGAGGCCTGACGCCCCGTGGCAAGGTTTCCATGGCCGGTGTCACTGTCGGTACTATTGAGTCCATCACCCTGGACAGGGACACCTTCCAGGCGAGGGTAACCATGTCCATCCATGCCGAGGTTGATAACATCCCGGCCGACAGTGCAGCAGTAATACGTACATCCGGACTGCTGGGTGAGCAGTACATTGATATATCGATTGGCGGGGACCTGGAATCGCTGAACGCGGGGGATACCTTCTATTCCACCCAGTCTGCCATGAATCTGGAACGGCTGATCAGTAACTTTGCCTCCGGCCGCTGAGCCAGAGCAATGCACAGGAGAAACTAATGAGTGCCCTTAAACACCGTATAACGTTGATGATTGCCATGCTCGCCCTGGTGGTGGGTCAGGCCTGGGCAGGGCCGGAGGAGGATCTGAAACGTTACGTGGACGAGAACACCCAGAAGCTGGTGCAGAAGCTCAATGCCGAGAAGGGGTTGTACGAAAAGGATCCGGAAGCGTTCTATGCCAGTATGGATGAAACCCTTGAGGAGTTTGTCGATTTTCGCCGGATTGCTGCCCGGGTGATGGGCCGATACGCCCGCCAGACCACGCCGGAGCAGCGGGATGCTTTTGTCGAGAAATTCAAGCGCAGCCTGTTTGACAGTTATGCCCAGGCCCTGGTTTCCGCGGAAGATTTCGAGATCATCGTCAAGGAAGCCACCATCCTTCCTCAGAATGAGGATCGCGCTTCAGTAGAAATGGAGTTGATCAGTGCCTCCGGCAACCGTTATCCGGTCACTTACTCGATGTACCGGACAGGCGACGACCGCTGGATGATGGAGAACGTCATCGTAGAGGGCGTTAACATCGGCCTTGCCTTCCGGGATCGCTTTGCCCAGGAAATGGAAGAGAATCGCGGCCAGGTCCAGGCGGTGATTGACGGCTGGGGTGATGCGGTTGAGGCCCTGAATCTGGACGAGCAGGTGGATCGTTCATGAGTGAGCGCGCGCCGGGCATCGTTCGGGATGGCGCAACCCTTCGCGTAACCGGCGATGTCGATGCCGACACGGTCCTGGCACTGCGCAAGCAGGGCGAGCAGGAAATCCAGCAGGCCGACGGCACGCTTGAGGTTGATCTGTCGGGGCTTGGCACCGCCCACAGTGTGGTGCTTTCGATGCTTTTGTGTTGGCAGCGTCTGGCGTTAAGCCGACACTGCCATCTCTCCTTTGCAGGCGCCAGTGAGCGACTTCGTTCTTTGGCCGCACTCAGCAATCTTCAGGATCAGATTCCCGGATTTGCCGAGTACAGCTGACCGGCGCCCGGGAATTGGTTACAATTCCGCCCCTGATTTCAACTAAGTCGAGGAATCCTTATGGACGCCGCCCAGGTTACCGAACTTGTCAAAGAAGCCCTGCCCGGTTGCGAGGTTCAGGTACAGGTTGATGGCAACCACTATCTTGTTGTGGTGGTGGGTGACGTATTCGAGGGACTGCCCACCATCAAACGGCAGCAAATGATCAACAAGGTGCTGTTCCAGCATGTCATGGACGGCACCATTCACGCCCTTCATCCGAAAGCCTTTACCCCGAGCGAGTGGGCCGATCAGCAGGCCGGGGCCTGAACCGAACAGGATAATTACCGTGGACAAACTATTGATCAGGGGCCGCAAGCCCCTGGATGGCGAAATTCGCATTTCCGGTGCCAAGAACGCGGCCCTGCCCATTCTGGCGGCGACATTGCTGGCGGATGAGCCGGTCACCGTCGGCAACCTGCCGCACCTGAACGACATCACCACCATGATCGAGCTGCTCGGTCGCATGGGGGTGGAGCTGCTCATTGACGAAAAGATGAGTGTTGAAGTGCACGCCAACACCATCAAGCACTTCCATGCACCGTACGAGCTGGTAAAGACCATGCGCGCCTCCATACTGGTGCTTGGCCCGCTGGTGGCACATTTTGGCGAAGCCGAAGTCTCCCTGCCGGGTGGCTGTGCCATCGGCACCCGCCCGGTAAACCTGCACATCCACGGTCTGGAAATGATGGGTGCCGATATCAAGGTGGAGAATGGCTACATCAAGGCCAAGACCAATGGCCGGCTGAAGGGCGCCCACATTTTCCTGGATACGGTCACCGTAACGGGTACCGAAAACCTGATGATGGCAGCTGCGCTCGCCGAGGGTAAAACCATCCTCGAAAACGCGGCCCGCGAGCCGGAAGTGGTGGATCTGGCTGAGTGCCTGATCGCCATGGGTGCCGATATCAAAGGCCACGGTACCGCGACCATTGAAATCAATGGTGTGGAGCGCCTGCACGGATGCCACTACAACGTGTTGCCTGACCGGATTGAGACCGGAACCTATCTGGTGGCGGCGGCTGCGACCGGTGGCCGGGTGAAAGTAAAAGATACCCGGGAAGATATTCTGGAAGCGGTGCTGCTCAAGCTGGAAGAGGCGGGGGCGCACATCACGACCGGCCCGGACTGGATTGAACTGGATATGAAAGGCAAGCGGCCCAAGGCAGTCAGCCTGCGGACCGCGCCTTATCCGGCGTTCCCCACGGATATGCAGGCTCAGTTTGCGGCCATGAATGCGGTGGCCGAGGGTTCAGGTACCATCGTCGAAACCGTATTTGAAAACCGATTCATGCACTTGCAGGAACTGATCCGGATGGGCGCAGACATTACCCTTGAGGGTAACGCTGCCATCATCAAGGGTGTCGAACATCTGACCGGGGCTCCGGTCATGGCGACCGACCTGCGGGCCTCGGCTAGCCTTGTGATCGCCGGCCTGGTGGCAGACGGCGATACCATTGTTGACCGCATTTACCACATTGACCGTGGTTATGAGTGCATTGAAGAGAAGTTGCAGCTGTTGGGCGCCAGCATCCGCCGTCTGCCAGCCTGAATTTGACCAACGGGAACCCGGAAGGATACATGACAGATTCCATCACCATCGCCTTGTCGAAGGGTCGCATTCTGGAAGAAACCCTGCCGCTGCTGGCGGAAGCGGGCATTGAGCTTGTCGACGACGTGAAAAAGTCCCGCAAGCTGGTGTTTCCCACCACCGACCCGAACGTGCGGATTCTGATCATCCGGGCGACCGATGTGCCCACCTATGTGCAATACGGTGGCGCCGATCTGGGCGTTACAGGTAAGGATGTTCTGATGGAGCACGGGGGCGACGGCCTTTACGAACCGCTGGACCTGAACATCTCCCGTTGCCGGTTGATGACCGCAGGCAAAAAAGGTGAACAGCCACAGGCCGGCAGGATTCGTGTTGCCACCAAATTCGTCAACCTGGCCCGGCGCTACTATGCGGCTCAGGGCCGGCAGGCCGATATCATCAAGCTCTACGGGGCAATGGAGCTGGCACCGATCCTGAATCTGGCCGATGAGATTGTTGATATCGTGGATACCGGCAATACCCTCAAGGCCAACGGGCTGGAGCCAAGAGACCTGATTGACCACATCAGTAGCCGACTGGTGGTTAACCGGGCCTCCATGAAGATGAAACACGGCCAGATAAACCCCATAATCGAGAAGATGTCCGCGGCCGTTGAACGACGCCGCGATTCGTAGTGTTACTCCAAGACAGGATCTGAAAAATGACCGACAGAATCACCAGACTGAACACCACCCAGAGCGACTTTGACAGTGCGCTGGCCCAGCTGCTGGCCTGGGACGACAGTGTGGATCATCAGGTGAATGAGTCGGTTCGGCATATCCTGCACGAGGTGAAGACCCGGGGCGATGCGGCAGTGCTGGAGTTTACGGCCAAGTTTGATCGCCTGGACGTTGGCTCCATGGCTGAGCTGGAAATGGATAAAAGCCGTTTGCAGGCAGCATTGGACCGAATTCCCCAGGATCAGCGTGAGGGTCTGGAAAAAGCGGCGGAACGCATCCGTGACTACCACGAACGCCAGAATCAGCAATCCTGGCAATACCAGGACGAAGACGGAACCGTGCTGGGCCAGAAGGTAACGCCGCTGGATCGCGCCGGTCTGTACGTGCCGGGTGGCAAGGCGGCCTATCCTTCGTCGGTACTGATGAATGCGATTCCGGCCAAAGTCGCTGGTGTGTCTGAAGTTATCATGGTGGTGCCGACCCCGGATGGTGTGGTGAATGACATGGTGCTGGCAGCGGCCGCCATTGCCGGGGTAGACCGCGTGTTTACTATCGGTGGCGCCCAGGCCGTGGCTGCGCTGGCCTATGGCACGGACACCGTTCCTTCGGTGGACAAGATTGTGGGTCCGGGGAATATTTTTGTGGCCACCGCGAAGCGCGAAGTATTCGGAGTTGTCGGTATCGACATGATTGCCGGCCCTTCCGAGATCCTGGTGATCTGTGATGGCAAGACCGACCCGGACTGGATTGCCATGGACCTGTTTTCCCAGGCTGAGCACGACGAGCAGGCCCAGAGTATTCTCGTCAGCCCGGACGTAGACTTCCTGGATGCCGTGGAAGCCAGTATCAACAAGCTGCTGCCGACCATGGAGCGAGAAGAAATTATCCGCACCTCCATGCTGGGACGGGGTGCACTGATTCAGGTGGCAGATCTGAAAGAAGCCGCAGAAGTGAGTAATCGGATTGCGCCGGAGCACCTGGAGCTCTCAGTGGAAGACCCGCAGGCCATGCTCGACGACATCCGCCACGCCGGCGCGATTTTCATGGGCAGGCACACGGCCGAAGCCCTGGGTGACTATTGCGCAGGCCCGAATCACGTTTTGCCAACCAGCGGCACCGCACGATTCAGTTCACCTCTGGGTGTGTACGATTTCCAGAAGCGCTCTTCCCTTATTGGCTTTACCGCTCAGGGCGCCGATCGTATGGGGCGGGTGGCATCGGTTCTGGCTCGTGGCGAAGGTCTGACTGCACACGCACGTTCAGCGGAGTACCGGATCAATGAGTAAGTACTGGAGCGACCTGGTCAGTGAACTCAAGCCCTACGTGCCGGGTGAACAGCCGAAAATGGCCGATCTGGTGAAGCTGAACACCAATGAAAACCCGTTCGGCCCATCGCCAAAAGTGATTGAAGCCATTCAGAGAGAGTTAAATGACAGCCTGCGCCTGTATCCGGACCCGGAAGGCCAGGCCCTGAAAGATGCCATTGCCGAATACCACGTGGATTTTGGAATCAACCCCAAACAGGTGTTTGTTGGCAACGGCTCCGATGAAGTGCTGGCGCATATCTTTCAGGGGCTACTGAAACACGACAAGCCGATCCTGTTTCCGGATATCAGCTATAGCTTCTACCCGGTGTACTGTGGTTTGTTCCAGATCGAAAGCGTGGTCATTCCATTGACTGACAGCTTCGAGATCGATCCGAATGACTACAAACGTGACAACGGTGGCATTATCTTCCCGAACCCGAATGCGCCGACGGGACGCTACCTCGGGCTAGGGCACGTAGAGGATATCCTGCAGGCCAACCCGGATAGCGTGGTGGTGGTTGATGAAGCCTATGTGGATTTCGGCGGCGAGACGGCGATCCGCTTGGTAAATCAATACCCAAACCTGTTGGTTTGCCAAACTCTATCCAAGGCCAGGTCCTTGGCCGGCTTGAGAGTTGGTTTTGCTGTGGGCAACGAGGAGCTGATAGAAGCTCTGAACCGCGTCAAAGACAGCTTCAATTCCTATCCGCTGGACCGTCTGGCTCTGGCTGGTGCCGTGGCTGCGTTTGAGGACAAGCAGTGGTTCGAGGATTCCTGCAGTGGTGTGATCCGCGAGCGCGAGCGGGTGACCAGGGAGTTGGAAACTCTGGGTTTTGAGGTGTTGCCATCCAAGGCAAACTTTGTTTTTGCCCGCCATCCCGGCCATGAAGGGGCTGAGATTGCGGCGAAGCTTCGGGAGCAGGGCATTATTGTCCGGCATTTCAATAAGCCAAGAATCAGCGATTTTCTGCGCATCACGATTGGTACGAGCGATCAGAACAATGCTCTGATAAAAGGTCTCGGTGTGCTGTAAGGCCTTGCTCCCAAAGGGTGGGCTCGCTAAGCATTGAGCCAGCTGGCGTGCAGAACTTCGGTGGTAGTGACGGGCGGGAGGGGCTTCCCGGAAACCGCTACAAGCACATCCCTGTGCGCTTCTCTCCGGCCATCCATGGCCTCCGAAATTTTTGGGAGACCACCCCCATCCCTGAGCTGCACTGTCCCAAAGTCAAAG
>NZ_AXBW01000026.1:0-138378 GCF_000475355.1 Marinobacter sp. C1S70 | reverse complement strand
GTAGGTCATCGTCAGGCGCCTAATGCCTAAAACCCCCGACAGCTTAGCTGTCGGGGGTTTTTTATTTCTGGTTCCGGAGAAGTGATATACTTCACCGAAAATCAAAGCAACGTTTCTGATGGGAGCCCAGCAATGGCCGCTAGTGAACACCTGGTCATTTTTGATACCACTCTGCGTGATGGCGAGCAAAGTCCGGGCGCCACCATGAACAAGGCGGAAAAACTCCGCATTGCCAAGGCGCTCGAGAAGCTTCGCGTAGACGTTATCGAGGCGGGGTTTGCCATTGCCAGCCAGGGCGACTTTGATGCAGTCAAGGCTATTGCCGAGAACATCAAAGAATCCACTGTCTGCAGTCTGGCTCGTGCGTTGGACAAGGATATCGACAGGGCCGCTGAAGCGATCCGCCCTGCCGAGCGCTCCCGTATCCATACCTTTATTGCCACCTCGCCCATCCATATGAAGCATAAACTTCAGATGGAGCCAGATGAGGTGGTCGAGCAAGCCGTGCGCGCTGTCAAGCGGGCGCGTAGCCACGTTGATGACGTCGAGTTCTCCTGTGAAGACGCCGGGCGGTCAGAGCTGGATTTTCTTTGTCGCATCATTGAAGCCGCTATCGATGCCGGCGCCCGTACCATCAACATCCCTGATACCGTGGGCTATGCCATTCCTGAACAGTTTGGTGAGACCATCCGTCAGTTACTGAACCGTATCCCGAATGCCGACAAGGCTGTTTTTTCAGTCCATTGCCATAACGACCTGGGGCTTGCGGTAGCCAACTCGCTGGCTGCGGTTACCCACGGTGCCCGTCAGGTCGAATGTACTATCAATGGTCTGGGCGAACGGGCAGGTAACGCAGCGCTGGAAGAAATAGTCATGGCGGTTCGTACCCGCCAGGATCTCTTCAATATTGATACCCGCATAGACACCCAGCATATCGTCCCGGCATCACGTCTGGTGTCCACCATTACCGGGTTTCCTGTTCAACCCAACAAGGCGATCGTCGGTGCCAATGCTTTTGCCCATGAGTCCGGCATCCATCAGGATGGCGTGCTCAAACATCGCGAAACCTACGAGATCATGCGGGCACAGGACGTAGGCTGGCATACCAATAGCCTGGTTTTAGGTAAGCATTCCGGCCGCAATGCCTTCCGTACGAGACTACTGGAGCTTGGTATCCAGTTTGAAACCGAAGGGGAGTTGAATGAGGCCTTCACCCGCTTCAAGGCACTGGCCGACCTCAAGCATGAGATCTTTGATGAAGATCTGCAGGCGATTGCCAGCGATACCAAGCAAAAGGAAGAAGAAGGCCGCTTCGGTCTGGTCTGCATGCAGGTCTGTTCTGAAACCGGCGTTGTGCCCAAGGCGCATCTGACCATGACCGTGGACGGTAAGGAACACACGGTAGAGGCTGAGGGCAGCGGTCCTGTAGACGCAACTTTCAAGGCCATTGAATCTCTGGTGGATTCCGGGTGTAACCTGCAACTGTATTCGGTCAACAATATTACCAGCGGCACTGATGCTCAGGGGGAAGTCACCGTTCGTCTTGAGCGGGGCGGCCGTATTGTGAACGGCGTTGGATCGGATACCGACATCATTATTGCGTCGGCGAAGGCCTACATTGAAGCTCTGAACCTGATTTCCAGTGGCGGTATTCGCCAACATCCCCAGGTGGCTGATGTTTAAAGCGCCCGAAGGATTGCCATGGAGGGATTCGTGATAGGGAATGAGGCGGAGCGGCAGTTCTATCTGGCGGCGGCAGGCATTCGGATGTGGTATGCCCGCGAGAGTTTGCCTGGTGCGGCGCCAAGCCCCGACTTTGATTTCGGAGTGGAGGACGAGCCGCAATTCCAGCCCGCGTCGGAGATTCCTCAGATTGGGCGTAAATCTGAGCCGCTGTCTGGGGACCAGGGGCGGGAGCGCATTGCTCAGCTCCAGAGCCTGATGGGCAACAAGCCTGAATCCGTGCAGAAGGCGGACAACGCTGGGCAAAAGGCCGCGGACCCATTGAAAGCTCCACCTGCCACCGAGCCCCGGTCTGAAACTCCAGAAACGGTGCCAGAGGCTTCCCTGCCGGCCTCGGAACCAGTAGAAGTGCAACAGCCGGAGCCAGTGCACCGGGTGTGTCTGACTGCCTGGAAAGGCTCCCGGATCATGCTCTTGTGCCATATTGCAGAGGACGCCAGTTTTGCCTTGCAGGAAAATCTGGCTCGTAACATATTGCGAAGCATTGGAGAGACCGGGGTGTCTCAATGCAGAGTAGTGCGCTGGCCCTTGTTCAATAACCTGAAAGTGACGCTCAATAGTGAAAGCGATCTTGTCTCAGTCATAGCCTCTGCTTTTGCTGGCGACGCCCCGACAGAAACGCTAATAACGCTGGGGCTTGGCGACGAAACTCAGGCACGGTTGATCGAGCGTGGCCTGGGCCGGGTGCCGGAGATTGCGTTTTCCGGCACGCTCGCATCACTGGCATCAGACCCCTCCCAGAAGCGACTGCTCTGGCAATCGATTCGGGTTCTCGTACCTGGCCGATGAAAGCATCACAGCCTTTTCTCGATGTGCACAACCAGGATGTCCGGGTACGCCCTCTGGTCGAGGCAGACCTGGCGGCGGTCATGGAGCTGGAGTGTCAGGGACACTCCCATCCGTGGCCGAAATCGACTTTTCTTGACTGTTTTAAGCCGAATTACAGGCTCTGGGCCGCTGAGCGTGGCGATGAGCTGATTGGCTATGCGGTTGTGGCCTATATGGTCGACGAAGCCCATCTGCTGAATATCTGCGTCAGTCCTCGTGTGCGTGGTCAGGGTGTCGGGCGCTGGCTGCTACGGCATCTGATCGCTGTCGCGGTGTCGGATGGTATGGAACAACTGATTCTGGAAGTGCGGGTTAGCAATGATGCCGCCACCCAGCTCTATCTGAGCGAGGGTTTCACTGAAATTGGCAGAAGGGCCGGCTATTATCCCGATGGCGCTGCACGGGAAGATGCCCTGGTCATGGCGCTGCGGTTCACCTGAGGACGGTATAGGCCGTATAATGCTCGGCTTTAATCCATCTCGATTCAGGTCACCAGAGTTTATGCCTAACCTTTCCCAGGAAGTGGCCAAGCGCCGCACCTTTGCGATCATCTCGCACCCGGATGCCGGTAAGACCACCATTACAGAGAAGGTGCTGTTGTTCGGCCAGGCCCTGCAGAAGGCGGGAACCGTCAAGGGCAAAAAATCCGGACAGCACGCCAAGTCTGACTGGATGGAGATGGAAAAAGAACGGGGTATTTCCGTCACCACGTCGGTGATGCAATTTCCCTATGGTGGAAAGCTGGTCAACCTGCTGGATACACCGGGTCACGAAGACTTCTCCGAGGATACCTACCGGACACTGACCGCCGTCGACTCCTGCCTGATGGTGATTGACAGTGCCAAAGGGGTCGAGGAGCGCACTATCAAGCTGATGGAGGTGACCCGCCTGCGTGACACCCCGATCCTTACCTTCATGAACAAGCTGGACCGGGATACCAGGGACCCCATCGAGTTGATGGACGAAGTGGAAGACGTACTGAAGATTGCCTGTGCGCCGATTACCTGGCCCATTGGTATGGGCAAGGGGTTCAAGGGGGTTTACCACCTGCTGCGGGACGAAGTGATTCTCTATCAGTCAGGCCAGGGGCATACCATTCAGGAAAAACGTGTTGTCAAAGGTCTGGACAACCCGGAGCTGGATGAGGCCATCGGCAATTACGCTTCCGACCTTCGTGATGAGATTGAGCTGGTCAAAGGGGCTTCCCATGAATTTGACCAGGAGGCTTTCCTGGCTGGTGAGCTGACCCCGGTGTTTTTCGGAACAGCGCTTGGCAACTTCGGTGTTGATCACATGCTTGATGGTCTGGTGGATTGGGCGCCGGCCCCTCAGCCCCGGGCCACGGATGTGCGCCAGGTGACCCCGACCGAGGATGGCTTTTCCGGCTTTGTCTTCAAGATTCAGGCAAACATGGATCCACAGCACCGGGACCGTATCGCTTTCCTGAGGATCGTGTCAGGTAGTTACAATCAAGGCATGAAGGCCCGGCACGTCCGTATCGGTAAAGATGTTCGGTTCTCCGATGCGCTCACGTTCATGGCTGGTGACCGTGAGCATGCGGAAGAAGCGTTTGCCGGTGACATCATTGGCCTGCATAACCACGGCACCATTCAGTTGGGTGATACCTTTACGGCGGGCGAGGACATGAAGTTTACCGGTATCCCGAACTTCGCCCCTGAGCTGTTCCGGCGCATTCGATTGAAAGATCCGCTGAAAGCCAAGCAATTACAGAAGGGCCTGATCCAGCTTTCCGAGGAGGGTGCAGTTCAGGTCTTCCGTCCGCTGAAGAACAACGATCTGATCGTCGGGGCGGTGGGTGTGCTGCAGTTTGATGTAGTTGTCGCCCGCCTGAAAAGTGAATACAAGGTGGAAGCGGTTTACGAGCCCATCAACGTGGCAACTGCCCGTTGGGTAACCTGTTCCGATGAGCGTAAACTGGACGAATTCCAGCGTAAGAATCAGGACAACGTCGCACTGGATGGCGCAGATCGCCTTGCGTACATCGCGCCGACCATGGTGAACCTGAATCTTGCTCAGGAGCGTTATCCGGATATCCAGTTCCACAAGACCCGGGAGCACTGATTCGCTTCCGGGAGGAGGCCGCCATGCAGTTGGTAGACGCCCATTGCCATTTTGATTTCCCGTTTTTTGACGGGCATCGGGAGACGGTGTTGGCGCAGGCGGCCAGCCTTGGAGTTTGCGCGGTCGTGATTCCGGGGGTCCGGCGGCAGGACTGGCAGCGTGTGGCGAGCATGGCAGATGCAGAGAAGGGTCTCTGGTACTGTCTGGGTATTCACCCCTGGTTTATTCAGGAGCACGGCGCTGACGATCTGGCCGAGCTTGAAAGGCTGCTGTCTTCCGCGCCCCAAGCCTGTGTTGGCCTTGGAGAGTGTGGTCTTGACGCCCTCAAAGGCGATCTGTCTGAGCAGGAACCCTGGTTCGAGGCCCAGATTGATATTGCTCAGCGGCTCGGTCTGGCGTTGGTGATTCACTCCGTCAAGAGCCATGATCTGGTGCACAGTAGTCTGAAACGCGCCGGATGGAACGGGCGGGCATTGGTTCACGGCTTCTCGGGCAGCTATCAGCAGGCCCAAAAGCTGATTGACCTGGGCTGCTTCATCGGCGTGGGCGGAGTGATAACCCATGACCGGGCCCGGAAAACCCGGGATACCATCGCCCGGTTGCCGGTGGATGCGCTGGTTCTGGAAACCGATGCGCCGGATATGGCGCCGGCCGGAGTGGCGAAAGGGCAGAATTCGCCCATCCACTTGCCGGAGATTTTTGAAGCCCTGGCAGATCTGCGGAGTGAGCCCCGGGAGTTGCTGGCCGAATCACTGCTGGCCAATACCGCTAAGCTCTACCGGATAGATCCGGGAGCTCTGGTTCCACGCCCGTAGGGGATTAACGAAACAGCATAGGTCGGGGTTGGCATTCGATAGGGGTTCGAGTATACTTCGCGCCCTGGCTTTTCAAGGCGATGTCATTATCTCAGCCCCGAATGATGGCAGCGCAACATACAGGTATGAACCTCCTCCGGATGCCTTGCATGTACCGGTGGTGGTTTTTAACGTTTCTTATATAGCGTTCAAGGCGGAATCAATGAAGACTCTGAGTGCGAAACCAGAAACAGTAAAACGTGACTGGTACGTTGTAGACGCAGCCGGCAAGACGCTGGGTCGTCTGTCAACCGAAATCGCCCTTCGTCTGCGGGGCAAGCATAAGCCTGAGTATACCCCTCACGTGGACACTGGCGACTACATCATTGTTATCAATGCCAGCCAGGTGAAGGTTACCGGCAAAAAGGCATCGGCTAAAATGTATTACAGCCATACCGGCTTTCCGGGTGGAATCAAATCCATCAATTTCGAGAAGCTGGTTGACAAGGCTCCCGAGCAAGTCATTCAGAAGGCCGTAAAAGGCATGCTTCCGAAGGGCCCGCTTGGCCGCGCCATGTTCAAGAAGCTGAAAGTGTACGCAGGCGCTGAGCATGCTCATGCCGCCCAGCAGCCCAAAGAACTCGACATCTAACGGAAGGCGAATATGTCTGTAGCACAAAATTACGGTACTGGTCGCCGCAAATCATCCACGGCTCGCGTCTTTATCAAGCCGGGTAGCGGTAACATCTCCATCAACGGTCGCACTATCGAAGATTTCTTCGGTCGTGAAACCCTGCGCATGATTGTTCGTCAGCCGCTGGTGGTTGCCGAATCCGAAGATCGTTTCGATATCGCCATTACCGTAAAGGGTGGCGGTATCAGTGGCCAGGCTGGCGCCATTCGCCACGGTCTGACTCGCGCTCTGATGGACTACGACGAAACTCTGCGTCCGGCACTGCGCAAAGCGGGTTACGTAACCCGTGATGCCCGTAAGGTTGAGCGTAAGAAAGTGGGTCTGCGCAAAGCGCGTAAGCGTCCGCAGTACTCCAAGCGTTAATCGACGTTCAGTCGATTTGGAAAAACCCGGTCTTGTGGCCGGGTTTTTTTATATCTGTACTCCGGAAATATTTTTGATCTGGCGCAGGGATAGGCTCGCCTGCCGACCTTTCCGGCTTGTAAGCGGGGGGTAATTTCATTACCATTTCAGCGCTTATATTTTTGGGTTGTGAAGTCCTTTTCGAAGCGCAGTGCCGGTTTTTCCGCGTCTGTGCCTCGCCTGATGGGAGAAAACCATAATGAGTAATGGCGACGTGAGCCAAGGCCGGCGCCGGTTTCTGATCGGTGCTACGTCCGTGGTAGGTGGTGTCGGCGTCGTCGGTGCAGCCGTTCCTTTCGTAGCGTCCTGGAACCCCAGTGCGAAAGCGGAAGCGGCCGGTGCACCGGTAACCGTCAATATCAGCAAAATCGAACCGGGTCAGCAAATCACCGTTGAGTGGCGAGGTAAGCCTGTTTGGATTATCCGCAGAACGGAAGAAATGCTGGCGAATATCGAGAAGCTCAATGACGCAGTGAAGGACCCGATGTCGGAGGCGCCTCAGCAGCCTTCGTATATCCAGGGGCCCTTGCGCGCGATCAAGCCAGAGTTCGGTGTCTATGTGGGGCTCTGTACCCATCTGGGCTGCGTGCCCTCCTACCGGCCAGAGGTTGCGCCGGCTGATCTGGGTGAAAACTGGCTTGGTGGGTTGTTCTGCCCGTGTCACGGTTCCCGCTATGACATGGCCGGTCGGGTTTATGAGGCTCAACCCGCGCCGCTGAACCTTGAGGTTCCGCCGTACCGGTTTGACGATGATGTGACCATGACCATTGGTCTTGATCCGGAGGCCGCGTGATGCAAAAGCTGATTAACTGGGTAGACGAGCGTCTGCCAATCGTTGAGGCCTGGAACAAGCACCTGGCCAAGTATTACGCGCCGAAGAACTTTAACGTCTGGTATTTCTTCGGTTCACTGGCAATGCTGGTGCTGGTCAACCAGCTAGTGACCGGTATCTGGCTGACTATGAGCTACAACCCATCTGCCGAGGGGGCGTTTGCCTCGGTGGAATACATCATGCGTGATGTGGAGTGGGGTTGGCTGCTGCGATACCTGCACTCGACCGGCGCATCTGCGTTCTTCGTTGTGGTGTATCTGCACATGTTCCGTGGTCTCATGTACGGTTCCTACCAGAAGCCGCGGGAATTGATCTGGATTTTCGGTATGCTGATCTACCTGGTGCTGATGGCAGAAGCCTTCATGGGCTACCTGCTGCCCTGGGGCCAGATGTCATACTGGGGTGCCCAGGTAATCGTTAACCTGTTTGGTGCGATTCCGGTCATCGGTGAAGATCTGTCTCTGTGGATTCGCGGTGACTATCTGATCTCCGGTATCACGCTGAACCGTTTCTTTGCCCTGCACGTGGTTGCTCTGCCAATCGTTCTGCTGGGTCTGGTTGTTCTTCACATCCTGGCGCTGCACGAAGTGGGTTCTAACAACCCCGACGGCATCGACATCAAGAAGAACAAGGATGAAAACGGTATTCCGAAAGACGGTATTCCGTTCCACCCGTATTACACCGTTCACGATCTGCTGGGCGTGGGTGTGTTTTTCTTCATCTTCTTCATCGTTGTCTTCTTCTTCCCGGAGATGGGCGGTCTGTTCCTGGAAAAGCCGAACTTTGAACCGGCCAACGCCCTGAAGACGCCAGCGCACATTGCGCCTGTCTGGTACTTCACGCCGTTTTACGCGATGTTGCGGGCGGTGACGGTAGACTTTATGGGGCTGCCGGCGAAGTTCTGGGGTGTTGTGGTCATGGGTGGTGCGATTGCGATTCTGTTCGTGTTGCCGTGGCTTGACAGAAGTCCTGTCCGCTCAATCCGCTACAAGGGCTGGTTGAGCAAGATTGCCCTGGCAATCTTTGCGGTGAGCTTCGTAATCCTTGGCTACCTTGGACTGGTTCCCGCAACAGAAGGTCGCACGACTGTCGCTCAGATTCTGACAGTGTTGTACTTCCTCTACTTCATTCTGATGCCGTTCTACACGCGCATGGAGAACACCAAGCCAGTTCCAGAGAGGGTGACAGGATAATGAAAAAGCTGATTGTTGGTCTTTTCATCGCACTCCTGCCAGCGCTTGGCCTGGCGGCTGGTGCCGCGGTTCCTCTTGATCATATGGAGCCGGATCATACGGACAAGGCGTCTCTGCAGCGCGGTGCTGCCTTGTTCACCAACTACTGCATGGGATGTCACTCCATGGAGTACGCCCGCTACAAGCGTGTTGCGGATGATCTGGAGATCCCTGTCGAGCTTTACGAGGAAAACCTGATCTTTACCGGTGCCAAGATCGGTGAGCTCATGAAGAACTCCATGAGCAAGGATATGGCCGCCGGCTGGTTCGGTGCGCCGCCACCCGATCTTACGCTTGAAACCCGTCTGCGTGGTGAGTCCTGGGTTTATTCATACCTTCGGGGCTTCTACAAGGACGATTCCCGGCCACTGGGCGTAAACAACGTGGTGTTCGATAACGTTGGTATGCCTCACATTCTGGTCGAGATGCAGGGCCTGTGCGCCGTGAAGCCGAACATTGGTGTCGGGGCATCTGTCGAGCCGTTGAGCGGTAATGTCAATAACGCAGACGCTTGCCCGGATTACGCAACGGAAGGCTCGATGTCCGGTGCGGAGTTTGATCAGGCCATGTGGGATCTGACCAACTTCATGTCCTACATGGGCGACCCGGTCAAGGTGGAGCGCGAGCGTCTCGGTATCTTCGTGCTGATCTTTGTGGCGATCTTCTTTGTCTTCGCGTACCTGCTCAACCGCGAGTACTGGAAAGACGTACACTAAGATTTAGGGTATAATCCCGTGTCCTTGATTCCAGCGAGTCTTTAAGGCTCGCTGGATTTTTGCGTTTTGCATTGTTTCGATTTTTAGAATCGTGAGGTAGCTATATGGGCGTTGTGACCAAGCGGTCATCAATGACTTTTTTCTCGGATCCCGCAAGCCACTACAGTCACCGGGTGCGTATTGTCCTGGCTGAGAAAGGTGTCACTGTTGATATCGTGGATGTGGATCCGGACAACCCGCCGGCGGAACTGGCGGATATGAATCCGTACAACGCCCTGCCAACCCTGGTAGATCGGGACCTGGTTCTGTATGAGCCCAACATCATGATGGAGTATCTGGATGAGCGTTTTCCTCATCCGCCGCTGCTGCCGGTTTACCCCGTTGCCCGGGCTAACAGCCGCCTGATGATTCACCGCATCCAGAAAGACTGGTGCGGACTGGTTGATCAGATCCTGGCGCAGCCGGGGGCCAAGGCCAGCGATGCCGCTCGCAAGGAACTCAAGGAAAGCCTTCTGGCCACGGCACCTTTGTTTGCCGAAATGCCGTTCTTCCTGTCGGAAGAGTTCACCATCGTGGACTGTTGTATTGCGCCGATCCTGTGGCGTTTGCCGGCTCTGGGTATTGAGCTGAATGAAAAGCAGGCCAAGCCTTTGCAGAAGTACATGGAGAGCATCTTTGCCAGAGAAGGCTTCAAGGCAAGCCTTTCGGATCTGGAAGAAGATATTCGCAGCTGATTGTCAGCGCCCGTATTTCAGGGCAGGAGTTAAGCAGTGTCTGACATGACTATCGCCATGACATCCAGTCGTCCCTATCTGGTCCGTGCGTTGAACGAATGGATCCTCGATAACGACTGTACCCCGTATATCGTGGTGGATGCCGGCATTCAGGGTGTTCAGGTGCCTACTGAGCACGTTGCCAACGGCCAGATTGTGCTCAATATCAGCCCCGGCGCAGTGCGCGGACTGGTGATTGGCAATGGTGCGCTGGAATTCAGCGCTCGTTTCGGTGGTGTGCCGATGCAGGTTTTCATACCGTTGCAAGCGGTTATGGCCATCTATGCCAAGGAGAACGGCGAGGGCATGGTGTTTGGCAGTGAGCCTGGCTCTCCCGATCCGGAGGGTGGAGGTGAGCCCAAGTCGTCACGGCGAGCGGAAGACCGCCCGAATGGCAGGCCAACCCTGAAAGTGGTCAAATAATAAAAAAGCCGGCGATGCCGGCTTTTTTATTAGCCTCCGAAAAGCTTGTGGTCAATCAGGTCGCAGAAGGCGTTGATGATGACCAGCAGTAAGGGCGTGGCCTCGCTTGGCGGCAAATCGTTTAGTGCGATTTCATGGTCTTCAGGGTGCATCAGGGAAGTGATGTCGGATTTTTCCCTTGCGCTCAGCACCACAATCCTCATTTCCCGGTCGTGGGCAGCCTGGATGGCCTGGATCAGGTTTGCCTTGTGGCCGTCATCCACGATCACAAACAGAAGGTCGCCGGGCTTGCCAATGGCTCTGACCTGACGAGAGAAGGTGTCGTTAAATCGATTGTCACGGCAGATAGCGGAATAAGTGGTGGCGTCCGCCCCAAGGTTGATTGCCGGTAGTGCGGGGCGGTCCTGGTCAAAGCGGGACAATAATGCCGTGCAGAAATACTGGGCCAGTACGTTGGCGTTGCCATTGGCGCAGGTAATGATCTTGCCATCCTGGAGCAGGGCGTCAACAAATGCCTGCGCTACCTGCTCAATGGCGGGACCAGCGGTGCTTGCCGCCTGCGCTGTGTGCTCCATATGGCTGGCGAACCACTGGTTGATTCTCTGTTCGGTGTCGGTCATGGTTTCTGGTCAGTCTGCCTGAATTGCGTTTTTGATCCATTGTATACGGTACTTGCTGGAGTGGCCTGGTGTGATGCCGATAACATCGATCCGGCTGACCCGGTCCCAGAGCCCGTGGCGGTGCAGGTAGAATGAGGCTGCACGCACCAGGCGCTGCTGCTTCACCGCGGACACCGAGCTTATCGGATCCACCAGCGCACCATCAGCGCGGAAGCGAACTTCAAAGAACACCAGTGCTTCGGCATCCATTCCAATAAGATCGATCTCGCCGCCACGATTGTGCACGTTCCGCTCAATAATCCGGATGCCTCTGCTTTCCAGATACCGCGCGGCGACACCTTCGTAATGCTGTCCGAGTTTTCTGGAGCCTTCCCTGGCCATCGGTTATCAGTTGTTTGCAGTCGGGGCGGGTTCACTTTCCCGGGGAACCGTCGGAGAAAGCAGTTTGGGTGTTCCCCCCTGGAATTGTGCCCAGCGTTGTTCGCGATGAATGCTGCCGTCAGGATCCATGGTCAGAATGCCGGTTTGCCCTTCAATGGCGGCATCTTCAACCTGGCGTAGAAGCGGCAAGCGCTTGCTCAGTTGCCAGGCGTCGGCGCCCATGGCGAAAAGGCGCCCCAGTTGCCCGGTGGTGCCACTCAGATACTGGCGCGATTCTTCCCGCAGGCTATTCGTCTCGGCCAATACCCAGGGGATGTCCGTAAAGAAGACCCGGTCAATATCCCTGTCCCGGCCCGGATTCGGCGTACCCTCGTACACGATGGAAGGTGAGTATACTGGCAGATCACCGCCATAGTAGAAGGCGAACAGCGGCTTGAACTGGCGGGCAACTGTGGGTGCGGCAACCAGCACGATGCCTTCGGCATCCTGGCGGCGGCGGGGTTCAAATTCCACATTCAGGCCAATTGTTCGCTCCACCTGAATGGCCCGCTGGCGGGATGCAGTAATGCCCAGCAGGTCAGCTGTCACCGAGCGAAGGTTGTCTTCCGGGAAAAAGCGTTCGATGTCGAGCGCTCGTAACCCGAGCTGGTCCATCCTCGCCCGCAGGGCGGCTTCAACCCGGTCTCCCCATTCGCCGTGGGGAATCAGTACGAGAACCTGTTCGATGTTCTCGGCATCGAGTCTGTCGGCGATCTGTCGCGCCTCGTCTTCGGCAGATAGCCCGAACTGATAAAGGCCGTCCGGGATACGGGCATCCGGGCCAAGGTAGTTCAGGCCCAGTGCCGGAATCGGCAGCGTGTTCATGTTAGCTAGCTGGGACAGTGCTTCCTTGTCCAGCGGGCCAACAATCAAATCAATGTCGCTATTGGAGAGTTCCTCGTAGAGCTCGGAAAAAGAGCCGGTGGAGGTGTCGATGACCCGAATATCGGTTTTACTGCGGTCCGTGGTCTCATCCTGATAATAGGCGGC
Organism: Marinobacter sp. C1S70; assembly: GCF_000475355.1. Taxonomy (NCBI): domain Bacteria; kingdom Pseudomonadati; phylum Pseudomonadota; class Gammaproteobacteria; order Pseudomonadales; family Marinobacteraceae; genus Marinobacter; species Marinobacter sp. C1S70. The sequence goes on along the minus strand of NZ_AXBW01000026.1, from coordinate 125,829 downwards.
CAGGAAACCGTCGCGAATCGCTTTGCCGGCGCTGGCGAGGGCACCTTGAAGCGGAACCGCCAATGCCAGTTTCTCCGGCCGGCTTGCCGCAAGTTCAGCCAGCAGGGCGAGATCCATGGGGAGCACCTGTGCTGCGGGGTGTCCGGGCCAGTTATTCTGCCATTGCCGGATCAGGCGCCCCTGATCATCCAGGCTGGCCCCCTTGGTGCGAAGGCGCAGAGCGAGCTCAAGCCATCCTCGAACCTCGAATCCGAGAGCGTTGTTGGAGGCGGATTGCAGGGTTGAGCGGTTGATGGGCTTGAGCAATTGCCAAATGCGATTATGCACCTCCTGCGGGGAAGTGCTGGAGTCGTTCTGACTGAGCAGGATCAACGTCAGTGCCCCGTCCAAAGGTTGTCCGGCCAGCTCATAGGTCCGGGCCTGCAGCATGGCTGCCCGGGACATTAACTCCGCGGGGTAGGCAAGAAAGCTTTCTGGGGTGCTATCTGTGGCGAGTTGCTCAGCCCATTGGCCGTCGTGTAACTCGCTGGCACTGGCCATGGACAATAGTAAGCGTTGTCTGGCGATGTCCTCCGGAGCATTTTCCAGAGCGGGGGCCTGGAGAATGACTCGGGCATCTTCGTGGCGGCCTTGATCCTGGAATCGGCTGGCCACCCTCAATAGATAGCGTTGGCCAACCACCGGATCACGTTCATCGCTGGCCAGTGACAGTGCCTGCTCCGGGCTTTGTGCCATATGTTCATCGAGATTGACGGTGGCGCAGCCGCCCAGATAGAACAGAACGAGGGTGATCAGGGCCAGAATTGGGCTGTGACGGAAGCGATTTGTCATGGCGGGCTCGGTACTCTCTGAATCGTTGGGCTTGTGGTGCCGCGTTTTAGCTGGCAAGTTTACCAGCTCCCGGCGCATTTCACATGACGGGACAGTCATGGGCCGGAAATAGCGGCGCCGCGGTTCACTTCAGTGGAGTTTATTATGTCCAGTTCTGTAGCAAGCGTTGTCGGTGGCCGGCTTTCAATTGTTGCCACGCCCATCGGTAATCTGGCCGATCTTTCTGATCGTGCCCGGCAGGTGCTCGCTGCGGCGGATCTGGTCGCTGCGGAGGACACCCGTCACAGCTCGCGCCTGTTACAGCACCTGGGCCTGAGCAAGCCTTTGCTGGCGCTACACGATCATAATGAGAGGGATCGCGTTGGCAGAATCCTCTCTGCCCTTACTGAAGGGCAGCAAGTGGCGCTGATTTCCGATGCCGGCACGCCGTTGATCTCCGATCCCGGGTACATCCTGGTACGTGAAGCCAGAAGGGCGGGCTTTCCAGTTTCCCCTATCCCCGGTCCGTGTGCACTGGTTGCGGCATTGTCGGCGGCAGGTTTACCGACGGATCGTTTTCTTTTCGCAGGTTTTTTGCCGGCTAAACGGGCGGGTAGACGTTCAGCGCTCGCGGAATTGCGTGAACAGACTGCCACTCTGGTGTTCTACGAATCCCCCCATCGAATTCTGGACCTGATGCAGGATCTGGTTGATGAGTTTGGCGATGATCGGGAGTGTGTGCTCGGTCGAGAGCTGACCAAAACCTTTGAAACTTTCTACACTGGGACGGTTAAAGAGGTATTGGCGGAGTTGGAGGCCGACCCGCATGGCAGTCGGGGCGAATTCGTGGTGATGGTCCGGGGTAACGATGTCGTGGCCGGTTCGTCGCTCGATCTGGATGCCGATAAGCTGTTAAAGCTGCTTGTTGCAGAGATGCCGGTCAAAAAGGCAGCGAAAATCGTCTCGGAAGTCAGCGGCATCGGAAAAAATGAACTGTATCAGCGAGCGCTGCAGCTAAAGGGCGATTAAGCCTTGCATGCCTGCCCGCACGCGGGTATTGTCAGCGCCGAGCTCGCCAGACAGTCGCCGCCGGTTGATCCGGGGGAGGAAAGTCCGGGCTCCGCAGGGCAAGGTGCCAGGTAACGCCTGGGCGGCGTGAGCCGACGGAAAGTGCAACAGAAAGTATACCGCCTAAGCGCTTTCGGGCGCCGGTAAGGTTGAAATGGTGCGGTAAGAGCGCACCGCGTGGCTGGCAACAGTCCACGGCGATGGTAAACCCCACCTGGAGCAAGACCAAATAGGAATCCAATGGCGTGGCCCGCGCTGGATTCGGGTAGGTTGCTTGAGGCCTGTGGTGACGCAGGCCCTAGATGAATGACTGTCCAAGACAGAACCCGGCTTATCGGCGAGCTCGCCTCTTTTCCCGATTATTCGGATGTGATCCGCATCCTTCTCACAAGTTACCTTTTATAGCCAAAAAATCTTAAACCTGAAGTTGGCTATCTAAAGGTGTCTGCAGGTATTTGTTTTTTATCCTTTTCTTTACGTCTTTTTAACGCTTCTTTCCGTTTCTGCTTTGTAACCTCTTGTCGTTAAAGGAACTTTCCTGTGTGTGGTGCCTGTCGCGGCGCTTGCATTGTTATTTGCGTGTTTCTATAGTGTGCGGGAGTGGGAAAAAGTGGTTTTTGGTGGAATTTTGTGGAAATGAAAACCTCGGACTAGACGTTAATGAGCAATTTTCTTGGCAGTCATGCCATCAATATGGACGCGAAGGGTCGCCTGGCGATCCCGACAAAGGTGCGTGAAGAGCTCGCGCAGCTTTGCGGTGGCCGTATTGTATTGACAGCCAACGCCGATGAGGAGAAATGCTTGTTGCTCTATCCCGAGCCGGAATGGGAAGTGCTGCGCCCGAAAATCGAGGCGCTGCCCAACATGAACAAGGCTGCCAAGCGCCTGCAGCGCCTCATTCTGGGTAACGCTGCCCTTATGGAGCTGGATGGGTCCGGCCGGATTCTGGTACCGCAGACCCTCAGAAATCACGCCAATCTTGAAAAACGGCTGATGTTGGTCGGGCTTGGCAAGAAGTATGAGCTGTGGAGTGAGGAAAGCTGGAATGCTTACCTTGATGCCTCCGCAGCCGACGAGGAAATGCCGCCGGAAATGGAGGCGCTGTCGCTATGACCGCACGCCAGGACGATCAGGCCAATGAAGGCTATCAGCATCGCTCGGTACTGCTGGATGCAGCGGTCGACTATCTGGTTACAGATGAAAACGGCCGTTATGTCGACGCCACGTTTGGCCGGGGCGGTCATAGTCGTCTTATTCTCGGCAAGCTCGGTCAGGGTGGTCAGCTCCTGGGTATTGATAAAGACCCGGAAGCTATTGCCGTCGCCAGAGAGCTGGCATCTGGGGATTCCCGGTTTCAGTGGTACCACGGCTCGTTCGCCGAACTGGATCTTGCGCTTGAACGTCAAGGTTGGTCACAGGTTGATGGCGTGTTGATGGATCTTGGGGTGTCTTCGCCACAACTGGATGATGCTTCCCGCGGTTTTTCGTTCATGCGGGACGGTCCATTGGATATGCGAATGAACCCGCAGCAGGAGCCGAGTGCTGCCCAGTGGCTGGCCGAGGCTGATGAGCGGGAAATCGCAGATGTGATCTGGCGATACGGCGAGGAGCGGTTTTCTCGCCGTATCGCTCGTCTTGTCGTGGAGCGGCGTCAGGAGCAGCCGATTGAAACCACGCGGCAGCTGGCGGAGTTGGTTGCGGAGGCCGTGCCGAAGAAAGAGAAGCACAAGCACCCCGCCACCCGGGCTTTTCAGGCTATCCGGATTTTTATCAACCGGGAGCTCGAGGACCTGGAAGCCGGTCTGGCCGCGGCAGTTGATCGCCTGGCTCCCGGTGGGCGCCTGGTGGTGATCAGCTTTCACTCTCTGGAGGATCGTCTGGTCAAGCGCTTTATGCGTGATCTGGCGCGGGGGCCAAAGCTGCCGAAGGGGATACCGGTCACGGCGGAGCAGGAAGAATCCGGATTTCAGCTGATTGGTAAAGCCAGCAAGGCCAATGAGCAGGAAATTACTGAAAACGTCAGGGCTCGCAGCGCGGTTATGCGAGTGCTTGAACGTAAAGCGAATTAATCGAAAACGCAGGGGAGCGCGACGCCATGGGCGCGGTAGCGATTGAGCAACCAGTAAAAACCAACAGGATAAACAAGCAGCGGGTTCGCGAGGGTGTTGCGACAGCCGTTCGTTTGTCCCGTCAGGTGTTTGATGCAACACGGGAAAGCCGGGTTCTGGTTACTCTGGTGTTGGTGGCGGTACTGACGCTGTCGTCCATCGGGGTGGTGGTCAGTGCCCATGAGAACCGCGAACTGTTCAATACGTTGTCGGGTCTGCAGGAGCAGCGCGATGCCTATCAGCGTGAGTGGAGTCAGCTGTTGCTGGAGCAGAGTGCTTTGAGCGCTCACGGGCGGGTCGAGAAACTCGCTGCTGAGCGCTTCAATATGGTGGTGCCCGGGCGGCAGGACATTGTACTCGTGCCTTTGATGTCACCGCTGGCAGCGAACTAAAACCAACAATAACCATCCGGGGTAACTGAAGTGTCCGGTCAGGGAACGCACGCAAACAGCTGGAAGCAGAAGCTGGTGACAGGCTTGAAAGCCTGGCGCTTCGGCTCTGTGCTGGGCGTTTTTCTGCTGGTTGTGGCCGGCATTGGATGGCGGTTGGTGGATCTTCATGTGGTGGATAATGACTTCCTGCGCAAGCAGGGAGATGTCAGAACCATCCGCGTTGAATCTATCGATGCCCATCGAGGCGTGGTGACGGATCGTCATGGCGAGCCTTTGGCCGTCAGTACGCCAGTTCAGACCGTGTGGGCAAATCCTTCCGAAACCGATCCCGAAGATCCCCAACTGGCGGCGCTTGCCCGAATTCTTGGGTTGTCTGAGGGCGCGCTGCGGGAGCGATTGCGCCAGTATGCTGGCCGCGAATTTATCTACCTGCGCCGCAAAGTGCAGCCCTCAATGGCGCGTGAAGCGCTGGCTCTAGGTGTCGGTGGTATCTATGCCCGGCAGGAATATCGTCGTTATTATCCGGCGGGAGAAGTCACCGCTCATGTGGTCGGGTTTACTGATATCGATGAGCATGGCCAGGAAGGTATCGAGCTAGCCTACAACAAATGGTTGACCGGTGAGCCGGGCCAGAAGCGGGTGCTCAAGGATAACCGTGGGCGCGTGATCAAAGATCTGATGCTTATCCGCGATGCCCGGCCCGGGAAAGACCTGGAACTGAGTATTGATCTCCGGCTGCAGTATCTGGCCTATCGGGAGCTCAAGGCGGTGGTCGGTGCTCACAAGGCTCGCGGCGGCACGCTGGTGATGCTGGACGTCGACACCGGTGAGGTGCTGGCCATGGTCAATCAAGGTTCCTACAACCCGAATGACCGGTCACAGCTTGCCGCGGAAAACCTGCGCAACAAGGCCATTACAGATCTGTTCGAGCCCGGCTCAACCATGAAGCCGCTGACGATAGCGGCCGCTCTGGAGTCCGGGGAATACACGGTTAACAGCACCATTGATACTTCCCCGGGCTTTCGGAGGTTTGGTCGTTTCACCATTCGGGATCATCGCAATTACGGGGTGCTGGATCTGACGGAGATTATTGTCAAGTCCAGCAACGTCGGGGTGAGCAACATCGCAACGGATCTGGGTGGCGATACTCTGAGAAACCTCTATGCCCGCCTGGGCCTCGGCCAGGCAACTGGTATCGGCTTCCCTGGGGAAGCCGTTGGTGTTTTGCCGGCCCCCCCGAAATGGCGGCCGGTAGAAGAGTCCACCTTGTCTTATGGCTACGGCATGAGCGTTAACGCCTTGCAACTGGCACAGGCGTATATGGTTATTGCCAATGGTGGAATTCGTTACCCCCTCAGCCTGATGAGGCAGGAGCAGAGGCCGCAGGGGCAACGTGTACTGTCTGAACAGGTGACAAGGGCCGTGCGGGACATGCTCAAACAGGCGGTTGCCCGTGGTACTGGCAAGCGCGCCCAGCCCGGGCTGTATGCGGCCGGAGGCAAAACCGGGACCGTTCACCTGGTGGGAGCGAACGGGTACGAAGACAGTCAATATAAGGCCATCTTTGCCGGTATGGCACCGATTGATGACCCCAGAATTGTAACCGTTGTGGCCGTGGATGCGCCGCAGGCCGGAGAATATTACGGCGGAGAAGTTGCCGCGCCGGTATTCGCCCGGGTGATGGGTGACGCGCTGCGACTGCTGAATGTGAAGCCTGAACTGGAAGTCAGTGAAACACGCGTTTCGCAAGTAACTTCCGGGGGGAGAGGGTAAGCCATGTGCATCACATCCATCAGCACCTTGCTTCAGGGCATTATTGAGGTGCCATCGGTCTTCGATGTCACTATCCACGGACTGAAGACGGATAGCCGGAAAGTGCAGCCCGGTGACGCCTTTATTGCTCTGGCCGGGGCACGAACGCCCGCAGAGCATTATATGGATCAGGCCATCAGCGCCGGTGCCACGGCTATTCTGCTTGAGTCCGAGCAGGAGCGGCAGTGCCATGAGCGCCACGGCGCGTTAATTGTGCCCGTGGTTGGTCTGCGTGCCCGTCTGGGCCGAATTGCTGATCGCTTCTTCGAGCATCCCTCGCGCCATCTGAGAGTGATCGGGGTTACCGGCACCAATGGCAAGACGTCGGTGACCCAATACATCTCCCAGTTGTTACGGGAAACCGGCACGCCCTGCGGGCTGCTGGGTACCCTGGGTTATGGCATGCCGGGCAGTATCGAGTCGGCCACGCATACCACGCCGGATGTGGTCCAGGTGAACCGGGTATTGAACCGCATACGCAATGAGGGTGGTCGGGCTGCAGTAATGGAAGTGTCGTCGCACGCTCTGGATCAGGGGCGGGTTGATAACCTGACTATGACCGGTGCGGTGTTCACCAACCTCACGCGTGATCACCTGGATTACCACGGTTCCATGGAAGCCTATGGTGAGGCCAAGGCCAGGCTGTTCCTGCGGGAAGAACTGCACTTCTCAGTGATCAATTTTGACGATCCGTTTGGCCGGCAGCTTTACGATCAGCTTGAGGGCCAGTGTGACCGCGTTCGTTACAGTCTGCATGAAGCCCAGATGGAACTCTGGTTGAAGGAATTTACGCCCACGGCCTCAGGGTTCCGTGCCAGGGTCGATGGGCAATGGGGCGAGTTTGATCTTACTGTCCCCCTGTTAGGGAGTTTCAATGCCAGCAATGTTCTGGCAGCCCTGGCTACCGTACTGACGCTTGGCGTACCGGTTGAGCGGGCGGTGTCCGTTGTCAGGGAGCTGTCACCGCCCCCTGGGCGTCTTGAACGATTCACCGGCTCAACCGGCAAACATGTGGTGGTGGACTACGCCCACACGCCTGATGCCCTGGCCAATGCCCTTGAAGCATTGCGGCCCCACACCCGGGGCAGGCTGATCTGTGTGTTCGGTTGCGGTGGCGACCGGGACCCCGGCAAGCGGCCTGAAATGGCGAAAGAAGCGGAAAAGCGGGCGGATTACGTCATCGTAACCGACGACAACCCGCGTACCGAGCAGCCTGAACGGATTGTCAGCGACATTTCTGCTGGTTTCACTCAGGCTGGTCGCTGGCGGGTGATTCACGACCGCGCTCAGGCAATTGCCGAGGCATTGGGTATGGCCAATGAGGATGATCTGGTGCTGATTGCAGGTAAAGGTCATGAAGCCTATCAGGAGATCCGGGGCCAGAAGTTGCCGTTCAGCGACGCCGAGCAGGTACGCCATCTATTGAACCTGAATGGAGGTGTGGCATGATGCGCGCCTTTTCGCTGGCGGAAGCTCGCGAGTGGCTTCAGGCCACCCTGGCAGGAGCGCGCGCTGATGCGGGTGAACTCTGGTTTGATGGCGTCTCCACCGATACCCGATCGGTTGGAGATGGGCAGCTGTTTGTTGCTCTGCGCGGTGAGCGGTTTGATGGTCATGAATTCCTTGGCCAGGCCCTGAAACAGGGCGCAGTCGCCGCAGTAGTGGACACCGAGATCACCGATGTTGCCATTCCGCAACTGGTCGTTAGCGATACGGTTCAGGCATTGGCCGATCTGGCCAGCGGCAATCGCAGCGAAAGCGCGGCCCGGCTGGTGGCGATTACCGGCAGCAGTGGCAAAACCACGGTTCGTGAAATGACCGGGGCCATTCTCGCCGGCATGGGGCCGACCTTGGTGACTGAAGGTAATCTCAATAATCACATTGGTGTTCCGCTGACCCTGTTTCGGCTGACGCCGGATCACCAGTTCGGTGCCATCGAGCTGGGGGCCAGTGGTCTTGGCGAAATTGCCCACACGGTGTCAATTACCCGGCCGCAGGTTGCGATTCTGACCAATGCAGGTCAGGCGCACCTGGAGGGTTTTGGCAGTTACCAGAATATTGTTCTGGCCAAAGGCGAGATTATTGATGGCGTGCCGGCAGATGGAGCCGTCGTGCTGAACCGGGACGATCCCGCCTTCGATCAGTGGCATGCCCGTGCGGGCCAACGGCGGGTGCTGGGTGTTTCCCGGATGGGTCACCCGGCCGCGGATTACCGCGCGGAGGCGATCATGGCCACTGACCAGGGGTTTGAATTCCTGGTGCTGGGGCCAGACAGCTGGCGCTGTCATCTGGTGCTGGGGTTGCCCGGTGAACACAACATCACCAATGCTCTGCTGGCTCTCGCGGCCTGCAGGGAACTGGGAGCGACGGATCAGCAGGTTCAGTCCGGACTCATGCAGGTAGAAGCCGTGAAGGGGCGCCTCCAGGTGCTCAAGCCGGCCTCGGATCTGACCCTGATTGACGACAGTTACAACGCCAATCCGGCATCCATGAAGGCGGCGCTGGATGTGCTGGCGTCGTACCCGGCGCCGCGGCTTGCGGTGCTTGGCGCCATGGCTGAGTTGGGCGATGAAGCCGAAGAGTTGCACCGGCAGGTGGGTGAACATGCCCGAGCCCGAGGAATCAACAAGCTTATGGTGGTTGGAGCCGGGGGTAACGGCTACGGCACCGGATTTGGTGACGAGACAGAGTTTTTCCCGAGTCATGAGCAGGCGGTGAACGCCATTGTGGCGGACCGGAATGGTGCTATGACGGTCCTGGTGAAAGGTTCTCGTAGTTCCGCCATGGATCGCGTGGCGGAGGGAATTCAGAAAAAGGTGAAGAACCCATGCTGCTCTGGCTGACAGAGATACTATCGCAATACTTTTCGTCGCTGACGGTGTTTCAGTATCTGACACTGCGGGCGATTCTGGGCATTCTTACGGCGCTGCTGATCTCGCTGGTGATCGGTCCGGTGATGATTCGCAAGCTGAGTCAGTACCAGATCGGCCAGGCCGTGCGTGATGACGGCCCCCAGACTCACCTGAGCAAGGCTGGTACGCCGACGATGGGCGGCGCGCTGATTCTGGTGGCCATCGCCATTTCCACCTTGCTGTGGGCGGATCTGACCAATCGTTATGTCTGGGTGGTGTTGCTGGTTACCCTGCTGTTCGGTGCCATTGGCTGGGTGGATGACTACCGCAAGGTTGTGGAACGCAACCCCCGGGGCCTGCCGGCACGCTGGAAATACTTCTGGCAGTCGGTGATCGGGGCCACGGCCGCGATCGTGCTTTATGTCACTGCTTCAATGCCCCAGGAAACCTCGCTTTATTTGCCGTTCCTGAAAAATGTCTCGCTGACCCTGGGACCGGTGCTGTTCATTCTGCTGACCTACTTCGTGATTGTCGGCAGCAGTAACGCGGTAAACCTGACGGACGGTCTGGATGGTCTGGCCATCATGCCAACCGTCATGGTGGCGGGAGCGCTGGCCATCTTTGCTTACCTCTCGGGCCACGCGCAGTTCGCCAATTACCTGCTGATTCCACATTTGCCGGGCACCGGCGAATTGATCATATTCTGCGGCGCCCTGGTGGGCGCGGGGCTTGGGTTTCTGTGGTTCAACACCTACCCGGCTCAGGTGTTCATGGGCGATGTCGGTGCCCTCGCGCTGGGGGCAGCCCTGGGTACAGTGGCCGTCATCGTCCGGCAGGAAATTGTGCTGTTCATCATGGGTGGCGTGTTCGTGATGGAAACCATTTCGGTGATTCTGCAGGTGGCCTCATTCCGGCTCACGGGCCGGCGGATTTTCCGGATGGCGCCGCTGCATCACCATTTTGAATTGAAGGGCTGGCCCGAGCCGCGAGTCATCGTGCGGTTCTGGGTTGTCACTGTGGTTCTTGTTCTGATTGGCCTGGCCAGTCTGAAAATCCGATAGGAAATTGCTACGGCTATGAGTGTCATTGTTTCGGATCGTCGCACGTTAATCGTAGGGCTCGGCAAGACCGGGCTTTCCTGCGTGCGTTACCTGTCCGGGCAGGGGCGTGAGATTGCCGTGGCCGATAGTCGTCTTCAGCCGCCGGGGCTGGACGAACTGAAGGCCGGTTGGCCGGACGTCCCGGTTTATCTGGGCGACTTCGATGAGGCTCTGTTTGCCGGCTTCAATGAGCTGGTGGTAAGCCCTGGAATCAGTATTGCAGAGCCGGCGATTGCCGGTGCGGCGGCTCGGGGCGCCCGGATTCGCGGCGACATCGATCTGTTTGCCGATGCGGCCGATGCGCCGATCATCGCCATCACCGGCTCTAACGGCAAAACCACAGTAACAACCCTGGTTGGGGAAATGGCACGGGCAGCGGGCCGCAATGTGCAGGTGGGCGGCAATATCGGTACGCCCGCGCTGGATTTGCTGGAGCAGGGTGCGGATCTCTATGTACTGGAGCTGTCGAGCTTTCAGCTGGAGACCACCGAAGAACTCGGGGCGCTGGCGGCCACTGTGTTGAATGTCAGTGACGATCACATGGACAGGTACCCGGACAAGATGGCGTACTTCCAGGCCAAGCAACGGATCTACCGTGGCTGCAAAAATGCCATCGTCAACCTGGACGATGCCCTGAGCACACCCATGGCTCGGGATACCCTGAGGTTTCTGTGTTTCGGCTTCAACCGCGTGAATCCGGAGACCTTCAGTACCCGGGACGATGACGAGGGCACCTGGATTACCTGGGGCCTGGAAAATCTGTTGCTGGCCAGTGAACTCCAGTTGATGGGGCGGCATAACATCAGCAACGTGATGGCAGCCCTGGCCCTGGGATACGCGGCCGGCCTGGCCATGGAGCCCATGCTGGAGGTCGCTCGCCGTTTCCGGGGGCTGCCTCATCGCTGTGAATCTGTCCGCAACCTGGATGGCGTGGATTACATCAACGATTCCAAAGGCACCAATGTTGGTGCCACGGTCGCGGCCATTGAAAGCCTGGTGCCGGAGTCAGGCAAGGTGATCCTGATCGCTGGCGGAGATGGTAAAGGGGCGGATTTCCAGCCGCTCGCGGAGCCGGTGGCCGCATGCTGTCGCGCGTTGGTACTGATTGGCCGGGATGCCGGCAAGATTTCCCGGGCGGTCGGTGCGTCGGTGCCACAGCATCGCGCAACATCCCTGCAAGAGGCGGTCAGCCTTGCCCGCCAGGCGGCTGAACCAGGCGATAGGGTGCTGTTGTCTCCGGCCTGTGCCAGTTTTGACATGTTCCGGGATTACAACGATCGCGGAGAACAGTTCCGCACCTTGGTGGAGGGGCTGTGATGCAGGCAGGCGTCAGCGTTCCTCATTATCAGGGTATGGCGGGTGAGTTGCAGCCGCTGCCGGTGCTGATTATTACCTCCGTGGCCTTGCTGGTGACCGGTGTAGTGATGATTTCGTCAGCGTCGATGGACATGGCGGCCGCCACGTTGGGCAACAGTTACCACTACGTTATTCGCCAGATCCTGTTTGCCGGTCTTGGCTGTGCCACGGCTCTTGTTGCTGTCAACGTGCCGGTCTCCTGGTGGGAACGCAGTGGCTGGCTGCTGCTGGGGATTGGCCTTCTGGTATTGGTGCTGGTACTGACGCCGCTCGGCCGCACGGTTAATGGTTCTACCCGGTGGATTCCCATGGGGCTGTTCAATGTTCAGGTGTCTGAAGTCGCCAAGCTCTGCCTCATCGCCTACCTGGCCGGTTATGTGGTCCGTCGGCGGGAAGAACTGCTCCATACCTGGCCAGGCTTCCTGAAACCCCTCGGAGTTCTGGGCGTGGCATCGGTGTTGCTGGTTATCCAGCCCGACTTCGGCGCAACGGTGGTGCTGGTGACGGCGGCGGCCGGCATGATTTTTCTCAGTGGCGTGAGGCTTAGCCGGTTCATGCCATTGATTGGCGTACTGGCGGCGCTGGGTACGATTCTGGTGGTCACCCAGCCGTACCGATTGAAGCGGGTGATCAGCTATCTCGACCCCTGGAAAGACCAGTTCGACAGTGGTTATCAGCTCACTCAGTCACTGATTGCCTTTGGTCGAGGCGAGTGGGTGGGCGTTGGCCTGGGGAACTCAGTGCAGAAACTGTTCTTCCTGCCAGAGGCCCATACGGACTTTATCTACGCGATTATTGCCGAGGAGTTCGGTCTGCTCGGAGCACTGGTGGTGCTGGGCCTGTTTGCCGCGCTGGTGGTCAGTGGCCTGGTGATTGCCCGGCGTGCGGAGAAAGCCGGTATGGCGTTCGGCGCCTGTTTCAGCTACGGCATCACGCTACTGATCGGGTTGCAGGCGGGCATCAACATGGCAGTGAGTACAGGGCTGTTGCCAACCAAAGGCTTGACCCTGCCACTGGTCAGTTATGGCGGCTCCAGCCTGATGGTTACCTGCATTGGTATCGCGGTTATCGCCCGGGTAGAGCTGGAGCGTCAGGACAGGGCCAGGGTGGCATCGGAAACAAAGGGCAACCGGACCAAAGGAGGAGCGGTGTATGACTGATTCACCTCGCCGTCGCTTCCTGATGATGGCCGGTGGTACCGGAGGCCACGTGTTTCCTGCATTGGCCACAGCCCGCGCGTTGCAGCAACGGGGACACGAGGTGCACTGGCTCGGGGCCAGCGGCGGCATGGAAGAGCGTCTGATTGGAGACACCGACATTCCGCTGTCGCTCATTCACATTTCCGGCCTGCGCGGTAAAGGCAAGCTGGCGCTGTTGCTGGCGCCATTCAGATTAATGCGCGCCTTGGGCGAAGCCTACACCCATTTGCGCCGGATCCGCCCCGACTGCGTGGTGGGCATGGGCGGTTTTGTCACCGGGCCGGGTGGTATTGCCGCCTGGCTGATGCGCAAGCCGCTGGTGATTCATGAACAGAACGCCATCGCTGGAATGACTAATCGTTGGCTCACACGTTTTTCCGAAACCGTGCTGGAAGCGTTCCCTGGCAGTTTCGGTGACCAGACGGTTACCCGCTGTACCGGCAATCCGGTGCGGGGCGAAGTGGCGTCGATGGACGAGCCCGAACAACGGTTGGCGGGCCGTAGCGGCAAGCTCCGGGTGTTGGTTGTTGGTGGCAGTCTGGGAGCCCAGGTGTTCAATCAGCAACTGCCGCAGGCGCTGGCACTGATGCCGGAGGCAGATCGCCCGGACGTGCGGCACCAGTGTGGCGAGAAAAACCTCGAGGCAGCCCAGGCGGCATACGAAGAAGCTGGAGTAAACGCCAGCGTTGAGCCCTTTATCCGCGATATGGCGGAGGCCTACGGCTGGGCTGATCTAGTGATCTGTCGTGCCGGTGCGCTGACGGTGTCTGAACTCTGTGCGGCCGGAATTGGCGCGATTTTGGTGCCATTCCCCCACGCGGTCGATGACCACCAGACCCGTAATGGCCAGCACATGGTGAAAGCCGGGGCGGCCATCCTGGTTCCACAGCCCAGGCTGACCCCGGAGGTGCTGGCGGAAACCCTGAAGGATCTGGCAACAGATCGAAAACGAATTCTGACCATGGCGAAGGCCGCCCGCTCGCTGGCCCGCCCTGATGCAACGGAGAGAGTCGTGAATTACTGTCTGGAGGCCGCCAATGGCTGATGCAACCAATCCGCCACTGGTCTATCAGGTGCCGGAAATGCGCCGAATCCGCCGCATCCATTTTGTCGGGATCGGTGGTGCCGGGATGAGCGGTATCGCCGAAGTCCTGAAGAACCAGGGCTATGACGTATCTGGCTCTGATATCCGGGACAGTGCTGTTACTGCGCGCCTGCGGGCAATGGATGTCGATGTGTACATCGGTCATCGCGCCGAAAACACCGATCAGGCCGACGTGGTGGTAGTGTCTTCGGCCGTTGCCGGCGACAACCCGGAAGTGGTCTCTGCCCGTGAACGGCGGGTACCGATTGTACCCCGGGCCGAGATGCTGGCGGAGATCATGCGCTATCGCCATGGTATCGCTGTGGCCGGTACCCACGGCAAAACCACAACCACCAGCCTGATTGCCTCCGTGTTGGGAGAGGCCGGACTGGACCCCACCTTTGTGATCGGTGGCAAACTCAACAGCGCCGGAACCAATGCCCAGTTGGGTGGTTCCCGTTACCTGGTGGCAGAAGCCGACGAAAGCGATGCGTCGTTCCTGCATCTGACACCGGTTATCTCCGTGGTCACCAACATTGAAGCTGACCACATGGACACCTACGGTGGGGATGTCGAAAAGCTCAAGCAGACCTTCGTGGACTTCCTGCACAACCTGCCGTTTTACGGTGTTGCGGTGATGTGCGTGGACGACGATTACGTTCAGGAAATCATTCCGCGCATATCCCGGGCCATTATCACTTATGGCATCGACAATCCTGATGCTGATTACCGGGCGGAGAACATTACCTCCGATGGTCTGAAAACCCGGTTCCTGGTGCGTCGCCCTGGTGGTCGGCCGGATCTCCAGGTGGAACTGAAAATGCCGGGTCGCCACAACGTCCTGAACGCCCTGGCAACGATTGCCGTGGCGACCGATGAAGGGGTGGATGACCAGGCCATCTGCCGCGGGCTGGCCGGATTTGCCGGTGTTGGTCGACGGTTCCAGGTGTACGGCGAGTACCGGACCCCGAAAGCAGCAGCGACGCTGGTGGACGACTACGGCCACCATCCTACCGAGGTGGAGGCCGTCATCCGCGCTGCCCGCGAAGCCTGGCCCCAGCGCCGGATCGTGATGCTGTATCAGCCACACCGATACACCCGCACCCGGGACCTTTACGAGGATTTCGTGCGGGTATTGTCCGAAGTGGATGGGCTGTTGCTGATGGATGTGTATTCCGCGGGTGAGCCGGCGATTCCGGGAGCGGACGGGCGGGCTCTGTGCCGGAGCATCCGGCAGCGGGGCAAGGTAGAGCCCGTGTTTGTTGAAGATAATCGTGAAATCGAGAGTCTGCTGGCCAATGTGCTGCAGGATGGCGATCTGTTGATCACCCAGGGGGCTGGCGATATCGGTGGTGTAGCGGCAAGGCTGGCAGCAGCAGGAGTCAAGGCAAGTGAGTGATCTGACCCACAACGACATTCAGCCGTATCAGGCTCACCCCGAACTGGTTCGGGCGCTGGGGCGCGTGGCTGTGTTCATGGGGGGCGATTCCGCCGAGCGGGAAGTATCCCTGAAAAGTGGCAAAGCCGTGCTGGCCGCGCTGCAGTCGGCGGGTATCGATGCGGTTGGCCGGGACATTCAGGGCTGCCTGCTGCGTACCGTGGACGAACCCGACTTCGATCGTGTGTTTATTGCCCTCCATGGCCGCGGCGGTGAGGACGGCACCCTGCAGGCGATCCTTGGGCAGGCTGGCATTCCCTATACCGGCAGTGAGGTGCTGGCATCGGCACTGGCCATGGACAAATTGCGGACCAAGTATGTGTTCGAGGGTTGCGGGCTGCCTACGCCGGCATTTCGCGCCATGACGTCAGTGGGCGAGGCTGAGGGCATTGTGGCCGCACTGGGGACGCCCCTGAGTGTGAAACCGGCCCACGAAGGTTCGAGTATCGGTATCCGCAAAGTGAACAGCGCGGCAGAGCTGGCTGAAGCCTATGAGGCGGCAGCCCGGCTGGATGATCTGGTGCTGGTAGAGCAGTGGATCGAAGGGCCGGAGTTTACCGTCAGCCTGCTACAGGACAAAGCGTTACCGGCGATTGGCCTGAGCACCGATCACGCCTTTTACGACTATGACGCCAAGTACCTGGCGGACGATACCCGGTACCGTATTCCCTGTGGTCTGGCGCCCGATGACGAATTGAGATTGCAGCATCTGGCCCTGGATGCCTTCCGGGTGCTGGGCTGTCGCACCTGGGGACGGGTCGACATCATGCAGGATCGGGCCGGTGAGTTCTGGTTGCTTGAGGTTAACACGGTTCCCGGTATGACGGACCACAGCCTGGTGCCGATGGCCGCAAAGGCGGCCGGCATCAGTTTTGAAGAACTGGTGGTGCGAATTCTCAGGGACACGCTGGCGGAGGGCATCGATGCTTGAGACGTTGCTGATCCGGAGCCGGGCGGTACCGCCCGAACCGCCACGCCGCCGGGGGGCAACCTCTGTCGGGCCTGAGCGGGACCGGTTTGGTGTGTTGAAAGCTGTGCTGTCGGCCGTACCCTGGTTGCAGGTCGGCCTGGGCGCAACGGTGGTACTTCTGGCCGCCATGGTGCCCTGGGCAACGGACCGGATGCTGACCGCCATGGATCAGCAGATACTGGCGGTGGATGTGCGGGGCGAATTTGTTGGCGACAGCCAGACGGCTATTGAGCGAGCGGCCGGCGCCTGGATTGGCAAAAGCTATTTCGCCACCGATCTGGCTGACATCAAGGCTGAACTGGAACGGCGCCCCTGGGTGGCGTCGGCAGCGATAAAGCGAGTCTGGCCAGGCCGTCTTGAAATCGATATTCGGGAAAAGAAGCCACTGGCCTACTGGACCGATGGTCGACTGGTGAGCCGTTCAGGCGAACTGTTCTCGCCACCGAATCCGGAGGTGGCCGGAAAGCTGCCCCGTCTGGCTGGGCCGGATGAGCGGGTCAGGGACGTGATCGGTATGGCCCGGACCATGAGCGAGCAGTTGGTGGGATATGGCCTGGGTTTTGCCGGACTGGCGCTGGAGCAACGTGGCGCCTGGACCCTGACTCTCAGCAATGGCATCGAAGTGGTGCTGGGGCGAGATCAGGTAGAACAACGGTTTGAACGCTTTATCACCGTTTATGAGAACCGTCTGGCCTCGCGGGTTGATGAGGTCAGCCGGATAGATGTCCGCTACTCGAACGGGGTGGCGGTGCAGTGGAAGACGGACGTGGCTCAGGCTGCTCCGAAATCCTGATAACGATTACTACGAACCTGGGGTTTGGTGAAACACATGTCATCGGTTGAAACGGAAAACATGATTGTCGGCCTGGATATTGGAACCTCCAAGGTGGTGGCGATAGTCGGCAAGCGCAAGATGGATGGAACCATCGAAGTGGTCGGTATCGGTTCACACCCGTCCCGGGGGCTCAAACGCGGTGTTGTGGTGAACATTGAAACCACGGTACAGGCCATTCAGCGCGCGGTTGAAGAGGCCGAACTGATGGCGGGTTGTCGCATTCATTCGGTGTACGCCGGTATTGCTGGCAGCCACATCAAGAGCCTCAATTCCCACGGCATCGTGGCGATCCGGGACCGGGAAGTCACCCAGGCGGATATTGACCGGGTGATTGACGCTGCCCAGGCGGTGGCGATTCCGGCGGACCAGAAAATCCTGCACATCCTGCCTCAGGAGTTCGTCATCGATAACCAGGAAGGTATCAAGGAACCGATGGGGATGTCCGGTGTGCGGCTGGAGGCCAAAGTTCACCTGGTGACCTGTGCCGTGAATGCGGCCCAGAACATCGAGAAGTGTGTCAAACGCTGCGGGCTGGAAGTGGACGACATCATTCTGGAACAACTGGCTTCCAGCCACGCCATCCTGACCGAGGATGAAAAGGAATTGGGCGTCTGTGTGGTGGATATCGGTGGTGGTACAACCGACATTGCCGTGTTCACGGGCGGGGCAATTCGCCATACCGCCGTCATCCCGATCGCCGGTGACCAGGTGACCAACGACATTGCCATGGCGTTGCGCACGCCCACCCAGAATGCCGAGGAAATCAAGATCAAGTACGCCTGCGCCCTGACCCAACTGGCGGGTGCGGAAGAAACCATCAAGGTTCCCAGCGTGGGAGACCGGGCTCCGCGGGATCTTTCGCGTCAGGCTCTGGCGGAGGTCGTTGAGCCCCGCTATGAGGAGCTGTTCACGCTGGTGCAGTCTGAGTTGCGCCGGTCCGGGTTCGAGGATCTGATCCCGGCAGGCATCGTGATTACAGGCGGCTCGTCCACCATGGAAGGGGTGGTGGAGCTGGCTGAAGAAATCTTCCACATGCCGGTAAGACTGGCCTGTCCGCAGGCGGTTTCCGGTATGACGGAAGTGGTCAACAACCCGATATACGCCACTGGCGTCGGATTGTTGATCCATGGCTTCCGGCAAATGGATCTTGGCCGGGCGCCGGTGCTCAAGGGGGAGGAGGCTCCCTCGCTGGTTGAGCGCATGAAAGCCTGGTTCACCGGTCATTTCTGACGGTGTTCCGGTTGCAGTACACGAAGGTCTCTCGAAAAAAACACAACGATTGAAGCAACCGGCCTGGAAAGGCCGGACACAGCACGAAGGAGTAGGGGAAATGTTTGAACTCGTTGATAATGTTCAGCAGAACGCAGTTATCAAGGTCGTCGGTGTTGGCGGTGGCGGTGGCAACGCCGTTCGTCACATGCTCAACAGCGACGTGGAAGGCGTTGAATTTATCTGCGCCAACACAGATGCCCAGGCCCTGAAGGACCTGGACGCACGTCAGATTATTCAGCTGGGTGGCAACATCACCAAGGGCCTGGGTGCGGGTGCCAATCCGGAAGTCGGTCGCCAGTCTGCACTGGAAGATCGCGACCGTATTGCTGAAGCTCTGAGCGGCTCCGATATGGTGTTCATCACCGCCGGCATGGGTGGCGGTACCGGTACCGGAGCAGCCCCCGTGGTTGCTGAAGTTGCCCGTGAGCTGGGTATCCTGACGGTTGCGGTGGTTACCAAGCCGTTCCAGTTTGAAGGCGGCAAGCGCATGAGTGTGGCTGAAGCCGGTCTGAAAGAACTGGAAGAGAGCGTTGACTCCCTGATTACCATTCCCAATGAAAAGCTGTTGGCAGTCATGGGCAAGAAAACCAGCCTGCTGGATGCCTTTGCCTCCGCCAATGATGTGTTGCTGGGTGCGGTTCAGGGCATTGCTGACCTGATTACCCGCAACGGTATGATCAACGTCGACTTTGCCGACGTGAAAACGGTTATGTCCGAGATGGGCATGGCGATGATGGGTACCGGTCGCGCCACCGGCGAGAATCGTGCCCGTGAAGCCGCAGAAGCCGCGGTTCGCAGCCCGCTGCTCGAAGATATCAACCTGCAGGGTGCCAAGGGTATTCTGGTCAATATCACCGCTGGTATGGACCTGAATCTGGGCGAGTTCTCCGAAGTGGGCGACATTGTGCGCGAATTCGCGTCCGATTCAGCCACTGTGGTGGTCGGTACCGTGATCGATCCGGAAATGACCGACGAGCTCAAGGTTACTGTTGTGGCGACTGGCCTGGGTGGCGAGCGCGAGAAGCCGACCAAGGTGGTGGACAACACCCGTACCCTCGATGGCAAGACCGATTACAACCAGCTGGATCGCCCGGCCGTGTTGCGTCGTCGTGCGGTTGCCCAGGGTAATGTGGCGCTGGATCAGAGCAAAGAAAGCGAAGAACAGGGCGTGGACTATCTCGATATTCCCGCATTCCTTCGCCGGCAGGCTGATTGATAATCTGTTTCAACCGTGGCAGGGCTGGCTTTACTGTGAATCAGAAAGCATAAGCTTCCGCCTAAGTTGAGCTGATGCGCCATAGCTCATGACTATTGCAAAGGTTAAGTAAAGTCATGTTGGTTAAATGGTACTCAGTCTTGAATTCTGATATTCTCCGGGCAGTTTTTTGCTCAGAATATCGACTTTTTGTGACGGAATAATGAACCGATGATCAGACAACGGACACTCAAAAACACCATCCGCGCGACCGGTGTTGGCCTGCATTCCGGGGAAAAGGTATACCTGACCCTGAAGCCAGCACCCGTCGACACGGGGATCATCTTCCGCCGCACGGACCTCGACCCGATGGTCGAAATCCGTGCCTGTGCGGAGAATGTGGGTGAGACCATGCTGTCCACGACGCTGGTAAAAGACGGTGTCCGTGTGGCGACGGTAGAGCATCTGCTCTCCGCCATGGCTGGTCTCGGCATCGACAACTGTTTTGTCGAGCTCAGCGCTGCAGAAGTGCCGATCATGGATGGCTCTGCCGGGCCGTTCGTGTTCCTGCTTCAGTCTGCCGGTATCTCCGAGCAGGAAGCGGCCAAGCGTTTTATCCGCATCAAGCGCGAAGTCACTGTGGAAGAGGGCGACAAAAAAGCCACCTTCCTGCCGTTCGAAGGCTTCAAGGTGAGCTTCGGGATTGATTTTGATCACCCGGTCTTCAAGGGCCGTGCCCAGACAGCGACCGTGGACTTTTCCAGCACCTCCTTTGTGAAGGAAGTGTCCCGCGCCAGAACCTTCGGGTTCATGCGTGATATCGAAAAGTTGCGAGCGATGAACCTGGCACTGGGTGGCAGCGTGGATAATGCGATTGTGGTGGACGACTACAAGATCCTCAATGAGGACGGTCTCCGCTACGATGACGAGTTCGTCAAGCACAAGGTACTGGATGCCATCGGCGATCTCTATCTGCTGGGCAACAGCCTGATTGGTGAGTTCCGTGGTATCAAATCAGGTCACGACCTGAACAACAAGCTGCTGCGCAAGCTCAGGGCAGAAGAAGATGCATGGGAAGTAGTGACCTTCGATGATGAAGCCACTGCACCTATCTCTTACATGAAACCTGTGCTGGCGGCGGGTTAAGGCGGGAAGCCTTAATCCCGTACGTGGCTGGCGAGTTTTTCGAGAACCTCGCGTAGAGCTTTGTCCTTCGTGTGCCCGGCTTCCTCCTGGAGGAGCCGGGCATTTTCTTTGCTGAGCGGCTCTTTTACCGGTTTGCGTCGGCTGGCGAATCTGGGTGGGCTGACCTTGATTCTGACCTTCCAGACGTAGCGGAACAGTTCATTCTCCCTCAGTGCCGACATGATCTCGTGCTGGCGGAAGCGCAGTCGCGTGGCTTTGCTCGCATTATCAGTAGACAGCACCAGTTCCCCCTCCCGACAGCTGACGAATCGGGTACCCTCGGACAGTTCTGCGGGAATGGCCGTGAGTACCAGTTGTTCGGCCTGCAGGTGCAGTTCGGCTTTGGACATCAGCTCTTTGAGCGTATTGTTGCCAGCCGACCCTTTGCCAAAGATCATTTTTTGATCATTTTTTTCCGTCATGGTCGCTTTTTTCTCGACGAGCCTGTTTACGATTGGTTACACTTCGGCACGCTTTGTGCGTAGCGCCATTGTTACTCTCGTTTTACATTGTCACGAGTGAGAGAGTCTACCGGGCGCTGCGATTATTCAGTACGTAGTTGTTGCCAAGGATAGCAGACCCGCTCGGAATATTTCCGGGTCGCAGCACTACAGGGATACGGTTGCGGCTCAACAATGAAACCGAAAGACGATATGAACGTAATTTTCGTAGGCAAACGTCACGGTCAGTCCAGGGCAATACCGCTGAATGGGCCGCTGTTGTGTGGCCTGGTCTTTCTGGTGTTGGCCACGCTGGCGGCAGCCGGATGGGCTGGCTACCAGGTGGCGGTCAGCCAGTTTGAAGCCCGGGAGCCGACCGAGTCTGAGCTTGTGGCCGGCTGGAAAGAGAAGCTGGAAGATCAGAAGAACGAAGTCGCTCAGGTTCGTGAGAATGTTCAGCAGCAGATTGATGCGCTGACCCTGCGACTGGGTCAGATCCAGGGTCGTCTGCTGCGCCTGGATGCGCTCGGCCAGCGATTCGTGGAAACGGGCATGGTCGCCAGCGATGAATTCAATTTTGACAAGCCGGCAGCGGTTGGTGGCCCCGAAGAAGATGCGCTACCCGGGGATTCCTACACGGCTCCCGAGCTGACGGACATGATCAATCAGCTGGAACAGCAGATCAACGATCGTGAAAAGCAACTGCGCCTGCTCGATAAAGTCGCTTCCCGCAAAAAGCTGGAAGATGAGCTCTATGTGCAGGGGCGGCCGATCACCTGGGGCTGGCTCTCGTCCAAATACGGATACCGCTCGGATCCTTTTACCGGAAAACGTACCTGGCATGCCGGTGTTGATCTGGCGGGCAAGGAAGGCAGCGACATTATTGCCGTGGCGGCTGGTGTTGTAACCTGGGCCGACGAGCGCTATGGCTACGGAAATCTGGTTGAAATCGACCATGGCGACGGCCTGGTTACCCGGTATGCCCACGCCAAGGCCATCAAGGTAAAGGTTGGGGATGTGGTGCAGAAAAGCCAGGTTGTTGCACTGATGGGCAGCACCGGTCGCTCTACCGGCCCCCACGTGCATTTTGAAGTTATCCGCAATGGTAAATCCGAAAATCCCGTGAAATACATCCAGCGCGCAAGCCGCTGATTCCATTCCCGTGAACCCCGCCTTTTGTCCTGTCGCCAAATAAGGTTAGAATGCCGGCTTCCTCCGTTTAACTGAAGAAGCAGTGGTCTATGTTCACAAAGCTTGCAACCAAGATGTTCGGCAGTAAGAACGCCAGAGAAATCAAGAGGATGCGCAAAGTTGTCACGCGCATCAATGAACTTGAGGAGCAGTTTGGCGCATTGTCTGACACCGAGTTGCAAGGCAAGACCGCTGAGTTCCGGCGCAGACTTGATGAAGGTGAAGCGCTGGACAGCCTGCTGCCTGAAGTGTTTGCCACAGTGCGGGAGGCCAGCCGCCGGGTGATGGGCATGCGCCACTACGATGTCCAGCTCATCGGGGGCATGACCCTGCATGAAGGTCGAATCGCCGAAATGAAGACCGGTGAAGGGAAAACTCTGGTGGCTACCGCCGCGGTCTACCTGAATGCGCTTCCCGGTAAAGGCGTGCACGTGGTAACCGTGAACGATTACCTGGCTCGCCGTGACGCCGAATGGATGGGCAAACTTTACCGTTTCCTCGGCATGCAGGTGGGAGTGGTGGCGTCGGGCCAGCCGCCGGAAGAAAAGCGTGCCGCCTATCAGGCCGATATCACCTATGGCACCAATAACGAGTTCGGTTTCGACTATCTGCGCGACAACATGGCCTTCAGCATTGAGGACAAGGTTCAGCGCGGTCTTAACTTTGCCATTGTCGATGAAGTCGATTCCATCCTGATCGACGAGGCCCGTACCCCGCTCATTATTTCCGGTGCCGCTGAGGATTCTTCCAAACTGTATCAGGCCGTCAATGCTCTGGTGCCGAGTCTTGAGAAAGGCGAGGTGAGCGAGGAAGGTGAATCCTCCGGTGACTTCACCATTGATGAGAAATCCCGTCAGGTTGAACTGACCGAATCCGGTCATGAGAAGGTTGAAGATCTGCTGCTTGGTCAGGGCCTGCTGAAGGAGGGTGAAAGCCTGTATTCGGCCGCCAACCTGAGCTTGCTGCACCATGTGCACTCGGCGCTCCGAGCCCATCACCTGTTCCAGAAAGACGTGGATTACATTGTCCAGGGCGGTCAGGTGGTGATCGTAGATGAACACACTGGCCGGACCATGCCCGGACGCCGGTGGAGCGAAGGTCTGCATCAGGCGATTGAAGCAAAAGAAGGGCTCAAGATTCAGGCCGAAAGCCAGACGCTGGCGTCGACTACCTTCCAGAACTATTTCCGTCTCTATGACAAGCTGGCCGGTATGACAGGTACCGCCGATACCGAAGCATTCGAATTCCGCCAGATCTACGGCCTGGACGTGGTGGTTATTCCGCCGAACAAGCCTATTCAGCGGATTGATTACAACGACCTGGTGTACCTGACCCAGGAAGAGAAATTCCACGCTATCATCGACGAAATCAAGGATGTGACCGCAGAAGGGCGGCCTATTCTGGTGGGCACCGCGTCCATCGAAGCCTCCGAACTTCTGTCCATGCTGCTGAAGAAGGCGCGCATTGACCACAAGATCCTGAACGCCAAACAGCACGAATCGGAAGCCTTGATTATTGCCCAGGCAGGGCGCCCGGGTGCGGTTACCATCGCCACCAATATGGCGGGCCGGGGTACCGATATTGTCCTCGGTGGCAACTGGGAGTACGAAGTTGCGGCCCTGGATAATCCCTCGGAAGAGGAAGTGGCTCGCATGAAGGCGGAGTGGACTGAGCGCCACAACCAGGTACTGGACGCCGGTGGCCTGCACATCATCGGTACCGAGCGCCACGAGTCCCGCCGGATTGATAACCAGCTCCGGGGTCGTGCCGGTCGTCAAGGGGATCCGGGCTCTTCCCGATTCTTCCTCTCGCTGGAGGACAACCTGATGCGGATCTTTGCGCCGGAGCGCGTGAAGAATCTGATGCAGGCCATGGGCATGAAGAAAGGTGAAGCCATCGAGCACCGGATGGTCACCAATGCCATTGAAAAGTCGCAGCGCAAGGTCGAAGGCCGCAACTTCGATATGCGTAAAACGCTGCTTGAATACGACGATGTGGCCAACGATCAGCGTACGGTCATTTACGAGCAGCGCAACGAGGTGATGGCGTCCAACGACATTTCCGAGATGATCGATACCATCCGCGAAGACGTGGTGGATTCGGTGGTCAGTGAGTTTATTCCGCCGCAAAGCATGCCCGAACAGTGGGATGTGCAGGGGCTGGAGGCTCAGTTGCAGTCCGAGATGGCGATTGAACTGCCCATCCAGCAGTGGCTGAAAGACGACAATAAACTGTATGAAGACAATCTTCGCCAGAAGATTCTCGACGCCATTGTGGCTGAGTACAAGGCCAAGGAAGAAGTGGCCGGTTCCGAAGCCATGCGCAAGTTTGAGAAGCAGGTGTTCCTGCAGGTGCTGGATACCCTGTGGAAGGAGCATTTGTCCAACATGGATCACCTGCGCCGGGGTATCCATCTGCGTGGTTACGCTCAGAAGAACCCGAAGCAGGAATACAAGCGCGAGGCGTTTAACCTGTTCGAAACCATGCTCGATACCATGAAGCGTGACGTTACCCGGGTTTTGTGCCATGTGCGGGTTCAGAGCCAGGAGGAAATGGCGGAAATCGAACGTCGACGCAAGGAAGAGCTGGAGCGGGAAATGGCGCGCGCCAAACTCCGTCACGAGCAGGCCAGTGCCGCCCAGGCAGAAGGCGAGGGTGACGATGGCCAGCAGGGCCAGCAGGCAACCCCGGAGACCTTTGTCCGCCAGGAGCGCAAGGTCGGTCGTAACGAGCCTTGTCCCTGCGGGTCTGGCAAAAAATACAAGCAATGCTGCGGAAAGGTGAGCTGACCAGCCACTGAGTAGCCGGAAACCAGAACCCGCAATTCGCCAGTGCGCTGGCGCTTGCGGGTTCTGTCGTTTGAAGATCAGGAAAAATCAAGGAGACAGGCATGGCGGTAGGTCCCGGAACCTTACCCGATTTCTTCCCGGTGGCGGGAATCAAGCTGGGCATAGCCAGTGCGGGGATCAAAAAGCCCGGCAGAAAAGACATCGTGGTGTTTGAGCTGGCGCCCGAAACCCGCGTAGCGGGTATTTTTACCCGCAACCAGTTCTGTGCGGCCCCAGTGGTCCTCAGCCGCCGCCATCTGTCCCAGGATGCTCCTCGCTATCTGCTGATCAATACCGGCAATGCCAACGCTGGTACCGGCGAACGGGGTCTGGTGGACGCCGCGGCCTGTTGCGAGGCGCTGGCGAAAGAGGCAGGCATTTCTGCCAGCCAGGTATTGCCGTTCTCTACCGGGGTGATTGGAGAGCCATTGCCGGTCGCCAAGATTGTCAGTGCACTGCCAGAGGCTCTGGCCGACACCCGGGAAGACCGCTGGGCAGAGGCGGCATCCGGCATCATGACCACCGATACCCGCCCTAAAGGCGCGTCGCGGCAGCTGGATCTGGATGGCCATCGGGTGACCATTTCCGGAATCAGCAAGGGCGCGGGCATGATTCGCCCCAACATGGCCACCATGCTCGGCTTCATCGCTACCGATGCCCGTCTTGCGCCGGAGGTACTGCAAACGCTGGCTTCTGAGCTCGGCGAGAAGTCGTTCAACCGCATTACCATTGACGGCGACACCTCCACCAACGATGCCTGCATGCTGATGGCCAGTGGCCAGTATGGCGGGCCTGAGATTACCGCCGACAGCCCGCTGCTGCCGGAACTGCGGGCGGCCCTGCAGGACGTGTACCTGGAACTGGCCCACGCCATTGTCCGGGATGGCGAGGGGGCTACCAAATTCGTCACCATTGATGTCAGCGGCGCAGCCAGCCAGCAAGAAGCGCTTGATGTAGCCTATACCGTGGCGCACTCCCCGCTGGTGAAAACCGCCGTGTTCGCGTCAGACCCGAACTGGGGGCGTATCCTGGCGGCCGTTGGTCGTGCCGGTGTGGAGAATCTGGACCTCAATGCCCTTGAAATTTACCTGGGCGATGTCTGCCTGGTGCGCAACGGTGGCCGTGCCGACGACTACTCCGAGGCTCGGGGCCAGGCGGTGATGGATCAGGAAGAGATCACCATTGCGATTGACCTGAAGCGGGGCAATGTCCGGGAAACGGTCTGGACCTGTGATTTTTCCCATGATTACGTGACCATCAATGCCGAATACCGTACCTGAGTCTGTCGAGGGTTTTTCCGCTAACCGTAAGACTGTTCATGTAGCGGTGGGCGTGATCGTTCGCGATGGTCGTGTCCTGATTGCAAGGCGCCCGGACACAGCCCATCAGGGCGGTTTGCTGGAGTTTCCGGGTGGTAAGGTCGAGCCCGGAGAAACCGTCCAGCAGGCATTGTGTCGGGAAATCGCCGAAGAGACCGGGCTGGTTCTGACTGAGGACAGCCTGGAGCCGGTGATTGGGATACGTCACGACTACGGCGACAAGTGTGTGTTTCTTGATGTCTGGTCAAGCTACTCGGCTCAGGGCGAGCCAGAGGGTAAAGAAGGTCAGCCGGTCAGCTGGCTGGCTCCTGAGGCGCTCAAGGACGAAGAGTTTCCTGCCGCTAACCGGCCCATCATCAGGGCGCTGCGATTGCCCCATCGGCTGGCGGTTACCGGAACAATTGAGGATGCGCCGGCAGGCCTGGCCAGACTCGACGCCGCTCTCGATCGGGGGCAGCCGGATTCACTGGTGGTGCTTCGCGCTCCGACCCTCTCCGGGGCTGCGTACCTTGAGCTGGCCACAGCGGCTCTGGGCGGGTGCCGGGAAAGGGGCGTCGGGTTGATTCTGCATGGGGCGGCAGACCTGTGTCGGGCTGTTCCAGATGTCCAGGGCGTTCACCTGCCCTGGCGCGAGGCGCAGAAGCATTCAGAGCGCCCTGTCAGCGACGATTACTGGTTGGGTGTGTCTTGCCATAGTGCTGAGCAATTGCGCCATGCAGAGCGCCTGGGGGCGGATTACGTGGTCCTGGGCAATGTGCTGGAGACGCCCAGCCATCCGGGGCAGCCCGGAATCGGGTGGGCTGCTTTTCAGGCGTTGGCCGCAACGGCAAATGTGCCGGTTTACGGTATCGGAGGTCTCAGACCTGAGCACCAGTCCCGGGCCCGCGCGCTTGGTGGCCAGGGCGTGGCTGGTATCGGTTTCTGGTGGTAGCCGTCTGTGGCCCGGGGCGATTACGGATTCCAACCAGGCCCGGGCCATGCCAAAGTAACCTCTTCAACAGATCAATCGGAGTTTTCTGTGACAAAACTGACCCATCTGGATGACAAGGGCGAAGCCCGAATGGTGGATGTCACCGACAAAGCGGTGACGGAACGCGAGGCCAGAGCCGAGGCCTGTGTCCGGATGGCTCCGGAAACCCTGAGAATGATCCTGGAAGGTGAGCACCCCAAGGGGGATGTGCTGGCGACGGCCAGGATAGCAGGCATCATGGCTGCGAAACGAACCCACGACCTGATTCCCCTGTGCCATGCGCTTAACCTGACCTCCGTGAAAGTCGAACTGAGGGCTGGCAATGATGGCGCCTCCGTGGCGATCGAGACCCGGTGCAAACTGGCCGGTCAGACCGGTGTTGAAATGGAAGCGCTGACGGCCGCGAGTGTGGCCGCCCTGACCATTTACGATATGTGTAAGGCGGTCGACAAAGGTATGGTGATCGATAATCTGCGTCTGCTGGAAAAGAAAGGCGGCCGCTCCGGCCACTGGCAGGCCCGGGAGCAATGATCTGAAGCCTGGCGGCGACCGTAACCTCTCGGGTACTGCATAATCCGGAGGGGAACCGTGTCGACACTACGCCAGGCAAGCAGCCGCATGATAGAATGCCCGCCCAATTTGTCCGAACCACGAGGAAACACAGTGGCTGTTCGTTACATTGAAACCTGCCGTTTGCCCACCCCCTTTGGTGTGTTTGATATGCACGGCTTTGAGGAGCCGGACACCGGGAAGGAGCATGTGGCGCTGACGTTGGGGGACATTGATAGCGCAGAACCACTGCTGGCACGGACCCACTCGGAGTGTCTGACGGGCGATGCCCTGTACAGCATGCGTTGTGACTGTGGTTACCAGCTGGAAGAAGCGTTGCGCAGTATCGCCCGGGAGGGTCGGGGTATTCTGATGTACTTGCGGCAGGAAGGCCGCGGTATCGGATTGCTGAACAAGATCCGGGCCTACCGTCTGCAGGACCAGGGCGCCGACACCGTGGAAGCGAATGAGCGTCTGGGCTTTGGCGCAGATCTCCGGGATTACAGCATGTGCAAGGACATGCTTGAGCACCTGGGCATCAAAAGCCTGCGATTGATGACCAACAATCCGCGCAAGGTGAAGGCGCTGGAATCCTACGGCATTAACATTGCCGAGCGCGTGCCTCTGCATGTGGGCCGCAATCCGCACAACGAGCACTACCTGAATACCAAGCAAAGCAAACTGGGCCACTGGCTGGAAACCCACCAGGATGACGACCCGGTCTGATCGGCCTCTGGCGGATCAGTTGTGATCCGCCTTCGTTCCCGAGTTATTTAGCCGCCACCACTGTCGGGTATCCGAGCTGCTCCATTCGCGTGGCAATGCTGCGAAGAATGCCTTCGGCATCCAGCCCACAGTCCCGCAGTAATTCCTTATGCTGACCGTGTTCAACGAACGCGTCCGGCAGTCCCAGTTGTAATACCGGCATGGAAACCTGGCGGGCATTCAGGAATTCCGTCACCGCGCTGCCCGCGCCACCGGCAATAACGTTTTCTTCCAGGGTGACCAGCAGGTCGTGGGTTTCCGCCAGTTCCAGTACCAGGGCCTCATCCAGAGGCTTGACGAAACGCATGTCGGCGACCGTGGCGCCCAGGGCTTCCGCAGCCTCCAGCCCCGGCGCCAACAGGGTGCCGAAATTAAGGATGGCAATACCGCTACCGTCGCGTACGCGCCGGCCCTTGCCGATGGGCAGTGGCGTGAGTTGCTGCTGGATTTCGGCCCCAGGTCCGGTTCCCCGGGGGTAGCGAACGGCAGCCGGGCCGCTGTATTCAAGGCCGGTGTGCAGTAGCTGTCGGGTTTCGTTTTCGTCCGACGGCGTCATCACCAGCATGTTGGGAATGCAGCGTAGATAGCTGATGTCGAAGGCGCCAGCGTGGGTGGGGCCGTCTTCGCCGACCAGGCCCGCACGATCAATGGCAAACAGGACGTCCAGGTTCTGGATGGCGACATCGTGTACCAACTGGTCATAGGCTCGCTGCAGAAATGTTGAGTAAATGGCCACGACCGGCTTGGCACCATCGCAAGCCAGACCCGCCGCCAGGGTGACCGCATGCTGCTCGGCAATGGCGACATCAAAATAGCGATCCGGGAAACGCTCTGAAAAGGCCAGCAGGTCTGAACCCTCGCACATGGCGGGGGTAATTCCGGCTACCCGGCTGTCCTGTTCGGCGGCATCGCATAGCCACTGCCCGAAGACGTTGGCGTATTTAGGGCTGGCCGGTTTCGGCTTCACCGGTTCCGGCTTGCTGGCGGGCACCGGTTCAATCTTGTTGATGGCATGGTAGCCAATCGGGTCCGCTTCGGCAGGGGCAAAACCTTTGCCTTTGGTTGTGACCACGTGCAGGAACTGCGGGCCTTCCAGCTCACGGATGTTCTCCAGGGTTTCCACCAGCAAGGGCAGGTCGTGGCCGTCGATGGGGCCAATATAGTTGAACCCCAGCTCCTCAAACAGCGTGCCGGGCGCAATCATACCCTTGAAATGCTCTTCGGTTTTCTTTGCCAGGGCCATCAGGTGAGGAGTGCCTTTGAGCACCTTCTTGCTGCTGTCGCGCACCTGATTGTAGGTACGGCTGGAGAGCAGCTTGGCGAAATAGTTGGAAAGCCCGCCGACGTTGCGTGAAATCGACATGTCGTTGTCGTTCAGCACCACCAGCATGTCGGCATGAAGGTGTCCGGCATGATTCAGGGCTTCAAAGGCCATACCCGCGGTCATGGCACCATCCCCGATAACGGCAATGCTCTTGCGGCCGGTGTTCTGCATCCGGGCGGCGATTGCCATGCCCAGTGCCGCGCTGATGGATGTGCTCGAATGACCTACGCCGAAGGTGTCGTACTCGCTCTCTGCCCGTTTCGGGAAGCCGGCCAGGCCTCCTTTACGGCGAATGCTGCCCATTTGTTCCTTGCGACCGGTCAGAATCTTGTGGGGATAGGCCTGGTGGCCGACGTCCCATACCAGCCGGTCTTCGGGGGTATTGAAAACGTAGTGCAGGGCCACCGTCAGTTCGAGCACGCCAAGGCCAGCGCCGAAATGACCACCGGTCTGGCCCACTGACCACAGCAAGAACGCTCGCAATTCCCTGGCCAGCCGGGGCAAGTCCTCAGCTGGCAGTTCACGCAGCTGGGATGGCACGTCTATCCGGTCGAGCAACGGCGTATTGGGTCGCTGCGACGGGATTTCCCTGAAAATGTATGTGTCCTGCATCAGCTCGGGTCTTTATCGGAATGTGGGTTCTATGGCTGGCATTATAAGGGAACAGGCGGCCCGGTTTCATACATCCCGGGCCAGTTGTTACAAAATGGTGATGCTTGGCCTTGAAATGGTTCAGTGGCTGCGTGCCACTACGTAGTCAGCCATGGCCCTCAGGGTGTCGGCTTCCGAGTCGAAGCTCTCCAGTGCGCTCAGAGCTTCATCAAGGAGTCGGGCCAGGTGCTGGCGAGCTCCCTCGATACCCAGTAATGCCGGATACGTGGGTTTTGCCCTGGCGGCATCAGAGCCCTGGCGTTTTCCGATGACCTCGGTGTCGCCCTCAATATCCAGAAGATCGTCCTGCACCTGAAACGCGAGCCCCAGTGCGCTGGCGTAATCCGTCAGGTTGCTCAACTGGCACTCGGTCACGGTTTCAGAGGTTAGTGCGCCCAGGCGAACACTGGCTTCGATCAGGGCGCCGGTTTTGTGCCGGTGCATGGTTTCCAGTTGCGCCACGCTCAGCTGTTGCCCCACGGATTCCAGATCAATGGCCTGACCGCCAACCATGCCTTGATGACCGCTGGCCCGGGCCAGCTCCGAGATCATGGTCACGCGTTGTCGATCTGACAACGCCGGCGCATCGGACAGCAACGCAAACGCCAGTGTTTGCAGTGCATCTCCGGCCAGAATGGCCGAAGCTTCGTCAAAGGCAATGTGAGCGGTCGGTCGGCCCCTGCGGAGATCGTCATCGTCCATGGCCGGTAAGTCATCGTGGACC
Source organism: Marinobacter sp. C1S70 (assembly GCF_000475355.1). Taxonomy (NCBI): domain Bacteria; kingdom Pseudomonadati; phylum Pseudomonadota; class Gammaproteobacteria; order Pseudomonadales; family Marinobacteraceae; genus Marinobacter; species Marinobacter sp. C1S70. The sequence continues at coordinate 94,392 of NZ_AXBW01000026.1, read as the reverse complement.
AGGGAATAGGCGTGAATCAGTTCCAGGGCGCAGGCTGGCGCCAGGGCCGTGCTTTCGTCGCTGCCCATGGCTCGGGCGGCAGCCATGCACAGAGCCGGGCGCACTCGTTTGCCGCCGCCCAGAACGCTGTAACGCATGGTTTCCTGGAGCCGTTCTGAGGTGGCGTTGCGGGCAAGGCAGCGGTCCAGCTCCCGATCAACCTGGTGGCGGCACTGGTCCAGATAGGCCTCCGCCTGGCGGATGCGATGGTCCATCACTGCTCGTCGTCTGCTGAGAAAGGCCGGGTTTCCAGTGTGCCGTCACTGTTCTGCACCAGCTGCTCGACCCGCTGTTCGGCGGATTTCAGGGCACTCTGGCACTCCCGTGTCAGCTTGACGCCGCGCTCGAAAGCCGCCAGTGATTGTTCCAGGGACAGTTCGCCCTGTTCCAGGTCACGAACCAGTTGTTCCAGTTCGTTCAGGGATTTCTCAAAGTCGGCTATGGAAGCGCTGCTGGTGTTCTCGCCGGCCATGGGGCGACCTCCGGTCGGGTGTTTCGGAAATTGCGCGGATTATAACAGAGTCGGTTTGCTATCGCTGCCAGCTGAATTGCCGTTTTTCCAGGGGCTGGGCATTGGGTCCCCAGGATTGTTCTGTCACCCTGGCTTCGCCCTGTGCGTCCAGTGTGACGATGGTAGTGGCCCGTGTGCCGTAGTCACTGCCGACAATGAACGGTGACGATAGAAATCGTTCGGTCTCAATGCCTACGCCAGTGTCGGGAAGCATGGCGTCGGGCGCCGGGCTGGTGTCCTGAAGCAAAGGCAGGAGTTGGTTGTGCAAGTCCTCGGTACGGTGGCTCGCAGCTTCAACCACGGTGGCAAAGGCCTTTCTCAGGCGCAGCAGTTTCGGCCAGGGTGTCTGTAAAAGATGATTGCTAAGACCAAAGCTGCCTCGGAAGAGTTGGCGCCCCGGGTGCGCGTCGCGGTTGCTGTAATACCAGCCGCCGCGTTCTGTCAGAGACACCAGGTTAAATCCGGCGTACCGATCGGGTTCGCTGTTCAGAGCAGCGCCCAATACGCTGGCGGGTTCAGCCAGGGCACGAACGGGCAGCTCGCCGCGGCTGGAGCGACCGGTTTCCGGGCTACCCTCCCGCACATTGGTGACAGCGGCAACCTGACCGTTCGCGCTGATGGCCAGCCAGGTGCCGCCAGAAGCCAGGTCTCTCCCGGCCAGCAGATGCTGACCGCTGTCGGCCTGCCACCAGTCCATGGCGGCCGTGGGACGGCGGAAGAATTCATCCCGGTTGGCAGCAACCACCAGGGGAAAGCGGGGGTTCTGGCCGATGGCAAAAGCAATTAGGCACATGGGTGAACGGAATTCCTTGGATGCGTGGGCTGAAGTTGCTGGCATTCCTGCGTATCATACCAGCCTGATCTGAGCCGGGGTGGTCTGTAACCATGAGCATGATAGGCATCATCGTACTGTATCTTTTATTGGGTGCACTGGCGGGCACCATGGCCGGTCTGTTTGGCATTGGTGGCGGTCTGGTGATTGTGCCGGTACTGATCTTCAGTTTCGGGCTGCAGGGGATCAGCCCGGAGATTGCAGCCCATCTTGCTGTGGGGACGTCTCTGGCCACCATTGTCTTTACCTCCATCAGTTCCATACGTACCCACCACCAGCATGGCGCAGTACGCTGGGATCTGTTTCGCCCCATGACTTTTGGTATTGTGGTTGGTGCTGTGCTTGGTGCCTGGACAGCTGCGATGCTGAGTGGCCCGGTGCTGGAAACCATTATCGGGGTGTTCGTCATTCTGGTGGCACTGAAGATGATTCTTGAGGTCAATCCGAAGCCGGGGCGGGATGTTCCGGGCACCACAGGGCTCGGGGCAGCCGGCGGTATCATTGGCTGGGCATCGGCCATCTTCGGTATTGGTGGTGGCACTCTGACCGTACCCTATTTGAGCTGGTGCAACGTCAAAATGCAGCAGGCGGTGGCGACTTCGGCTGCTTGCGGCTTCCCGATTGCAATTGCGGGCGCCCTGGCCAATGTCTGGACCGGCTGGCAGGATCCCGATCTGCCCGAGCTGAGTCTTGGTTTTATCTACCTGCCGGCGTTGGTGGGTGTGGTTGCCACCAGTGTGTTCTTTGCACGAATCGGCGCCGGGCTGGCCCATCGTCTGGATGGGCGTCTGCTCAAGCGCATCTTTGCCATTATGCTGGTTCTGGTTGGTTTACGGTTTCTTCTGAGCTGAGAGAGCATTCATGCTGCAACATCCACAGTTTGACCCGGTGGCGATCGCCCTTGGGCCGTTGAAAATCCACTGGTATGGCCTGACCTATCTGGTCGGGTTTGCCGCCGGCTGGTGGCTGGGCCGTCTTCGGTCCCGCAAGCCCTGGTCGCCACTGCAGGAAGAGCAGGTGGGTGATCTGCTGTTCTATATGGCCCTGGGTGTGATCCTCGGTGGCCGCTTTGGCTATGTAGTGTTTTACAACTTCGATGCCTTTATAGCGGACCCGCTCTGGTTGCTCCGGGTCTGGGAAGGCGGTATGTCTTTCCATGGCGGGTTGCTGGGGGTAATGCTGGCCATGTGGTGGTATGGCCGAAAAACCGGAGCCGGGTTCTGGAAAATTGCCGATTTTGTCGCGCCCTTGGTTCCGGTTGGGCTGGGTGCCGGGCGAATCGGAAATTTCATAAACGGCGAACTCTGGGGAAAACCGACAGACGTAGCCTGGGGCATGGTCTTTCCGCAGGCGCCAGACAGCCTTGCCAGGCACCCGTCGCAGTTATATCAGTTCGCGCTGGAAGGCGTACTCCTGTTCGTGATTCTCTGGTGGTTCTCCTCAAGGCCCCGCCCGAAAATGGCAGTGTCCGGCCTGTTTCTGGTGTGCTATGGCATCTTCCGTTTCCTGGTGGAGTTCGTTCGCCAGCCAGATCCACAGTTGGGTTACCTGGCCTTTGACTGGCTGACGATGGGGCAGGTGCTCTCTGCACCGATGATTGCCGCCGGCGCCGCCCTGATGTTCCTTGCTTATCGGAGAAACGTCCAATGAAAGCCTATCTCGATCTGATGCAGGATGTCGTCGATAACGGATTCGACAAAGGTGATCGCACCGGCGTGGGCACCCGCTCGGTGTTCGGCCGCCAGATGCGTTTCAATCTGCAGGACGGTTTCCCGCTGGTGACGACCAAGAAGGTCCACCTGCGCAGCATCATTTATGAACTATTGTGGTTCCTCAAGGGTTCCACCGACAACACCTGGCTGACAGAACGCAAAGTCAGCATCTGGAATGAGTGGGCACTGGAAAACGGCGATCTCGGTCCGATCTACGGCAAGCAGTGGCGCAGCTGGCAATGCCACGACGGCCGCGTGATTGACCAGATCAGCGAGGTGATCGAGCAGATTCGCACCAAGCCCAACTCCCGGCGCCTGATCGTCTCCGCCTGGAATCCGGCCGAGCTGCCGGACGAGTCCATCAGTCCGCAGGATAACGTGCGGGAGGGGCGTATGGCCCTGGCGCCTTGCCACTGTCTGTTTCAGTTCTATGTCGCCGACGGCAAGTTGTCTTGCCAGCTCTATCAGCGCAGCGCCGACCTGTTCCTGGGGGTGCCCTTCAATATTGCGTCCTATGCCTTGCTGACCCATATGATTGCGCAGCAGTGTGATCTGGATGTGGGGGAGTTTGTGCACACATTTGGTGATTGTCATCTTTACCGGAATCACCTGACGGACGACATCGTATTCGAACAGCTCCGGCGTGAGCCCCGTGCGTTGCCGAAGCTGGTCATCAAACGTAAACCGGAATCCATCTTTGGCTACGAGCTGGAAGATTTCGAGTTCGAAGGTTACGACCCGTCCCCCGTGATCAAAGCCCCTATAGCAATTTGAGCAAGGAACCCGTTATGCGCAAGGCCCTCATCGTAGCTATGGCCCGAAACCGGGTGATCGGCCGGAATAACAAGCTGCCCTGGTATCTGCCCGGTGATCTGCGCTACTTCAAGCAGGCCACCATGGGCAAGCCCATTATCATGGGTAGAAAGACCTGGGACTCCATCGGCCGGCCTTTGCCCGGGCGGATGAACGTGGTGATTTCCAGAAATCCGGAATGGCAGGCGCCAGCCGGAACCGTTGCCGCAGCGTCGCTGAACGAAGCGTTGGTGAAAGCCGAAGCCCAGGCGAACTTGGAAGGTGGTGATGAAGTGATGATTATTGGCGGAGGTCAGATCTATGCCGAAGCGCTGCCAATGGTTGACCGGATATACATCACCCAGGTGCACGCCGAGGTGGACGGAGATGCCTTCTTTCCGGAAGTGAACTGGGACGAGTGGGAAGAGATCGGGCGCGAAGATTTTTCTGCGTCTGACAACAATCCTTACGACTACAGCTTTGTCGTCTACCAGCGTAGCCGGTCAGAGTGACCGGCTAGCCAATCAGGCCTCAGCGCGGCGCGCGCTTGGGGCCTTTTCCTGCAGGTTTGCCGCCCTTGCCGGCGGGCTTGCCACCTTTCGGCCCGCTCTTGCGGAAGCCGGGTTTGCCATCCTTGCTGAACTTCTTGCCAGGGCCGCCTTTGCGGAAACCGCCTTTGCCTGGTGGCGGGCCTTTACGGTCCCGGCGGGGCGCGGCGGAAATCTCCGGCAGTGCTTCCGGCTGTTCCAGCGGCAGAGAGTCTGGCTGGGAAGCTTCCAGCAGGCAGGCCATGGCGCCGGCGATGGCGGCCATGTCCATGTCGTTACGCTCGGCGATCTCATCCAGCAGGGCGATGGCCTTGGCAGCGCGAGGATCGTCGGTGAAGCCCAGCAGTTGCGCCTCAAACTGCTCTACCCGCATTTTCTGCAGGGCGGCAGGTGACGGCAACTGGTAAGGTTCCATCGGGGAGTTGGTGGCCCGCTCCAGAGTGCGCAGCCAGCTGCGCTCACGCGGAGTCACCAGCAGGATAGCCTTGCCGGTACGGCCGGCACGGCCAGTACGGCCAACCCGGTGGATGTACGCCTCGGTGTCGTAGGGCACGTCGTAGTTGATAACGTGAGTAATCCGGGGCACGTCCAGACCACGGGCGGCGACGTCGGTGGCAATGATGATGTCTTTCTTGCCACGCTTGAGGTCTTCAACGGTCTGTTCGCGTTGGCGTTGGTTCAGGTCGCCGCTCAGGGGCGCCACAGCGTGGCCGCGTGCGGACAGTTTTTCTGCCAGCATGGTGGTTTCGGCCTTGGTGCGCACGAAAATGATCGAGGCGTCAAAAGGCTCCACTTCCAGAATGCGGGTCAGCGCATCCAGCTTGCGCTCGGCGTAGACCGGCAGCACAAACTGAGCGATGCGTTCAACCGTGCGGGTTTCGCTCTCGATTCTTACTTCGGTAGCGTTTTTCAGGTAAGTCTGGGCCACTTTCTTGATTTGTGGCGGCATGGTGGCCGAGAAGAGCGCGCGCTGGCAGGTGTCCGGCGTCTTCGCCAGGATGGCTTCCACGTCATCAATAAAGCCCATGCGCAGCATTTCGTCGGCTTCGTCCAGTACCAGTGCCTTCAGGCCGTCTAGCTTCAGGGTGCCCTTGCGCAGATGGTCGAGCATGCGGCCAGGTGTGCCCACAATAACCTGGGCGCCACGCTTGAGGCCGCGAATCTGTGGTGAGAAATCCTGGCCACCGTAAATTGGCAGAACATGAAAATTGCGGAACTTGCTGGCGTAGGTGGTGAACGCTTCCGCGACCTGAATCGCCAGCTCCCGGGTAGGGGCCAGCACCAGAATCTGTGGCTCGGCCACGTTAGCATCAATCCGGCTCAGCAATGGCAGGGCGAAGGCTGCGGTCTTGCCGGTGCCTGTCTGGGCGACGCCCAACAGGTGGTTGCCGGCCAGCAGAGCAGGGATGGATTGCGCCTGGATGGGCGACGGGGTTTCATAGCCAACGGCGGAGACGGCTTCCAGTACTGCTGGATCCAGCCCCAGTTCGGCAAAAGACAATTCTGACATGAATGTACTCGGTATTCGGAGGGTATCGCACTGCAAAGGCAATGCATGATTTTGGCGCATTATAGTCTGTTTGGGGTGGTTTTTATACGACTATTGCCAGGCAATCGATAGGTAGTTGCCGGGGCCGGCCTATTGTCAGGCTTCGACAAGTGGTGCAGTCTTACCGGTTTGCAGGCTAATGAACAGGATCTAAAACAAATGACGTTCGATGACCTTCTCGGTGATGTCCGGAATAACTGCGAAGTGGTGATACCGTCAGACTGGGGCCAGGGACGTGCCACGTTCGGCGGCCTGGTCGCGGCCCTGGTGTTTGAGGTGATGGCATCAAAAGTGGCGGATGATCGCGCCATGCGGGCTCTTCAGGTGTCTTTTGTCGGCCCCGTAGAGCCGGATGTGCCGGCCCGTGTTGAGGCCGAAGTCCTGCGTGAAGGCAAGGCAGTATCCCAGGTCCAGGGACGGATCCTTCAGAATGGCGAGCCCCGCCTTGTCTGTCTGGCCAGTTTCGGGGGCGACCGTGAGTCTGCTGTCCGAGTGGCGCCGACATCGGCGCCGGAAGCGGTGCCGGTAGAGCAATGTCAGTCACTTCCGTATATCCCGAAAGTGACGCCGGAGTTTACCCGTCATATCGAAATGCGCTGGGCGTTTGGCCATATGCCATTCTCCGGTAAGGGCGGGCGCGAAATGGGGGGCTGGATGAAGTTCCGGGAAGCCCCGGAGACTATGACCGACGCCCACATTGTTGCTCTGATCGATGCCTGGCCACCGGCGCTGTTGCCGCATCTCAAGGGGCCGGCGCCAGCCAGTTCCCTGAGCTGGGCGCTGGAGATTGTCCATCCCCGGCCTGCCATGAAGCCGGATGACTGGCTGCTGTACCGGGCAACCATCGACCAGGCTGGCGCCGGATATGGTCACACTCATGCTGGTATCTGGACTCCGGCCGGTGAACTGGTGGCCCTGAGCCGGCAAACGGTTACAGTCTTCGGCTGAGTGAGGCGGGCCTGGCTATCAGGCCGCCATCTCGGCTTTGAGCGCGTCCAGAATGACCCGGGCAAACTGTCGGGGGGAATCTTCCTGCAGGAAATGTCCGCCGTTGAGGGTGATATGGGGCTGGCCGAAGGCTCCGGGGATTCGCCGCTGCATATAACGGTCGCCACCCCGGGTAATCGGGTCGCCGCTGCTGAAGCAGGTGATAAAGGGTTTGCGCCATTTTTCCAGCACGCGCCAGGCTTCCCGGTTGGCGGCGCTGGCCGGGTCGTTGGGTGAGGTTGGCACCAGTGCCGGGAACGCCCGGGCACCGGCTTTGTAATCCGGTGTCGGGAAGGGCGCCTCGTAGGCGGCTATTTCGGCCGGGCTTAGTGACCGTTCGGTACCAAGCTGGACAATCCGGCCTATCGGAAACCAGGGGCTATGGCTGGCAAACGCCTTCCAGAGTCTGAAGACGGCCGGTACCCGGGTGTCCCCCGTTGGCAGCATGCCGTTGCCGACAATGATCCGGCTGAACCGACGATGATGCTCTGCCGCCAGCCTTAATCCCAGCAGTGAGCCCCAGTTCTGACACACCAGCGTGACGTTGGTCAGGTCCAGTGTTTCAAGCCAGTGGGTCAGCCAGCGCATGTGGCTGTCATAACTGTAGTCGCTGACATCGGCGGGTTTGTCTGACTTGCCAAAACCAATCAGATCGGGCGCCAGCACCCGATGGCCCGCTTCGGCGACAAGCGGAATCATGTGCCGGTAGAGATAGGACCAGGATGGCTCCCCGTGAAGCATCACCACTGGGTCTGCGTGGGCGGGCCCTTCGTCTACATAATGCATCCGAAGACCTGGCTCAACATCCAGATAGTGTGCTGAAAAGGGGTAATCCGGGAGGCCTGCGAAGCGGGCTTCGTCGGTTCTCAGAATACGCATGCCATCGACTGTCCTGACTGAGTGGTTGCGTGATTATCGGTACGACAATCGTCGAAGGTCAGGATAAATCAGATGGGAATTTTGTGTGTTTGAGTTGCGTAACAGAGCGTTGCCAGTTTGAATCAGGATGCGATGTCAAACAGGCGTTCTGGGTTTTCCACCTGGGCCAGAGCCTCGTCGCAGCAGTTCACCGCGCCGCAATCGTCCGCGGAGCACAGGCCGATGGTGTTGCACTCAATGGCCTGATGGGCGTCGCCCTGGTTACGGAAAATTCTGGCGCGGGAGAGAATGGAATGGCAATGCCCGCACAACAGGGTGGGCACGGCGCTCCCCTGGGCCAGGATGGCAGTGTAATGGTTGTTGTCTGTCATAGTTATCCTCCTGATCAGATCACAGTAAGGGCGAAGTGTGACATTTCAAAGTCAGTCCGGGCCTGGGCCCTGCACTTCGGCTTCCGCAGTTGTACGTATCAGGCGTCAGGATCGACCAACGGCCGGCGGTTGGAGCGCTTGTCCTCCCAGTCGAGTTGCTTGGGGTCGTACCAGCCAAGTCCGTCCAGAACCCGTTGGCGAGTGTATTCAGACAGCGTGGGCCAGAGCTCCTGGAAATCCTCCAGGCCGCGATCCCGCAATCGTTGCTGCTTGCCACTCAGGCGGCTGATGGTTCTGGGCAGGTGCAGGGCCTCGCCCAACTGGCCGGGCACGAGTACCTCCTGGCCCATCACCTTGCGACGATGGGTTCGGGCTGCCAGCACTTTCTGCAGTTCCAGTGCGGCCTCCAGCGCGCTCTCCACGGTAAAGTTGTCTGCTTCCAACCACATAACCTGTATTGTTGGCTGATTGATAACCAACCACTATAACGCGAACCCCACTACACTGGCCACGCTATCGTGGTAGTCTGCTTTCCCTATCAGCCCCGATGGGCATGTTCTGGACAGGAATTGTTTAACTATGTACGCAAAACTTGAAACACGGACTTTTCTGGCGATGCTGCTCGGTGTGTCGCTTGCGTTCATTCTGTTGATGAAGCCGTTCTTTGGCCCGATCTTCTGGGCGGTGGCCATTGCGCTGATTTTCCATCCGGTGCAGCAGTTGCTGGTACGCAGACTTGGCGACCGGCCGACACTAAACGCCCTGATTACACTGTTCGTGTGTATGGTGATCGTGGTGATTCCGGTGCTGGTACTGGGCGCGGCGCTGATCGCGGAAGGTATGGGGATCTACCAGAAGATCCAGGCCGGAGAGATCCGGCCGGGGGAATACATTGATCAGGTTAACCAGTCGTTTCCTGCCATCCAGGCCTTTCTGGCCCAGTTTGACATCAATTTTGCGGATCTGAGGGACCGCGCCGTTAATGCCTTTCTGGGGGGGAGTCAGTTTCTGGCCAAGCAGGCCCTGGGCATCGGGCAGAACACCTTTCAGTTCTTTCTGGGGCTGGCTCTGATGGTTTACCTGGCCTTTTTCCTGATCCGTGATGGCCAGAAACTGATAGAGCTGATGATTCGCGCCTTGCCGCTGGGTGATGAGCGTGAGCGCCTGTTGTTTGCCAAATTCGCGGAAGTCACCCGTGCCACGGTCAAGGGTAACCTGCTGATCGCCATCATTCAGGGTGCGCTTGGTGGCATAATCTTCTGGATACTTGGCATTACCGGAGCCTTGCTGTGGGGGGTGGTCATGGCCATCGTCTCATTGCTGCCAGCCGTCGGGGCTGCGATTGTCTGGGTGCCGGCGGCCATCTATCTGGCTGCCGTGGGGGACATTGTGCCGGCCATCATTCTGACCGCCTATGGGGTGGTGGTGATTGGTCTGGCGGATAACCTGCTCCGGCCTGTGCTGGTAGGGCGGGACACCAAAATGCCGGACTATCTCGTGCTTTTGTCCACCCTGGGCGGCATTGTTATGTTCGGCATCAATGGTTTTGTCATGGGTCCGCTGGTGGCGGCGCTTTTCATGGCGTTCTGGGGCATTTTTATCCGTGAATTTGGCCAGTATCACTATGCCGATCCGGCAAATCCCGAGAATGGTCCGGCCCGCGAAGATTAAATTATGTTATGGTCTAGGAAGCGCTGATACGTAGAGGAAGGCGCCACACTATAAAAACAGAACAGCAGATGTCACAGAGATATCCAGGAGTAGATCAGGTGAGAACCATGAAAACAGTCACCCGTCACATCGGCAGGACGGCGCTGGCGGTCGGAACGGTCGCCCTGCTGGGTCTGGCACCCGTTGCCCAGGCCAATGAAGTGGTCGCGCTCAAGCACGCGCTTTATGGCGCCGGTTACGACATCACCAATGTCAGCCCGAGCATGGATGACAAGACCCGGGCGGAACTGACCCGCTTCCAGAAAGACAACGGCCTTGAGGCAACCGGTATTCTGAACGAGGAAACCGAGCGTGCTCTGGGGCTGATCACCGTGCAGCAGGCGGCCGCTGATGCGGGCCAGTCTGCGCCGGCGGCAACTGCGCAGGCGGCACCGGCAGAACCGGCTCCAGCTGAGACCGAGTCTTCTGCCGAAGACACCATTGAAGAAGACGAAGATGGTGGCTGGTCGCTCTGGTAAACGCCAGTCCCCGGATAAAAAAAAGCCCGCAAGGCAAACACTTTGCGGGCTTTTTTGTGGTCCAGATTCAGTCCAGCTTGCTCAAATCCCGAACCGCACCTTTATCGGCACTGGTGGCCAGCAGTGCGTAGGCTTTGAGGGCGGCGGATACCTTCCGGTCCCTCGGTAACTCCGGTTTCCAGCCCCTGGCGTCGCGTGCTTCCCGTCGCTGTGCCAGTTCTTCCTTACTGACCTGAACATTGATAGATCGGTTTGGGATGTCGATCAGAATGGTATCGCCATCCTCAATCAGACCAATCGCGCCACCGGCAGCAGCTTCCGGCGAAGCATGGCCGATGGAGAGTCCTGAAGTGCCGCCGGAGAACCGGCCATCGGTCAGCAGTGCACAGTCCTTGCCCAGCCCCTTGGATTTCAGGTAGCTGGTCGGGTAGAGCATTTCCTGCATTCCTGGACCGCCTTTGGGCCCTTCGTACCGAATGATCACCACATCACCGGCCTTGACCTCGTCACCCAGAATGCCGGCCACGGCGGAATCCTGGCTTTCGAAGACCCGGGCCTTGCCCTCGAAGACGTAGATGCTTTCATCAACGCCCGCGGTTTTCACCACGCAGCCATCCTGGGCGATATTGCCATACAGTACCGCCAGACCGCCTTCTGAAGAATAAGCGTGTTCCACGGAGCGGATGCAGCCGTCTTCACGGTCGCCATCGAGGCTTGGCCAGCGGGTGCTCTGGCTGAAGGCTGTCTGAGTCGGAATGCCGGCGGGGCCGGCTTTGTAGAATTCGATCACTTCAGGTGTTGGTGAGCGCATGATGTCCCAGGTTTCCAGGGCTTCGCGCATGGTTTTGCTGTGAGTCGTGGGCAGGTCAACGTTGATCAGTCCGCCGCGCTCCAGTTCACCCAGAATGCCCATGATGCCGCCGGCGCGGTGCACGTCTTCCATGTGGTACTTGGGGGAGTTGGGAGCGACCTTGCACAGCTGCGGAACCTTGCGGGACAAGCGATCGATATCGGCCATGGAGAATTCAACACCGCCTTCCTGGGCTGCAGCCAACAGGTGCAGGATAGTGTTGGTGGAGCCGCCCATGGCAATGTCCATGGTCATGGCGTTCTCGAATGCTTCCACAGAGGCGATGCTGCGCGGCAGAACGCTGGCATCGTTCTGCTCGTAATAGCGTTTGGCATTCTCCACAATCTGACGACCGGCTTTCAGGAACAACTGTTCCCGGTCGGCATGGGTGGCCAGCATGGAGCCATTACCGGGCAGGGCCAGGCCGATGGCTTCGGTCAGACAGTTCATGGAATTGGCGGTGAACATGCCGGAGCAGGAACCGCACGTGGGGCAAGCGCTGCGTTCGTATTCCTCGACCATCTCATCGGTCGCCGTTGGATCGGCGGCGATGACCATGGCATCCACCAGGTCGAGCTTGTGTTCAGATAGCTTGGTTTTTCCGGCTTCCATCGGGCCGCCGGAAACAAAAATGGTGGGAATGTTCAGGCGCATGGCGGCCATTAGCATACCCGGGGTAATCTTGTCGCAATTGGAGATGCAAACCAGAGCATCGGCGCAGTGGGCGTTGACCATGTATTCCACCGAGTCGGCGATGATTTCCCGCGACGGCAGGGAGTAAAGCATGCCATCGTGCCCCATGGCGATACCATCATCCACAGCAATGGTGTTGAACTCTTTGGCAACACCGCCGGCCGCTTCGATCTCGCGGCAAACCAGCTGGCCCAGGTCTTTCAGGTGAACGTGCCCGGGCACAAACTGGGTAAAGGAGTTGGCAACGGCGATGATGGGTTTGCCGAAGTCCTCGTTCTTCATGCCGGTGGCACGCCAAAGGGCGCGGGCACCGGCCATATTGCGGCCGGCGGTAGAAGTGTGGGAACGATACTGGGGCATGGTAGGCGGTTCTCTCCCTAGGTTATCGGATAAAGTGAAAGACCAGAGGATAACAGATTCGACGCCGCTCGCATGGCTGTTTTCCCGAGTGGTGATTACAATACGTAACATGTGATGCCCGTTTATTATCCAGCAGTTCAGGGGAGTCTGCCTATGGGCGGCCAGGAAAGCCTGCCATTACGTCGTCTTAAAAGTTTTCAGCCTTTGGGCCGTCTGACTGACGATCAGCTTGTGTTGTTGGCCAGCCGGGCTGAGCGCAGAACCCACGGACCAGGGCAGAGGGTCATGGAACGGGGCGTTCGGGATGGTCTGGATTATTTTCTGATTTCCGGCGCCGTGGAGCTGCAATCGGTTGATGGTCGTAAGTCGACCATTGAGGCTGAGACCGACAAAGCTCTCAATCCAGTAGCCCGTCTGCAGCCCCGGATGTATGACGTTACTGCAGTCAAACCCTGCGAGTTTCTGGTGATCGAGCAGGAAGTGCTGAACCAGATGCTGAGGGCGGCGCCCATTTCCCAGGTGGAAATGGACTCGTCCGATCACGACGAAGATCAGAGCGAAGAACACCATCTGTTGATGGAGTTCTACTCTGAGCTGCGGTCCAATCAGGTCCAGTTGCCGAGTGTGCCGGATGTGGCCTGGAAAGTCCGGCGGGTAGTGGACCGGGAGGACTCGTCGGCCACTGAGGTCGCTTCCGCGGTGTCGGCAGACCCGGCCATGGCGGCCAAGCTGGTACGTTCCTGCAACAGTCCGCTCTATCGCGGTTTCAGCGATGTGCGCAATGTGCGTGAGGCCGTGGTTCGCCTGGGCATGCGAACCACCCGGCAATTAGTGACGGTGTTCGCCATGCGCGAGGTGTTCAAGACCCGTCGGGCGGCATTGCAGAAAGAAATGGAGCAGCTATGGCGCCATTCCCGGGAGGTGGCAGCGCTGTGCTGGGTGCTGGCGGACCACGCCACACGCATTGATCCTGAGGAAGCCTTACTGGCGGGGTTGCTGCATGATATCGGGGTGGTTCCTGTACTGGTGCAGGCCGAGCACCACGTCAATCTGTTCGCCGATGACAGAAACCTGCACCATGCCATCGACGAACTCCGCGCCGATGTCGGGTGTGCGGTACTTGAGAACTGGGCGTTCCCGAAAGCCTTCGTGGAGGCGGTGCGTCATGCGGAAGACTGGCATCATGAGTGCCGGGAAACTGCGCCCCAACTGGTTGATGTGGTGATTGTTGCCCAACTGCATTCGATGATTGGTTCCAGCCAGAATGAGGGGCTTCCAGCCTTTGATCAGGTGCCGGCATGGCGCCGGCTTGGCGAGCTGGAATTGAATGCTTCCAGAAGTCTGCAACTGCTGAGTGAGGCCCGTGAACGGGTGGATGAAGTGCAGAAGCTTCTTTCGATTCGATAGACCAAGCCGCAGCAGGAGCCTGGCCAGTAGTGACTGAAAAACTTATGAACGTACCGCTGTTTCCATTGAATTCAATCATACTCCCCGGGGGGCGAATCCCCCTGCAGCTGTTCGAGCCCCGTTATATCGACATGCTCACCCGTTGCCTGAAGGAAGATCGCGGCTTTGTGGTGGTTTTGTTGCGAGAAGGTGCCGAGACCGAAGCCCGGGCCTCGTTCTACGACATGGGTACCTACGTCCGGATCATCGACTTCCAGCAACTGGATAACGGTTTGCTGGGTATCACCGTTGAGGGAGATTGCAAGGTTTCCGTCGTCCGTAGCTGGCAGCAGGAGGATGGCCTCAATGTCGGCGATGTGGAGTGCCTGATTGCCGAGGCCGAGAGCGATGTGCCGGAACGCTACCATGAGTTGCCCTCGGTTTTGCGGGCACTGTTCCGGCATCCGGTGGTCAAGGATCTGGAAATGGATGTGGATTATGACGATGCCCGCCATATTGGCTGGAGGCTGACCGAATTGCTGCCGCTGGATAAGCAGGAAAAACAGCGGCTGGCGGAATTGCAGGATCCGCTTGAACGGCTTGACCGACTGCAGCAGTTGCTGGAAGCGCTGGAGCAGGGCGGCTGACAATTATAGCTGGGGTGCGTAACTCACCACGGCTGTTTCCCAGTTACCCATCATGTACATGGCCACGAAAACCAGCCAGCCGATACCAGCGGCCCAGGTCAAGCTGTCCGGGCTCAGCGCCACCCTGTCGTATCGGCTGTAACTGGCCCGTGTCGCACCGGTGATCGCGAGCCCCAGAAACAGGCCTCCAAGCACATCCGTGAACCAGTGCACGCCGAGATACAGTCGGCTCAGCGCTACCGGTAGCAAGGGTAGTGACAGAAACAGGTAATGTTGCCAGCGCTGGTGTTTGCGGTTTTCGCCGGCGACGAAGCTGGCGGCCAGGGTAACCAGAACGGTCATACCGGCCGTATGCCCGCTGGGGAACGCGCCGGAGCTTGGTGCCGAGAGCACCTGATCTGGCCGGCTGATGCCGATGCCCGCTTTCAGCAGCCAAACGCTGATCCCGGTGATGGCTGCGGCACTGGCAATATGAATGGCGGCTGCGTAGTAGCCCCGGAACGCCAGCAACAAAACGGCAATCACGGCGGCAGCGAACAGGACCGGGGGATCGCCCAGCAAAGTGAGTGCTACCATGGGAAAATCCAGCAGGGGTTGGCGCAGAGCGCTGAACCACTGCAGCACTTGCTGGTTCATGGAGGCCAGCTGATCACTGACTCCGACCAATTGCGCGAGCCCAAGAAACAATGCGAGCGAGGAGGCCGTCATTAGCAGAGAGGGCAGAGGAAATTCCCCCTGCTGAGCCGGCCGCTCATTGCTGTACAGGCGCCAGAACCGGTGTGTTGCGTCGTATTGACTCATCCGGGATTCCAGCCATTGATAGAGCAAGCTCCCTTCACCAACGCCGAGCCGAATCCGCAAAACAATCAGATAGACAACCACCAGCGCCGCACCACTGATCGCAAGTACCAGATAGAAATGGGGTGGGGGTTTGATCTCGCTGCCCATAGCCGAGCCTACGAAAAATCCCGGCAGGATATACACCAGGGCCCAGCCCGTGGCTGATAGCAGATTGAAGGTGAGAAAGCGCTGCCAGGACATGGTCAGCGCACCGGCAATCAGTGGAATGACCGGGCGTATCGGCCCAACGAAACGGCCGATGACCACGCTTTTTCCTCCGTGGGCGCGAAAAAAGCTCTCTCCGCGGGCAATGAGCCCCGGGTATCGACTGAATGGCCAGACGGTATCCAGGCGCCCCTTGAGCAGTCGGCCGATGGCGAAGCTGATCGCATCCCCTGCCACGGCACCAAGGCCGGCCCACAGCAGGGCGTCGGACAAGGGCAGGCCGCTCTTGCCGGCAAGCGCGGCAAATGCGAACAATAAAGCCACTCCAGGTATGATGATGCCGGCAACCGCCAGGGATTCTATCAGCGCGGTCAGGAACAGGGCGGCAATCAGCCAGCCCGGATTGGCGGCTACCCAGGAAGTAACGTCAGTGAGCCAGGTCGCGGTCATACCTTGACGGGCTCTCCCGGGCTGAACCAGGCAGAATCCGCTCCTCGCTTCCTGGCTTCGAGCATGGCGGTGACGGCGCGGTCACGCAATGAATGGGTGCTGGTGTCGCCGTTGCCCCGGGTGGTGCAGCCGAGGCTGACCGAGATCTTGCCAACCTGGGTCCAGTCATGTTCACTGAGGGTCCTGCGAATGCGCTCTGCAATGACCCGTACCCCTTCCTCCGGCGTAAACGGCAGGATCAGGAAGAACTCCGATCCGTTGATACTGTAGAGCGAATCCCCGGCCCGGATGATTTCAAACAGGGTGCCTGTGACGACGCGCAGCAGCGTTTGCAGGCCGGCCTTACCGTGCAGGTCGCGAATTTCGTCGGCATGGTCGATGTTCAGACTGACGACCGACAATGGGTGGCCGGTGGCAATGGCACGACTGATTTCCTTCTGCAGTGTCTCATCCAGAAAACGGGCGTTATGGGCTCCGGTGGCGGGGTCGGTAATGGCAAGATCCTGGGCCGATTGCGCCATATGGTCGTAGTGCCAGATATACAGGGCGGTCACTGCCAGCAGTGCTATAAGGCCGGCTGTCGTCATCAGGGCAGTGTCTATGGATGTCGACAGCCAGGTGACAGCCAGTACCGGCACCAGCAGCATCGCTGAGAGCATTAGTCCATGCCGCAGGGGCAAAATCAGCAGGTTCAGCGAAAGCAAAGGCATGGCCCAGTGGCTGATGCCCGGGGCATCCATTGTCAGTACCGCTGCAACCAGGCCACTGTTAAGGCCGGCGAGAATGACCAGGTGGCCGGGTGCGGAAAGCTGCTGGCGACGGCATAGCCAGGTGTAGACCAGGCCGGCAACCAGTAAGGCGGTCATGGCCAGGGCCAGATAGAACAGCTGGTAAAAGCCGTAACGCAGGTTCTGCAGTGCCAGCGCGGCGGTGAACAGCGCCGCCAGGCCGTAGCCAAAGGCGTGGGTCCAGGTTCGGAGTCGGGTCTCGGTCATTGCGCTGCCTCCCGGTCGGAAGGTTCAGCCGGCCAGCTGGCCTCTGGAGGCACCGGGTTACTGTATGTCTGGGTTCGGTTTCCGCCCTGCTGTTGGGCCCGTCGCAGGGCGTTGGCAACGCTCTGTTGCAGGCTGTCGGCATCGTCGCCGA
Source organism: Marinobacter sp. C1S70 (assembly GCF_000475355.1). Taxonomy (NCBI): domain Bacteria; kingdom Pseudomonadati; phylum Pseudomonadota; class Gammaproteobacteria; order Pseudomonadales; family Marinobacteraceae; genus Marinobacter; species Marinobacter sp. C1S70. The sequence goes on along the minus strand of NZ_AXBW01000026.1, from coordinate 77,446 downwards.
TGTTGAGCCCGGCCACGCCGGTACTGACCGTAAGCTTCAGGCCGTGCGAATCCATCAGCGTGCACAGGCCGCGGCGAACCTGTTCTGCTGTTCGGGCAGCCTCGGCAGTATTGGCGCCGGGGAGAATCACCAGAAACTGAAGGTCGGCCACCCGGTAGTACGTATCGAAATCCCGAAGCTGGGAGTGCAGGTAGCGGCCGATGCGTGGCAGAATCGCACGAATGTCTTCGTCCGGATCGACGTCGCTCAGGTGAGTATCCAGCCCGATCATCATCACCGACATGTTGGTGCCTTCCCGCTCGCTGCGTTGTATTTCCTTGTGCAGGTCGGCTGACAGGTATTCCCGGCTGGCTGCCTGGGTAAGCTCATCGGTACGGCGCAGGGGCGCAAGCTGCCGGGATTTGTACTCGCGCATGAACACCAGAATGGCTCCTAGGAGCGTGGTCAGTACCAGTGCAGTCATCATCTGGTGCCTGTCCGGGAGGGCTATCGCCCACTGGGTGCCGGCCAGCACCAGGAAAATGAAGATAACAGTAACAATGGCGGCCAGATAGACCGGCGCCATGGCAAACAGTACCAGCGGTAGGGCATAGAGCCAGTGGCTGAGTGGCCAGGGGCCCAGCCAGATGGCCGATACCAGCGCCAGAACCAGGGCTGTCAGAAAGAATGCCCGTAATTGTGGCCAGGGGGCATTTTGATGTGTTTTGCCCTGATGGGTGCCCGCAAGGCAAAGGCCAGCCGCAGCTGCAGCTGCTACTGCCGCCAGCAGTTCCCCCATGAACAGACAGAGCCCGGTGGTCAGGCCAAAGGCAATAAACCCGCTGCGGGAAAACTTGCCGGGAAGAAATTTTTCGGCGGTTTGGGGCATTGAGTCTGTCCTTTGCTGGCGCATCCATTTGAACCTGTGCAGCGCTATAATAGTCGTTTGGGGTGCGGACTTGAAACGGGAAAGGTAAAGTAACCCTCCCGTTTTGGAATCAGCTTGCAGAATTAAGGGTAAATCAATGGATGTAGCAGCCTACATGACGGAGCTCGGCCAGCAGGCCAGGGCCGCTTCCCGGGAAGTCGCCCGGTCCTCCACTGCCGTGCGGAATCAGGCACTTCTGGCCACCGCCGCCGCCCTGGACGCCGCCAGATCCGAGCTTGCCACGGCTAACAGCAAGGATCTGGAGCGTGGCCGGGAAAATGGACTCGATAGTGCCATGCTGGACCGCCTGGAACTTACCTCTCAGCGCATCGATGCCATGATTGAGGGCTTGCGACAGGTGGCTGCGCTGCCGGACCCTGTGGGTGTGATTACTGATATGACGTATCGCCCGTCGGGTATTCAGGTAGGCAAGATGCGGGTTCCGCTGGGGGTGATCGGTATCATTTACGAGTCCCGGCCCAATGTCACGGTCGAGGCTGCCAGCCTGTGCCTGAAATCCGGCAACGCAACCATTCTGCGCGGCGGCTCCGAGGCGATTCACTCCAACCAGGCCATTGCCCGTTGTCTCAAGCAGGGCCTGAGCGAGGCGGGGTTGCCGGAAACTGCAGTCCAGGTGGTCAGCACCACCGACAGGGCCGCTGTGGGTGAGCTGATCACCATGCCTCAGTTCGTGGATGTAATTGTTCCCCGCGGCGGTAAGGGCCTGATCGAGCGCATCAGTCGGGACGCCCGTGTGCCGGTAATCAAGCATCTGGATGGTGTGTGTCATGTTTACATCGACAGCCATGCCGACCCGGAGAAGGCGCTGCAGGTAGCGGTTAATGCCAAAACCCAGCGTTACGGGACCTGCAATACCATGGAAACCCTGCTGGTTGATGACGAGGTGGCGGAGGACTTGTTGCCGCTGCTGGCGGAACAGTTCCGAAGCAAAACCGTGGAGTTGCGGGGGTGCCAGCGCACCTGTGCCATTCTAGGAGATATTGTCGAAGCTACCGAGGAAGACTGGCACGCGGAATACCTTGCCCCAATCCTGGCGGTGAAGGTGGTTGACGGACTGGATGGTGCCATTGAGCATATCAATCGCTACAGCTCCCAGCACACCGACAGCATTATCACCGAAAACTACACCCGTGCCCGTCGGTTCCTGACGGAGGTGGATTCCAGTTCTGTCATGGTCAATGCCTCAACCCGATTTGCCGATGGCTTCGAGTATGGCCTGGGCGCTGAGATTGGTATTTCCACCGATAAGATCCATGCCCGTGGGCCGGTCGGTCTGGAAGGGCTTACCTCACAGAAGTACGTGGTGTTCGGTGACGGCCATATCCGGACCTGACACCATGCATGTGATCTACGGCGGCACCTTTGACCCGATTCACCACGGTCACCTCCGGCTGGCACTGGAAGTGTCCGAGGCGCTGGAGGTGAGCCGGGTACATCTGGTGCCCAGCCATATCCCTCCGCATCGGGGTAGCACCGGAGCCAGTTCAGCGCAGCGTCTGGAGATGATCCGGCAGGCCATCGCCGGCGAACCCGCGCTGGCGCTGGACGAGCAGGAGGTGCACCGGGGCGGAGCCTCATACACCGCCGATACATTGCGCCAGCTTCGGGCCGAGCTGGGGCCGGATTGTCCTCTGGTGATGGTGGTTGGTACCGACGCTTTCTCATCGTTTGACCGCTGGCGCGAGTGGCAGGAGATCCCCGGGCTTGCCCATATCGTGGTGGTGCGCCGCCCCGGCTCGGAACTGCCGGTGGGCAGCGAGGCAGCGCAGCTGGTAGCAGAGCGCTGTGTGGGTTCAGCTTCGGAGCTGCATTCGCGGCCGGCGGGCCTGGTACTGGAGCTGGCGCCGCCGTTGCTGGACATTTCCGCCACTGGTATTCGACGGCGTATCGCGGCGGGCCGGTCGCCACGCTACCTCACCCCGGATGACGTCTGCCGGAGCATCCGCGCCTGGGGGCTCTACGGTGCCCGGCCCGTTGAAGGCCAATAGGAGTTATTCACAGGCGTCTTTGATGCTACAATCGCGTCTGAATATCATTGATCGGGTGGCCATACCGGCCAGTACCCGTACTACAGGGTAATTATGCAGGCTGAACAACTGAAAGATCTGGTCGTTAACGCACTGGAAAATATCAAGGCTCAGGACATCAGTGTGATTGATGTTCGCGACCGCACCAGCGTGACCGATTTTATGGTTCTGGCATCCGGTACCTCCAACCGACATGTAAAATCCCTCGCGGATTCGGTGGTGATCGAGGCCAAAGAGCAGGGTGTACGTGCATCCAATGTTGAAGGTGAAGGCGGCAGTGACTGGATCCTGGTTGATCTGGGTGACGTGGTTGTTCACGTGATGATGCCTGCTACCCGGGAGTTCTACGATCTGGAGCGCTTCTGGCGTGATGCTCCGGATCTCGGTGCTGCGGGCAGCGAGTAGTCATGCGCCTGCGTCTGATCTGTGTGGGGCAGAAAATGCCCGACTGGGTCAGTGCGGGGTACAACGACTACGCTCGCCGGATGCCGCCCGAGTTGCCCCTTGAACTGACTGAAATCCCCATGGCCCACCGGGGCAAAAATCCCGACATCTCCCGACTGATGCAGCGGGAAAGCGACGCTATCCTGTCTGCGGCAGGCACCCGTGACCGCGTGGTGGCTCTGGAGGTGGGTGGGCGCCCCTGGTCAACGGAAAAACTCGCCTCACAGCTGGAAAACTGGCAACAGGACGGCCGGGATGTCGCTTTTCTGGTCGGCGGCCCCGACGGCCTGGCGGATGCCTGTCGACAGCGGGCGGATCAGCAATGGTCACTTTCGCCTCTTACCTTGCCCCACCCTCTGGTGAGAATCCTCTTGGCTGAGCAACTCTACCGGGCCTGGACCATCACCCGTAACCACCCTTACCACCGGGCCTAGGAACAGACATGGTCTGGGGCGAACTGAAAAATACCGCAGCGGAGCGCCGGCTGTTCCAGCGCCGGGCCATGGTGATGCTGGTATTCGTCCTGGTGCTGATGACCGGGTTGCTGGCGCGGATGTACCAGTTACAGATCGTTGAGCACGAGATATATACCACACTGTCTGACAAAAACCGGGTTCAGGTACAGTCGGTACCGCCACCCCGAGGTCTGGTGTACGACCGGAATAACGTTCTGCTGGCGGAGAATCGCCCGGTATTCAGCCTGACGGTGGTGCCGGAGCGCGTTGGCGACATGGATGCAACCCTGGCGCGCCTGAGCGACATCCTGAGTATTGCCGATGAAGATCTGGAACGATTCCAGCGCCGACTGCGGGAGCCGCGACGTCCGTTCCAGGCGATCCCCTTGAGTTACGATCTCGACGAAGCCGAAATTGCCCGCATGGCAGTGCACCGGCATCAGTTTCCGGGGGTGGAAGTTGAGGCCGAACTGGTTCGCTACTATCCCCATAGCGAGCTGACCGCCCATGCCCTGGGGTTTGTCGGCCGTATCAATCGCGACGAACTTCAGCGTATCGATCCGGTCAATTACGCGGGGACCAACTACATCGGCAAATCCGGGATTGAGCGTTTCTACGAGGAGGCGCTTCACGGTCAGGTGGGCTACCAGCATGTAGAAACCAACGCCCGTGGCCGGATCTTGCGGGTGCTTGAGCGAGTAAATCCTGTTCCGGGCGAAGACCTCCAGCTCCATCTTGATTTGCGGCTCCAGCGTCGGGCGCATGAGCTGATGGAGGGCAGGCGAGGTGCGATCATTGCTATCGAGCCCAAGACCGGCGGGATTCTGGCGCTTGCCAGTGTGCCCGGTTTTGATGCCAATAAATTTGTGACCGGTATCAGTGTCGATGATTATCGCGAATTGAGTCAGAGTATCGATAAGCCATTGTTTAACAGGGCGCTCCGTGGCCAGTACCCCCCTGCGTCGACCATCAAGCCCATGATGGCTGTTGCAGCGCTGGACAGCGGCGCAACGGATAAAGACCGTAGAATCTGGGACCCGGGATACTTCCAGCTCCGTGAGGGCGGGAGGCGTTTCCGGAACTGGAATCGCTCTGGTGATGGCTGGGTGGATCTGAAGTACTCGATGGCGAGATCCAATGATGTTTACTTTTACGCAGTGGGCGTTGATATGGGGGTGGATGTCATGTCTTCCTATCTGGCCCGGTTCGGCTTTGGTGAGGATGCCACCCTGGATGTGTCCGGTGCTTTGACCGGGTTGTTGCCGACCGCAGACTGGAAAAGGGCCGTGAGAAATGAACCCTGGTATCCCGGAGACTCAGTCAACATGAGCATTGGGCAGGGTTTTTTGCTGGCAACGCCCATGCAACTGGCAACGGCTACAGCATTGATTGCCAATCGCGGAGCCTGGGTTGAGCCCAGGTTGCTTAAGGATGTTCACGGCGACAGTCCAGTGGAGGAGTTCCTGCCGGAGCAGACGCATGAACAGCTTGAACTGAAGGATCCTGACGATTGGGAATATGTCGTCGATACCATGGAAGAAGTGATGCATGGTGCCCGGGGGACGGGTCGAAGCGCTGGTCGAGGCGCAAGCTACCGAATGGCCGGTAAAACCGGCACGGCCCAGGTATTCAGTCTTGGTCAGGATGAGGAGTACGACGAAGAGCAGATAAAGGAACGGCTTCGGGACCACGCGCTGTTTGTCGGGTTTGCGCCAGCGGATGACCCCAAGATCGCAGTGGCGGTTATCGTTGAAAATGGTGGCAGTGGCAGCGGCGCCGCGGCTCCGGTTGCCCGCGCCTTGTTTGATGCCTGGCTGGAGGAGTTTCCGGCGGAGCAGGCAGAACCTGTGATCAGCGATTCCAGCGCGGCCGGGGGAGACAACTGATGGCCGGCAGCAAATTGTGGAGTAGTCAGACTAGGAGCGATCTGGGGCGCAACCGCAGTATCTGGTCAGCGTTGCATCTGGACCCGATTCTCCTGGGGCTTCTGTTGTTGCTCGTCGGTGGCGGCCTTTTTGTGCTTTACAGTGGTGCTGACCGGAATATTGATGTGGTCAAGGCACAGGGTATTCGCCTGGGCGTTGCCTTTGTGGTGATGTTCGTATTCGCTCAGTTGGATCCGGCGGTCTTTCGCCGATGGGCGCCCTGGCTCTACGGCTTGGGGCTGATCGGCCTGGTCGCCGTGTTGCTGGTGGGTGTCGGTGCCAAAGGGGCGCAACGCTGGCTGGCGTTGCCTGGCCTGCCCCGGTTTCAGCCTTCCGAGTTCATGAAGCTGGTGGTGCCGATGATGGCAGCCTGGTATCTGTCTCGCTATTACCTGCCACCGACCTTCCCCAGGGTGATGACGGGGCTGGTGATCGTTCTGCTGCCGATGTTCCTGATCATCCAGCAACCGGATCTCGGTACCTCCCTGCTGGTCGGCATGGCCGGCATTTTCGTGGTGTTTTTTGCCGGTATCAGCTGGAAGTTGATTGCCGCGTTCCTCGCCATGGTCTCGGTTTCTGCCCCGCTGATGTGGTTCTTCGTCATGCGGGAATATCAGAAGCAGCGGGTATTGACGCTGTTGGACCCTCAGAGTGATCCGCTCGGAGCCGGCTGGAACATTATCCAGTCGAAAACCGCGATCGGTTCCGGCGGTATGGAGGGCAAGGGCTGGTTGCAGGGTACCCAGTCACACCTGGAGTTTTTGCCGGAAAGCCACACCGACTTTATTGTCGCGGTGCTGGCAGAGGAGTTCGGTTTTATCGGTATGTTGCTGCTGTTGACGGTGTACTTCCTGATTATCCTGCGCTGTCTCTATATCTCGGTTACCGCCCAGGACTCCTTCAGCCGGTTGGTGGCCGGAGCGCTGACGATGACCTTCTTTATCTATATCTTCGTCAACATCGGAATGGTGAGCGGCCTGTTGCCAGTGGTCGGTGTGCCTTTGCCGTTGATCAGCTATGGCGGCACCTCAAGTGTCACTTTGATGGCGGCGTTCGGCGTGCTGATGTCGATTCACACCCATCGCCGGATGATCACCGCCTGAACCAGTAATGATGGCTGCCCGGTAATGGTGTATACACAAGGGAACCCGTTACAATGTTGCTGGTCAGTAATGGCGGTATCAATACACAGGTTTTGGGGTAGTGAACAGACATGGTCAAGGTCTCTGACAAACGGATCCCCGCACTGGCTTTAGCGGCCTTGCTGGCCGGCTGTGCCAGCAGTCCTGAAGTTGACCACTCGTCACGCTACACCATTAAGCAGGATCGGGCTCCTTCGGGCAGCTTTGACGCCAGTGGCCTGGCCGATGCCACACCCCGTTATGAGCAGCCACGGACGGCTGGCAACAAGTCGCCCTATACGGTCTGGGGCAAGCGCTATCATGTGATGGACAGTAACGACGGCTACGTGCAGCGCGGCACCGCGAGCTGGTATGGCGAGAAATTTCACGGCCACAAGACCTCCAACGGTGAAGTGTTCGACATGTATGCCATGTCGGCGGCACACAAATCCCTTCGGATTCCGGGTTACGCGCGAGTGACCAATCTCGACAACGGCCGCTCGGTGATTGTCCGTGTGAACGATCGTGGCCCCTTCCACGGGGATCGGCTGATCGATCTGTCCTATGCCGCGGCCAAGAAGCTCGGCTATCAATCCCGTGGTACCGCCAGGGTTGAAGTGGCCGCTATTACGGTGCGTCCGGACGGCGCCATGTTTCTGGCTGGCAAGCCGTTTGATGCCGCTGGCCAGGCTCCGGTGGTTGCCTCACAGGCTTCCGGAACAACAGAGCTGGCCGCCGGTGAGGGGCTGTTTGTCCAGCTCGGCGCATTCAGTCAGCGGGATCCGGCTGAGGCCATGCGTGAGCGTCTGCTGGGAGTGCTGGATAATCCTGTGAGGGTCCGGGAGATCACCACTGATAATGGCCGGTTCCATCGGGTTCAGGTGGGGCCATTCAAGAGCGAGGGCGACGCGCGCTACGCTCAGAACCTTCTGGAATCCAGAGGGTTCCGGCAGTCCATTGTACTGACCGATTCGCACTGAACCGACTGAGTTCAGAACCAACATAAGACAAGCATCTGACGACGAATGAAACTATCCATGGCTTTCAAGACTGTAACTCGAACCCTGTTTCTGGTTTTCTCCCTGTTGCTGATGAGCGGGCAGGCCTCGGCGCAGGCGGTACTGATCCCGTCGCCGCCGCAGATTGCCGGTAGCTCCTGGGTATTGATGGATCCGCTCAGTGGTCGTGTGATCATGGAGCACAACAGTAATGAGCGTTTGCCACCAGCGAGCCTGACCAAAATGATGACGGCCTATATTGTCGAGCGCGAGCTGGATGAAGGCCGTATCTCCATGTCGGATATGGTACCTATCAGTGTCAAGGCCTGGCGCACAGAGGGGTCCCGAACCTTCGTGCAGGAAGGCACCTCGGTGTCCGTTGAGGATCTGCTCAAGGGTGTGATTATCCAGTCTGGCAACGATGCGTCTGTGGCGTTGGCCGAGTTTGTGGCCGGCAGTGAAGGGGCTTTCGTGGACATCATGAACCAGCAGGCGCAACTGCTGGGCATGAAAGATACCCACTTCGAGAACGCCACTGGCCTGCCGTCCGCAGACCATTTCTCAACCGCCTACGATCTTGCGGTCCTGGCACGGCATATTATCCAGGACTATCCGGAAAACTACCCGCTGTATGCGCAGAAGCACTTCACCTACAACAATATTCGTCAGCCCAACCGAAACAGCCTGCTGTGGCGGGATGACAGCGTTGATGGTTTGAAAACCGGGCACACGGAAGAGGCCGGTTATTGCCTGGTGGCATCGGCCAAGCGGGGTGAGACCCGGCTGATTGCTACGGTTATGGGAACCAGCAGCTCTGAGGCCCGGGCCCAGGAAGTGCAGAAAATGCTCAACTACGGCTTCCGCTACTTTGAAACCGAGCGGCTGTTCCGTGCCGGTCAGGAGCTGATGGCGTCCAGAGTGTGGGGCGGTCAGGCGGATGAGGTGTCGGTAGGCATGCCGGAGGATGTCTATGTCACCATTCCCCGTGGCTCCCGCGAGCAACTGGAATCGGTGGTCGACCTTGATTCCGTGATAAAAGCGCCCATTAAGGTGGGAGATGAGCTGGGCCGTGTTCGTGTGGTTCTGGATGGTGAAACCCTGGTGGATGAGCCGGTGCTGGCACTTACCGAAGTGCCTGAAGGCGGTTTGTTCAAGCGCATCTGGGATGCCATCAAGCTGTTTTTTGTTCAACTGTTTAACTGAGGTTGAGGCGCTGTTTGCCTTAGCCGGGAGTAATGTGCGGCATGACTGAGCCGAAAGCACCAAAAATCGAGTTTCCCTGTGACTACGTCATCAAGGTGATTGGCAATGCCGCGCCCGATTTCACCGAATTTGTGGTGGAGGTCGTTGAGCAGCATGCTCCGGGACTGTCTGAAGCGGACATCTCGGTGACCGACAGCAGTAAAGGCCGGTTTTCTTCGGTTCAGCTGAAAATTGTGGCGACCGGTGAAGATCAGCTCAAAGCACTCTTTGAAGAACTGAAGGCCAGTGGCCGTGTTCACATGGTGCTGTAACCGTGGCTGACCTCATCGTGCGGTCACTGGGGCAACAGCCCTACATGGAAACCTGGGAAGCGATGAAATCGTTCACCGCCAACCGGGACGAGACCACCGTGGATGAGCTCTGGTGCCTGGAGCATCCCCGGGTGTTTACCCAGGGGCAGGCGGGTAAAGCCGAGCATATCCTTCTGCCAGGAGACATTCCGGTGATTCAGGTGGATCGAGGTGGCCAGGTGACCTACCACGGCCCAGGGCAGTTGGTGATCTACCTGCTGATTGATCTGACCCGGCATAAACTCGGGGTGCGTAACCTGGTCAGTGCCATTGAGCAGGCGATTGTCCGTACCCTGGCCCAAGGCGGCATAGAAGCAGCACCGCGGTCAGATGCGCCGGGTGTCTATGTGAACGGCGCCAAGATTGCGTCCTTGGGTTTGAGGGTCCGCCGGGGCTGCTCCTTCCATGGCCTGGCTCTGAATGTGAACATGGACATGGAACCCTTCTCCCGAATCAACCCTTGTGGCTACGCGGGCATGTCCATGTGCCAAGTCAGTGATTTTGAGGCCGGAGCCTCGGTCTATGACCTGGAGCGCCGGCTGGTGAGCGAGCTGGTCGAAGGTCTTGGCCACAGTCAGGTGGAGCAACGTCAGGGCTGGTGAAGCGCCTCAGTAGCCTGACACACGCGATTTCTCCCCAGCGTCTTGGCCTGATACAGCGCCTCATCGGCCCGTTGTAGCAGGCGATCAATCGACTCTGAGCCCTGTATACAGGCCACGCCGATACTGATGGTGGCGGTCACTCGCTTGCCCGCGCAGTCGATGGCCTGGCTCGCCACGGCAGAGCGAATCCGCTCCGCCGTGGCAGCGGCTTCGGTCAGGGCGGTTTCGGGGAGTAGTACCAGAAATTCTTCTCCGCCCCAGCGGGCAATGGTGTCCACTTTGCGGCTCTGGTCGGTCAAGGTGCGGGCAACCAACACGATCATGTCGTCGCCCGCCTGGTGACCGTAGCTGTCGTTCACATTCTTGAACAGGTCGATATCCATCAGCAGAACCGAGAAGCTGCGACCGTTACGCAGGTAGCGCTGATACTCTGTTTCCAGTTGTTCCAAACCTTCGCGGCGATTGGCCAGGCTGGTGAGTGCGTCGTGCTTGGCGGCGTACTCGAATTCTGCGGCCAGCCGGATCAAGCCTAGCTTGCTCCGCCGCCGGCTCTGATCGAGGATGTAGCAAGTGGCCATTTCGAAAGCCAGCACGATGATCATGGAAAGCCGGAAGCTGGTACTGTAGGGCGAGTCAAAAACCATATCCCCCAACGGGCTGAACAGGAATAATACGGCCAGCCATCCGCCCACACAGGCCAGTATGCCGACTCTGGCTTCACTGATGTAGAAGATTATGGGGGGATAGGCGAACAGCCACATGATGGCCGAGCCGTCTTCAACCGCCTGGATGGCCAGGTAGGTAAACAGAGCGATAATCAGGGTAATGAATGCCCGGCGCTGGAGGGTTTTGTGGCCCAGGCTCAGAAAGACGATCGCATTAATGGCCAGAAGGGCGGCGAAGGCCAGCAGCAGCCGTGAAGTCAACGGGTCGCCGTGGCCGGACGAGCGCCAGGCGAAAAACACAAGCAACGGCACTGCCGCACAGGTGAGGCCGTTGATCAGGGCCGGTACCGGTATCTCGCCTTTAACGCGAAACTGCGACAGCTCGGCGTCTGGCGTTCTTGAAGCGGGCTGATTCATGTGTGGGTGGTGTTGTTGTAGTTGATAAATATCACAGAAACCCTGTCAACCAATACTAGACCGCTTTGTGATCTGTGACTGTGTCAAAACGTAACCGATGTCACGAACTCTTTTAAATTGGTCGAAGTTTATACACATTGGCTGCAGGGGCAGCGCCGGCGCGACGACTGGGTTAGGCAGTCGCGCGCCCAGATCCGTATAATGGTCAGATGTATTGCAGGCATTCACATTTCCTGACAGAAACAGGTCTTTCATGTCTTCCAGCCGACCCGGAAAATCCGTCTCCCGTATCAAGACCGGCAGTTTTGAGCGCAGGTTGTCGCTGACCAGAGCCGGACTGTTCGCAGGCACGCGCATGGCGTCCCATATGGCGACTAACTGGTTCAGCAACAAGGAAACCCGGGAGCAGCGGCATCGGGCAATGCTCTCCAGTCAGGCCCGGTTTCTGGTGGACGAACTTGGTCGGCTCAAGGGCAGTGTGGTCAAGATTGGCCAGGTCATGGCGCTGTACGGCGAGCATTTTCTCCCCGAAGAAGTCACTGAGGCGCTGCACACTCTGGAAGACCAGACCACCTCTCTGGAGTGGCCGGCCATTGAGCGGGTTCTCAAAGCCGAACTGGGGGAGAGCCGGCTTTCTGAACTCGATATTGACCCGGAGCCTATAGGAGCCGCCTCACTTGGCCAGGTACATCGTGCGGTGCGCCGTAGCGACGGGTTGGAGCTTGTGCTCAAAGTGCAGTACCCCGGTGTTGCCGATGCCGTCGACAGTGATCTGAACGCTGTGGCTCATCTGCTCAAAGTGGCGCGGCTGGTCAGCTTCGGCCCTGAATTCAACGACTGGCTGGAAGAAGTCCGGGAAATGATGCACCGGGAGGTGGATTACCGGCTGGAGGCCCGTACCACCGAAAAGTTCCGCCAGATGCTAAGCCATGATCCACGCTTTGTGGTGCCAAGAGTGCTGGCAGAATTTTCAACGGATCATATTATTGCCTCGACCTATGAGCACGGCCATTCGGTCAGTTCAGTGGCGGTTCGTGAATTGCCACTGGAGCGACGCAGTGCCCTGGGCCAGGCAGCCCTGGAATTATTTTTCCGGGAACTATTTGAATGGGGTGAGATCCAGACCGACCCGAATTTCGGCAACTACCGGATTCGTATTGCGGGCGAACAGGGTGGTGATTCGGAAACTGACCGGATTGTCCTGCTGGATTTTGGCGCCGTGCAGAGTTACTCGTCTGACTTTCTGAAGCCGGTCATCCAGATGATCAGGGCTTCCTATGAGGAAGATCTGGAGCAGGTTGTTGAGGGCGGAATCAAGCTCAGATTCATGAGCCGGGACTGGCCGGCGGAGGTGCTGGACAAGTTTGGCAAGGTCTGTATGTCAGTACTGGAACCCCTGGCGAAGGATCGCAGTCAGTGGCCGGATTATGCCGTCAACAGCCATGGCCAGTACCGCTGGAAACAGAGCGATTTGCCATCGAGAGTGGCCAAGCAGGCCGCCAGGTCTGCCATCAGCCGCTATTTTCGTGTACCCCCCAAGGAATTCGTGTTCCTCAATCGAAAACTAATCGGGGTTTACACCTTCATTGCGGTGTTGCACTCCGAGTTCAACGGCGAGGACTTGTTGAGAAAATACCTCTATGGGAGCGGTGCTGCCTAGCCAGACGCGGTCAGCACCACCCAGATGACGAAGGCATAGCGCAGTCCCTTACCAATCCCCACCAGAACAATAAAATTCAGCCAGGGGACTCGCATAATGCCGCCCACCAGAGTCAGTGCATCGCCGCCAATGGGCAACCAGCCCAGCAGGAGCGACCACTGACCATATCGATTGAACCGGTTTCGTGCCTTGTGTAGTTGAAGTTCACTGACGGGAAACCAGCGTTTGTGCTTAAAGCGATCCACTTGCCGGCCGATAAGGCCATTAACCACTGACCCCAGAGTATTTCCCATGGTTGCCCAGAACCACAACCAGAACAGGGGATAATTCTGGCTGACCAGGGTGCCGAGCAGTATTTCCGAATACGCGGGCAGCAGCGTTGCCGCGGCAAAAGATGTCAGGAACAGGGTCAGGTAGGCCAAAAACGCCTCCATGCTCTAGGATGTTTGTTAAGCCTCACAGAAAAAGGTTTCGATGTACATGAAACAACTCTCTCTGCGCGTAAAACTCTACGCCCTGGTGATTGCACTGCTGCTAACCATGGGTGTGAGTATTGTTATCACCGCCCAGCTCTCCCTCGGTTCCATGGAGGAACGGCTGACCCGGGAAACCCGGGGCACGGTGCAACGTATTGTAATGGATCAGCTTAGTGCGACCGCAGGGAAATACGGTGAGCTGGTGACCGGGGTATTCGAAACCGCCTACCAGACGCCTGAAGTGGTTCGCAGCCTGATTACCCGAAATATCGAAGCGGACAGCTCCGGAAGGATCAGTCGGCGCGACCTTCAGGAAAACATTGGGGCTGTGCTCGAGGAGCAGAAGCATCTGAGTTCGATTTACGCCCAGTTTGAGCCGGATGGTTACGACGGCCAGGACATTTACTTTACCGGCGGGGTGGAAGAACACAGCAGTGATGAGGGTACCCTTGAGATCTACTACTATCGGGACCCGGCTGGCAATGTGGTGTTCAGCAGAACCGAAGACCCTGCCACCAAATACCTGGACAACCGCAATGAGTTCGGGATCCGTGAAGCCGAATGGTACCTGTGTTCCCGCGATTCTCTAAAGCCCTGCCTGATGGAGCCCTATGAGTATGAGATTGAAGAGGGCTACTCCGAGCTGATGACCAGCCTGGTGGTGCCGGTGATCAGTGACGGCGAGTTTGCCGGGGTGGTCGGTTCCGACATCAACCTGTCGACGCTGCAGTCGACCATTGCCGGTGTCAGCGAGGAACTCTTTGACGGCCAGTCACGGGTCACATTATTGAGCGAGAAAGGCCTGATTGCTGCTTCCAGTCATTATCAGGAGCATCTGGGCCGGCCACTGCGGGAAGCACTGCCGGATCTGGCTGGCGAGTTTACGGCGTTGCACCGCAACGGTGGCAGCTTCGACAACGGTGAGATTCTCGCCGTGTCGTATCCCGTCAAGGTCGCGTTACCGGGTGCTGAATGGTCGCTGTTGATTGAATTGCCGCGCGATATCGCCCTGGCCAGTGTGAATGAAATAACGGCGTTGCTGTCAGACGAAGTAACCAGCACGGCCACCCGCCAAACCGTGGTGGGCATTGTGGTGGTCGTGCTTGCGATTGCCGTATTGGTGTTGCTAGTGCGTTCGGTTACCCGGCCGCTGGACGAGATCCGTAAGCGCATGCGCAATCTGGCCAGTGCCGAGGGCGATCTTACCCGTGAACTGGATATTGACACTCATGCCGAGCTGATTGACCTTGCTGGCGGCTTTAATGCCTTCCTGGCCCGCCTGAGGGAAATGATCAACGACCTCAAAGACGTGAATGCCCAAGTGCGGGGGCAGGCCTCGGATGTGGGCGCCATTGCACGGGATACCGATGAACAGACAGCCCGCCAGCACCAGGATATCGACAGTGTGGTGACCGCCATGAATGAAATGTCGGCGGCGGCCGGGGAAGTGGCCGGCTTTGCTGGCGAGGCAGCGGATAATGCCCGGGCTGCGCGGGATGGCATTAAATTTACCCAGGATACTCTGGGTACGGCGTTGCGGGGCGTGGATGCACTGGCCGGCGATATGGATCAGGCCAGCTCGGCCATTGGTCAAGTGGCCCAGCGCAGTGAGGAAATCAACCGGATTCTGGAAGTAATCCGTGGCATTGCCGAGCAGACCAATCTGCTGGCACTGAATGCCGCTATCGAGGCTGCACGGGCCGGAGAGCAGGGGCGTGGCTTTGCGGTGGTAGCCGATGAAGTGCGCACGCTGGCGTCCCGAACCCGCGAATCCACGGACGAGATCAGTGGCATGATTGAGCGCCTGAAAGGCGACGTGGACGGTGCGGTAACGGTCATTGGAACCGGGGTGGAGCGAGCCACCAGCGCGGTAGAGGGAACCCGGGAAGCCAGTCACTCGCTGGCCACAGTGGTTGAGCGTATCGCCACGATTGTTGAACATGTCACCCAGGTGGCCACCGCCGCTGAGGAGCAGAGTTCGGTGAGCGAGGAAATTAACCGGAACCTGACTCACATCGGCGACGCAGCCAACGATCTGAGGGAGTTGGCGCAGCGGGTCCGTCAGAGTGGCGAAGCGCTCGATGGCCAGGTTCAGGTGCTGGATCGCGAACTGGGCCGCCTGAAAACCTGAGGCTGGCCCTTCCTCGGGCGATATCGGTATCGTCAGCTACTATCACGATCATGGCGAGGATCAATTTTCAATTGGTGCTCGCCATGCCATTATTGCGACATTATAAATGCGCTGAGTGCCAGCCACTCGCAACCCTTTGAGTCAGGAGGTATGTATGGAGCAGGTCACGATTTATGGCCGTTCAAGTTGTGGTTTTTGCGTTCGGGCAAGGGACCTGTGTGAATCCAGAAACATCCCCTACGTGTGGGTGGACATGATCGAAAAAGGCATGAGCAAACAGGACATTGCCGACCGTATCGGCCATCCGGTCTACACGGTGCCCCAGATTCTGGTGGGTTCCGAGTATGTGGGTGGTTTCGACGATTTCTCGGCGTATGTCCGTCGACATGAGGCGCAAACGGCCAGCTAAATTGTAGTGTTTGAGGCGTAACAAAAAGCCCGGCAACTTTGGCCGGGCTTTTTATAGGGCTGCAGGGCCTGATCAGAGCTCGAATTCGGTCCGCAGCTTTTTCTCCACCAGCTGATTCTTCAGCTTGGCAACCCTCGGCAGGCCTTCGTCAAACGGCGGGAAGCTTTCACCAGCAATCAGCGGCTGCAGGTAATCCCGGCAATCCTGGGTGATACCAAAGCCATTGTCTGTGATGTAGTGGATTGGCATTTTCTTTTCCTGGTTGGCTACCTCGCTGAGATTGGCCTCGCCGATTGACCAGCGGTAAGGTTTGGCCTGATCCCGCACGATGGTGGGCATCAGGGCCTGCTTGCCCGCCAGGGCCATTTCCACAGCAGCCTTGCCAACCGCATAGGCCTGCTCCACATCGGTGGCGGAGGCAATGTGCCGGGCTGCACGCTGCAGATAGTCTGCCACCGCCCAGTGGTATTTGTGGCCAAGGGCCTGTTTCACCATATTGGCCAGGGCCGGGGCAACGCCACCGAGCTGAGTGTGGCCGAAGGCATCCTTGGCGCCGGCATCGGCAACGAAGCGGCCGTCTTCGTATTGGGCGCCTTCAGACGCCACCACCACGCAGTAACCGTAATCCCTCACGCACTGATCCACTCGCTCCAGGAATTTCTCCCGGTTGAAGGGAATTTCCGGGAACAGGATGACGTGAGGCGGCTCGCCTTCGCTCTGTCTGGCCAGTCCGCCAGCGGCAGCAATCCAGCCGGCGTGGCGACCCATCACTTCCAGAATGAAGACCTTGGTGGAGGTTTCACACATGGATTTGATATCCAGGCTGGCTTCGAGGGTGGATGTGGCAATGTACTTGGCCACGGAACCAAATCCGGGACAGCAGTCGGTGAAGGGAAGGTCGTTGTCGACCGTTTTGGGCACGCCAATGCAGGTGATCGGGTAACCCATACGATCGGCCAGTTGGGAGACCTTATAGGCGGTATCCTGGGAATCGCCGCCGCCGTTGTAGAAGAAGTAACCGATGTCGTGGGCCCGGAACACTTCAATCAGGCGCTCGTATTCGCGCTGGTTCTCGGAAATGTTCTTGAGCTTGTAGCGGCAGGAACCAAAAGCCCCGCCTGGCGTGTGGATGAGGGCCTGGATGGCGTCGTCAGATTCCAGACTGGTATCAATCAGCTCTTCTTTCAAAGCACCGATGATGCCGTTGCGGCCGGCATAGACCTTGCCGATCTGGTCCGGATGTTTGCGTGCGGTCTGGATAACACCGCAAGCACTGGCATTGATAACGGCGGTGACCCCGCCAGACTGGGCATAAAATGCGTTCTTGATAGCCATCTCGGGCTGAAGCCTCCTGCTGGTTCAACGATGGCGCAGATGATACGCCAAACACCGCGGTTTTTCATGAGCATATGCCGGCTCTTGACCGCGCAGAAAGTATGGTAGAGGCTTGGCAGGTTTCAAACCGGAGGCACAACCTTAATGCATATACATATTCTGGGCATTTGCGGCACGTTCATGGGCAGTCTGGCGGTGATCGCCCGGGAGCTGGGGCATAAGGTGACCGGTTCGGACCAGGGCGTTTACCCTCCCATGAGTACTCAGCTGGAGGCCCAGGGCATTGCGTTGACAGAAGGTTACCGGCCCGAGAACCTGGAGTCGAATCCGGATCTGGTGCTGATCGGGAATGCCATGTCCCGGGGTAACCCGGAAGTGGAAGCAGTGCTCAACCGGCGCATTGATTATATGTCTGGCCCCGAATGGCTCGCCCGGGAGGTCCTGCGCCACCGGTGGGTGATGGCCGTAGCCGGTACCCATGGCAAAACCACCACAACGGCCATGCTGCTGTGGATTCTCGACCAGGCCGGCTTTGATGCCGGTTACCTGATAGGCGGTGTGCCCCAGGACTTTCCGGTGTCTGCCCGACTGGGCAGCAGTGATTTCTTTGTGATCGAGGCGGATGAGTACGACAGCGCGTTCTTTGATAAGCGCTCCAAGTTTATCCACTACCGCCCGAATACCCTGATTCTGAATAACCTGGAATTCGACCACGCCGACATTTTCGAAAACGTGGAAGCCATCGAGCGTCAGTTTCATAACCTTGTGCGTACCGTACCGTCTCAGGGGCTGATCATTCGACCTGCCCTGGACAGTCACCTGGATAATGCTCTGGAGATGGGGAGCTGGAGCCCGGTGCAGGATACGGCTATCGGCAGCGAGATCAGCCGCACGGCGGACTGGCGGGCTGAGCTTCTGGCTGAGGATGGCAGCCGCTTCATGGTTATCCACCATGAGCAGCCGGTTGCGACCCTGAAATGGGGGCTGACCGGTTTGCACAATGTGCGTAATGCCCTGTCGGCGATTGCCGCTGCCCGTCATGTGGGCGTTACGCCTGACCATGCGGTGGCGGCGTTGTGCCGGTTCTCTGGAGTGAAGCGCAGAATGGAGCTGGTGGGCGAAATCGGCGGTGTGCGCGTATACGACGACTTTGCCCATCATCCAACCGCGATTGCGTCTACCCTGGAGGGATTGCGCAATCGGGTGGGGGATGAGCCAATCCTGGCCATTATCGAACCCCGCTCCAATACCATGAAGCAGGGTGTGCACAAGCAGACGCTGATCCCGAGTGCCGCACTGGCGGATCGGGTGCTTTGGGGTAATCTCAGTGATATGGACTGGTTGCCGGAACTGGTGGGGAGCTGGCAGGCGGAACATGGTGAGCTGGATCATCACAGGGTGGAGGCGTCGGTGGAGGAGCTGATTGAGAAGGCCCTGGAGGGGCTGCCAGAGACCTGTCATATCGTGATCATGAGTAATGGCGGCTTTGGCGGCATTCATCGGAAACTGGTGGCGGAACTGGAGAAGCGTCGTGGCTGAACAATCACCCGTGGTTAATCTGGCGTTTACCGGCGCGTCCGGAGCCCAGTACGGGCTTCGTCTGTTGCAGTGCCTGGTAGCCAATGGTTGCCGTGTGAACGTGATGATCAGTAAGGCCGCCCAGGTGGTGATCGCGACTGAAACCGAGTTCCGGCTGCCGGGTTCCACGCCTGCCATGGCCGAGGCGTTGTCGGACTTCGCCGGTGCGCAAACCGGCCAGGTGCAGGTCTTTGGCCGGGAGGAGTGGTTTTCTCCACCGGCTTCCGGTTCCGGCGAGAAGGCACCGCTGGTGATTTGCCCCTGCAGCACCGGCACGCTCTCGGCACTGGCGACCGGCGCCAGCAACAATCTGATCGAGCGCGCTGGCGACGTGGCCCTGAAAGAGCGCCGCAAGCTGATTCTGGTGTTACGGGAGACGCCCTATTCTGAGGTGCACCTGGAAAACATGCTCAGGCTTACCCGCATGGGTGCGGTGATGATGCCGGCGAGCCCCGGGTTCTATCACAACCCGCAGTCGGTGGATGATCTGGTCGATTTCATGGTTGCCCGGATTCTCGACCACCTGGATTTTCCGCAGACCCTGGTACCCCGCTGGGGCGAGAAGAAAGCCGACTGACCCGTTCCGGGGCGATGGTTTTGGCCAAAGCGATTGATGGTTTTCACCATTGAGCGAAACCCCGCCCCGCCACAGACTTGCTGAACACAATGATAAACCAACCCGTTCACCGAGGTTCAGCAATGATTCCACGTACTCTTTTCGACGCCGATCTTGAAGGCTTCCGCGATTCCGTTCGCAAGTTTCTGGAGCAGGAAGCGGCTCCGTATCATGACCAATGGGAAAAGGATGGTCAGGTCAGCCGCGAGCTCTGGCAGAAAGCAGGTGAGCTGGGCTTCCTGTGCCCGATGCTGCCGGAAGAGTACGGCGGTGTGGGGGCCGATTTCCGTTACTCCGCAGTGATTATGGAAGAGATCTCCCGGGCCGGATTGTCTGGCATTGGCTGGGGGCTGCACTCCGATATCGTGGCGCCCTATATCCTGAACTACGGCTCAGAAGAGCAGAAGCAGAAGTATCTGCCGAAAATGGCTTCAGGTGAAATGATTACTGCCATCGCCATGACTGAACCGGGCGCGGGTTCCGACCTTCAAGGCGTAAAAACCACGGCGATTCGCCAGGGTGACCACTACATTCTGAATGGCTCGAAAACCTTTATCACCAACGGCCAGCTGGCGGATCTGGTGATTGTCGTTGCCAAGACCGACCCCAAAGAAGGTGCCAAGGGTACCAGCTTGTTGCTGGTCGAAACCGCCTGGGAGGGCTTTGAAAAAGGTCAGAACCTGAACAAGGTGGGGATGAAAGCTCAGGATACCTCCGAGCTGTTCTTCCAGGATGTGAAAGTACCGGCAGACAACCTGTTGGGCAGCATGGAAGGGCAGGGCTTCTTCCAGCTGATGCAGGAGTTGCCGGCGGAGCGCTTGCAGGTGGCCCTGACCGCCGTCGCCGCCGCCGAGGCCGCCTGGCAGTGGACCCTGGATTACGTGAAAGAGCGCAAGGCCTTCGGTAAACCCGTCATCGCTTTCCAGAACACCCGCTTCAAGCTGGCTGAACTGAAAGCCGAAATCACGGCCGCCCGTGTGTTCACTGACCGTTGCCTGGAACTGCACCTGGACAAGAAGCTGGATATCCCCACCGCCGCCATGCTCAAGCAGCACACCACCGACCTGCAGTGCAAGGTGATGGACGAATGCGTTCAGCTGCACGGTGGCTATGGCTACATGTGGGAGTACCCGATTGCCCGGGCGTGGGCCGATTCGCGCGTGCAGCGGATCTACGCCGGCACCAACGAAATCATGAAAGAAATCGTGGCGCGGTCGTTCTGACGAATTGTCCCGATTTGCAGGCCCCGGCACATTCCGGGGCCTGGTCGTTACCAAACTTTACAATTTGCCAAGCCTGTCAAGGTCTCCCGGCGGCACATCTCCTAAAGTAGCGGCACAACCTCTAACAAGGATAAATGGTTGCCGCGATGAAACGTCTGATCAGTCTTTCCGTTCCTCTGCTGTCACTTGCGATCGCCGGTTGTGGCGATGAATCCGATGACCTGCCGGTTGATGGCCGGGAGTTCGATGGTGTTACCTACAGTGAGCGAGCGCCCTACCAGGGGCGGGTAATCGATGGTTACCTCAACAATGCCCGGGTCTGGCTGGATCTTGACGACAATGGTCAGTACACCGCAGGGCCGGTGGAGATTGAGCTGGACAGCGGTAATACCCACATACTCGAGGACGGCGAGCCAACCGTGATGAGCGGTCCCGGCGGGCGGTTTTCCATGGACGTTTCCGCGCTGGATGTTTCGCCCTCGATCGGCGCAAACCTGGACCCCAGGGATTATCCGCTTTATGCCCTCGCGATTCCCGGCCAGACCCTGGAGGAGCGCAGCTACGGCGATGAGGCGGTCAGCCGGGCGTTTTTGATGTCAGCCAGCCCCGGCGTCACCAATATTACCCCCCTGACTACGCTAGCCCGTTTCCGGAGCCTGGCCGGACAGTGGAATACTGAAAACCCGATTCCGGATAATCGGTTCGCTGATCTGGACGGTATCAATCTGTGGAAGGACTATATCCTTGCCAATGACGACCGCGCTCACGCCTATGCCCGGGCGTTGGCGCGGTTCATGGCCAGCCAGATCCCTGATGGCTACAACGATTACCTGGCCGGGAACGGCAGTGACGGTAGCGAGGCCAGCCTGTTACCGCGTGACGGGGTATACCTGCTTGGCTATTCCGTGGTGCAGAACGTTGATGAGGTTATTGCGATTGTCGATGCCGCTGTATCCGGTGGCAACTACGGCAATGTGGATACCGATACGCTGATACTGCCGGACGTTGATGTGGAGGTCAGCAATCCCAGGCTGCTGGTCAGCCAGAGGATTTCGGCACGGCCAACCCGATCAGACACGCTGCCCACCAATACCTCGGATCTGGGCGCCTCGGCAGAATTGTCGTTTGAATACAGTGAAGGTGGCAGGCTGCTGGCTGTGTCCAGCCGGGGCTGCATGGGTATTTCGCTGCCCGAGATGGCCCGGTTGTTTCAGGCCGATGGCTACATGACCAACCTGAAGACCCAGTGGCTGCCATCGTCCTCCCTTTCACCTCAAAGTGCCGTCTGGTACGACGAGGAGGGCGTGCACGAGCGTCTGGAGTTTGCCTGGGAGAATGGCACGGCCAGTCTTGATACCGTCACTACGTGTCACGAGCAGACGCTCGGGGTAACGCCAGGGGGAACCGAGCTGGATGGTATCGGTGACATCAGCTGGGTTTGGGATGGGCAGGCCGGGACTCTGGTGGAGTCCGTGCCCGGCAGGGCTGATGATCGCGTGCTGGCGTTAGAGGTGGCCAATTCGCCAGCGGACATTCTGGATGGCGAGCAGTCGCCACGGGATCTGGTCAGTGGGTATCGGCTGACCGCGGGCGGTGGCCTGGAAGCAGCCGTTGGTTTTGCTGGTGGTGGAGCCTCCTGCGCGCCCCAGGGTGTTGCGCCCAACGATACCGAGCGCAACGGCCAGTATGCGACCCGGCTGTTTCCCTTCTCATTTACCAGTGACGTTGCCGCTTCCGATCTTTTCGGGGCTGGTGCCTATGAATACGATATTGATGAGCGTAATGGCGTCTCTGTTGCCCGCTTGCTCCGGTTCCCGTTCCTGGATCGGGCGACCGCAAATAGGCCAGAAGTGGATTCCGCGAACGGGGCGTTCCAGTGGCAGCTGTTTTACGACGCACTGAACAGCGAAGAGCTGGATATGCAGCGTCCGAACCTGCTCAAGACGGCGTATCTGGTCGATTTCGTCGCCACATCCGATTGCGGTGACGGTCCTCTCGACCGGCCGGGCCGGGCGTATTCCACAGTGGAGTACGAGTACCAGAGCCTCTCGGACTATCTGTTGGACAGGCTGTCGGAGTAAGGCGGTTTGCGGAAAGGGCGATGGATGTTCTGTCTGTCGTCCTTCCAGACAGCACAAAATGCTCGGCGTAAATACGGCGAGTTCGACGTCAGATGCTGCTGATTTTTTCGGGATTTTTAATTTCTTAGGCCATTTTCTGGGGAAGAAAATGGTGCCGAGGAGAGGACTTGAACCTCCACGGGGTTGCCCCCACTAGCACCTGAAGCTAGCGTGTCTACCAATTTCACCACCTCGGCAGGTGATTTGCAGATTAGCGTATAGTTTATTGAAAACTTAGCGTTTCTGCCAGTGGTGAGGAGTTGCCCCTCAACCGATGGCGCGTACTTTAATGATTCGTTCAGGTGCTGTCAAACATTTTTTTCAAAAAAGTTTCGGCGGCAGAGTCTGACGATTTCAGGGTATTTGTGCCTATATTGGCGCCCTTGTTAGGCAGCATTCCCATCCCAACGTTATACTGCATCAAACATGAATGATGCCGCACGGTTTGCGGTGAGACAGAAAGGATCCGAATGGTTTCCAGGAAGAACAAACAAAGTGACCCTCATGCCCAGCGTGAGGCCCAGAAATATGACAACCCCATCCAGAGTCGGGAGTACATTCTCCAACATCTGAAAGAGCGGGGCGCGCCGGCCACGCACGAGACCCTGTGTCAGGAGCTCGGGCAGACGTCTGCGGAAGGAATTGAAGCGTTGCGCCGTCGTCTGATTGCGATGTGCCGTGATGGACAGTTGATCTGTAACCGCCGTGATGCGTTCCTGCCGATCGAGGAAGCGGATCTGGTCACCGGGCGTGTGGTTGGACATCGTGATGGTTTCGGGTTTCTGATCCCCGATGACGGTGGCTCCGACCTGTTTCTGACTGCCCGGCAGATGCGCCAGGTATTCCACGGTGACCGGGTAGCCGCCCGGGTGGATCAGGTGGATGATCGCGGGCGCCGGGAAGGCAAGATTGTGGAAGTGCTGGAGCATCGCACCTCCCAGATTGTCGGTCGCTTCTTTAAAGAGAGCGGCATCGCTTTTGTGGTGCCGGAGAACGCCCGGATCAATCATGAGATACTGGTTCCGGATGAGCAGGCGGGTAAGGCAGTTCACGGCCAGTATGTGGTGGTGGAAATTATTCGTCAGCCGACGATTCGAACCCAGCCTACTGGCCAGGTCATTGAAATTCTGGGCGAGCACATGGCGCCGGGAATGGAAATTGATGTTGCCATTCGTTCCTACGAAATTCCCCATAGCTGGCCGCCCGCCGTAGGTGAGCAGGCTGCCTCGATTCCGGCGGAAGTGGCAGAGAAAGACAAGGCAAACCGGGTGGATATCCGCAACATGCGCCTGGTGACCATCGACGACGAGAGCGCTCGTGACTTCGATGATGCCATTTACTGCGAGCCTCGTCCCCGTGGTGGCTACCGGTTGGTGGTGGCCATCGCTGATGTATCCCATTACGTCCGCCCGGGGTCGCCACTGGATGAAGAGGCCATTCAGCGCGGTAACTCGGTGTATTTTCCGGACCACGTGGTGCCCATGTTGCCGGAGAAACTCTCCAATGGCCTGTGTTCCCTGAACCCGGATGTCGACCGCCTGTGCATGGTGGCCGACATGACCATCAGTGCCGCCGGTAACATCAGCGGCTACACCTTCTATCAGGCCGTAATGCGCAGCCATGCCCGGCTGACCTACAACAAGGTCAGTGCCATGCTGGAGCATCCGGATACGGAGCAGGGCTACAAACTCAGCGCCCACTATGCGGATTTGCTGCCGCATCTGCACAACCTGTATGACCTCTACAAGTTGTTGCGAAAGGCTCGCACCGAGCGTGGGGCCATTGATTTCGAGACCACGGAAACCAAGATTGTTTTCGATGCGCAGCGCAAGATTGAGGAAATTGTTCCGGTGCACCGGAACGATGCCCACAAGATTGTGGAAGAGTGCATGCTGTGCGCGAACGTGGCGACGGCCCGCTTCCTCAAGAAGCACAAGATTCCGGCGCTTTACCGGGTGCACGACGGGCCTTCGGAAGAGCGTCTGAGCAATCTCCGCCTGTTCCTGGGTGAGCTGGGATTGCAGCTGGGCGGCGGCGATAAGCCATCATCGGCAGATTACCAGGCCTTGCTGGGTCAGGTGGCCGACCGCCCGGATGCCAATGTCATCCAGATGGTGATGCTGCGCTCTCTGAGCCAGGCGGTGTACAGTCCTGAAGAAGCCGGGCATTTTGGTCTTGGCTTTGCCAGTTATACCCACTTCACCTCGCCAATTCGACGTTACCCGGACCTGATTGTGCATCGGGCCATCAAGTCCCGGATCCATAATCCCGAGGCGACCAAAGATCTGGTGTCTCCGAAAGTGCACGATCCCGAATTGGCAGAGTATCCCTACGATTACGCCCGCATGGAGCAGCTGGGTGAGCATTGCTCCATGACCGAACGCCGGGCCGACGATGCTACACGGGATGTCATGGCCTGGCTCAAGTGCGAGTTCCTGCGCGATCACGTGGGCGAGGAGTACGATGGCATTATCGGCGCGGTGGTGCCGTTTGGCTTCTTTGTTGAGTTGTCCGATATCTACATCGAAGGTCTGGTACACGTGTCCACGCTCAGTGGTGACTACTTCCATCACGATGCCGTCAAGCATCGTCTGATTGGTGAGCGCACGGCCGTCAGCTTCCGTCTGGGTGACGAAGTGCGAGTCCGCGTGGTGCGTGTCGATCTGGAAGACCGCAAAATCGATCTTGAGCTGGTAAGTACCCCCAGGCGCCGAAAGGCAGACCGCGATGCGCTGGAAGTGTCCAAGCGCGAGCCGCGGGGCAAAGGCAAGGGTGATCGCTCCGGTAAAGGGCGAAAAACCGGTAAGCCGGCCAGCGCCAAGGAAAAGCTGGCCGCAGAGGCTGCCCGGGAGGCCCGGTCCAAATCGGCCAAAGGTAAACCGTCAGGCTCGGGCCGTAAGCGCAAGAGTCGCAAATAACACGTTACGCAGGAATTGATTGTCAGTGTCTCAGGAATATGTATTCGGCTGGCATGCCGTAGATGCCGTGTTGAAAAGAGAGCCGGAGCGGTTGCAAAGGGTCTGGATTCAGACCGGTCGTCAGGATAAGCGGGTGAAGTCGGTTACCGATGCCCTTGACGGTCTGGGGGTGCCCTGGAAAGTGGTGCACCGGAAAGAGTTGGATGAGCGGGTGTCCGGTGTCCACCAGGGTGTTGTTGCTGCCGTTGCGGAAAGCCGGGAGTGGACCGAGGATGATCTTCTTGCCCAGTTGGCCGCCAGCGACAAGCCGCCATTCCTGCTGGTGCTGGATGGCGTGACGGATCCCCATAATCTGGGTGCGTGCATGCGCACCGCCGATGCGGCGGGAGTGCAGGCCGTGATTGTGCCCAAGGATAAATCTGCCTCGTTGACGCCGGTTGCCCGAAAGGTCGCCTGTGGGGCGGCAGAAACGGTACCGTTTGTCCGGGTGACCAATCTCGCCCGTTTCCTTAGGGAGTTGAAGGACCAGGGCGTGTGGTTGATTGGTACGGCAGGTGAGGCGGATGCCACCTTGTATCAGGCTGATTTCAAGGGGCCGGTTGCTCTGGTAATGGGCGCCGAAGGTAAAGGCATGCGCCGTCTGACCCGTGAACATTGTGACCAGTTGATCAACATTCCGATGCTTGGCCACGTCGACAGTCTGAATGTGTCGGTGGCGACCGGTGTCTGTCTGTACGAGGCACTGCGCCAGCGCCTCGGTTAAACCTTGCACAAACAGGCCTGCGGGCCTAGAATACGTCACCCCTTTTTCAAGGGGTGGCTTTTTATTGTCTGTTGTATGGCAATGGTTAGCTTCGCTTTTGATCAAGCCTTTCTTGTAAAGCCTTATTGATAAAGCAAAAAAGAAACCGGCAGCACTTGCTGTCACCTCCTTGCTTTCACGCTCCGGCCACAACCACTGGTATGGCCACCGGGAGAAGGAAGCTGTTTAAACCGTAGGGAGAACTCATGCGTCACTACGAAATCGTTTTCATGGTACATCCGGATCAGAGCGAGCAGGTGCCCGCGATGATCGAGCGTTATACCAGCGTCATCACTGAAGATGGCGGCAAGGTACATCGCCTGGAAGATTGGGGCCGTCGTCACCTGGCTTACCCGATCAACAAGATCCACAAGGCTCACTACGTGCTGATGAACATCGAGTGTTCACAGGCAGCGATGGACGAGCTGACTCACAACTTCCGGTTCAACGACGCCATCATCCGTGACCTGATTCTGCGTCGCGACGAGGCCGTTACCGACCTGTCTCCGATGAAAGCCGCTGAGTCCCGTGAGGACCGTCGTTCCGGCGGAGACGATCGTCCACGTCGTTCAGCTGACTCTGAAGAGCGTCAGAGCGCATCCCAGGACGAAGAAGAGTAATTAACCGGAGTTAGGAGTTACGTTATGGCTCGTTTTTTCAGACGTCGTAAGTTCTGCCGCTTCACGGCAGAAGGTGTTAAAGAGATCGATTACAAGGATCTGGACACCCTGAAAGGCTACATCACTGAAACCGGCAAAATCGTGCCCAGCCGCATCACCGGCACCAAAGCACGTTATCAGCGTCAGCTGGCTACCGCTATCAAGCGTGCCCGCTACCTGGCACTGCTGCCGTATACGGACGGTCACGACCACTAAGTTTTAACGGACAGGACCCGGGACCATGCGTGCACTGGCACAGTATGTAATGCGCGGTCCCCTGCAGGCTGGCGGGGTTGCAGCGGTTACCACCGCAGTACCCTTACTGTTCTGGATTGGCGCAGCGGTAACTGGCCTGGTCGTTCTTCGACTGGGCATTCGCCAGGGGCTCAATATTGGCCTCTGGGCTTTGATTCCGGCGATCGGGTGG
This sequence comes from Marinobacter sp. C1S70, assembly GCF_000475355.1. NCBI lineage: Bacteria > Pseudomonadati > Pseudomonadota > Gammaproteobacteria > Pseudomonadales > Marinobacteraceae > Marinobacter > Marinobacter sp. C1S70. Next base: position 49,957 of record NZ_AXBW01000026.1, on the reverse strand, counting down.
GCCGTTTACGGCCAGGATCCCACGGCGCTGGCGGTGCTGCTGCAGGTGATGCTGATGGCATCCATTATCCGGACGACGCTGTCCTGGGAAAGAGCGCTGTTGTCCGGTGCCTTTCTGGCGATACTGACCGGGCTGATGTTGCCTGTGATGTATCCGGCGCTGCTGAACGATCTGGTTCAGGCTGGTGTCGAGGTTTACGAGCAGTACAACACTGAAATGGCCCGTGCGCTGGGTGGTGAACTGGAACAGGTTATCCGGGACACCATGAACGCCAGCATGGCCGGTACCTACTTTGCCACCGCCATCGGTATGACGATGCTGGCAAGGTCGTGGCAGGCGGGGTTGTATAACCCCGGCGGATTCCGCAAGGAATTCCATGGCCTCAGGTTATCGCCGGCGGTAGCCGTAGTGTGCGCCATCACCATGGTGGTCGGCCCGATTCTTGGGCTGAATGCCATCCTGCTGGCCTGGGCTGCGGGCACCCCGCTGGTTCTGGCCGGGTTGGCTCTGGTGCACGGTGTGTTTGCTCGAAAGCAGTGGAGCGGAAACTGGCTGGCAATGTTTTACGTTGCTCTGGTTCTGCTGGGTCCCAATCTGTTGATGCTGTTAGTGGTTCTGGCTTTTGTGGATAGCTGGCTGGATATCCGGGGGCGTATACCCGCCGGTCCGGCTGAATAAAGCACGAAGAGGTTAACGAGATGGAAGTTATTCTGCTCGAGAAAGTCGCAAACCTTGGCTCCCTGGGTGACAAGGTAAAGGTTAAGGCCGGTTACGGTCGTAATTTCCTGCTGCCGTACGGCAAGGCCGTTCCTGCTACGGAAGCAAACGTAAAGGCGTTTGAAGAGCGTCGCGCTGAGCTGGAAAAAGCTGCTGCTGAGAAGCTGGCTGCTGCCCAGGCCCGTGCCGAAGCTCTGGAAGGCGCTTCCTTCACCATCACCTCCAAGGCTGGTGAAGAAGGTAAGCTGTTCGGTTCTATCGGTGTTCGTGACATTGCCGACGCAGTGTCTACCGGTGGTACTGAAGTCGAGAAGAGCGAAGTTCGTCTGCCGGAAGGCCCGATCCGGGTGACTGGCGAGTACGACATCGAGCTGCAGCTGCACACAGACGTTGAAGTGACCATCAAGCTGGCGGTTGTTGCCGAGTAATCGGTAGCCCAGTGACAGGTCGATTCAACCAGCACTGAAGCCACAGGTTTCTGTGCTGAAAAACGGGCCCGAGCCGGAGACGGTTTCGGGCCCGTTGCTTTCTGGTATTCTTGTAATCTCGTTTGTTCATTTCCCTGATGTCGGTGTCTATGGCCAATCCCACTCTGAAACCTGCTTCTATTGATCCGGAAACCAGTCGCATCAAGGTCCCGCCGCATTCGGTCGAGGCTGAACAGGCGGTGCTCGGCGGCCTGATGCTGGACAACCGTCGGTTTGACGAGATCGCCGAAATTATTTCAGCGGCTGATTTTTACCGGCAGGACCATCGCCTGATTTTCGGCGCCGTGGAGCGCCTGGCCAGCGAGAGTGAGCCGCTGGATGTGGTTACCCTGGCCGAGTTTCTGGAACGGGCCGGCGATATTGAGGATGCTGGTGGTCTGTCTTATCTGGCGGAACTCGCCGAGAAAACACCCGGCGCCGCCAATATCAGAGCCTACGCTGACATTGTTCGCGAACGCTCCATTCTGCGGCAGCTGGTGGAGGTGTCCGGCAAGATCTCCGATTCGGCCTTCAACCCGCAGGGGCGAAAAAGTAACGATATTCTGGACGAAGCAGAACGCAGTGTGTTCCAGATCGCCGAGGCACGTACTAAAGAAGGTTCCGGTCCCAAGGCCATCAACCCCATCCTGGCGACCACACTCAGCCGGATTGAAGAGCTGTTTGAATCCGGCGAGCAGACGACCGGTTTGACTACTGGTTTCCGGGACCTGGACGACCAGACCTCCGGTATGCAGCCGGCCGACTTGATCATTGTGGCGGGGCGGCCCTCTATGGGTAAGACCACCTTTGCCATGAACATTGTTGAGAACGCCCTGATCAGCACCGGCACCCCGATACTGGTGTTCAGTATGGAGATGCCCGCAGATGCGCTGGCCATGCGTATGCTGTCGTCGCTTGGTCGCATTGATCAGACCAAAGTGAGGGGCGGCAAGCTGGAAGAGGATGACTGGCCCCGGCTTACTTCTGCCGTCAGTCTGTTGAAGGATAAGCCGCTTTATATCGATGACACTCCGGGGCTGAGCCCGACAGAAATGCGCTCCAGGGCCCGTCGGGTGGCGCGGGAGAACGGCGGCAAGATTGGCCTGATCATGGTCGACTACCTGCAGTTGATGCGGGTGCCGGGTAACACTGAAGGCCGGACTGCGGAGATTTCTGAAATCTCACGCTCACTCAAGGGTATTGCCAAAGAACTGGGCTGCCCGGTTGTGGCGCTGTCCCAGTTGAACCGGAGTCTGGAGCAGCGCCCCAACAAACGCCCGGTCAACTCGGACCTGCGGGAATCCGGTGCGATCGAGCAGGATGCCGATGTGATCATGTTCGTATACCGGGATGAGGTCTACAACGAGGATACGCCGGATAAGGGCATTGCCGAGATCATTATTGGTAAGCAGCGGAATGGCCCGATCGGTACCATCCGTCTCGCGTTCATCGGTAAATACACCAAATTCGAAGACCTGGCGCACGGCGATTACAGCGATTACGGTGGGGATTATTAATGCCACGCCCCACCGTTGCCCGCATTGATCTTGACGCCCTGAAACACAATTTCCGCCGGGCCCGGGAACTGGCCGGAACCGCCTATGCCATGGCGGTGGTCAAAGCCGATGGCTATGGCCATGGCATTCGCTCGGTTGCTGATGCTCTGGCCCCGGAGACCAGCCGGTTTGCGGTGGCCTGTATCGAGGAAGCCATAGCCATTCGCGGTGCCGGCCATCGACACAGCGTGGTGCTGCTGCAGGGCACCCATCAAAAGGATGATCTGGCCGAATGTGAGCGGTCGGGTTTTGAACCGGTGCTCCACTGTCAGCAACAGTTATCGTGGCTCGGTGTGGGGCGTTCTCCCAGATTCTGGATCAAGGTCAATACTGGCATGAACCGTCTGGGCTTCCGGCCCGAAGAGCTGCCGGAGGTGATGGCCGGGCTTGAGGAAGCGGGCCTGAAGCATCTTGCGATTGGTTTTGTCACTCATTTTGCCTGTGCCGATGATTCGGACAGCGAAATGACCGGGCTCCAGACCCGGATTTTTGAGCGGGCAGTAGCCCCCTGGCCGGATTTGATGCGTAGCGTTGGCAATTCTGCGGCTCACTTTCGCCCGAATCAGCCGCTGTACGAGTGGAGCCGCCCGGGGATCATGCTCTACGGGGCGTCACCCATGGAGGGCAAAACCGGTGCGGAGCTGGGGCTTTGCCCTGCGATGACCTTGCAGGCGCCTCTGATTACCACACGCGTGGTCCGTGCCGGGGAGTCGGTAGGGTATGGCGCTTCCTGGACGGCCAGTCAGGATACCCGGATGGGCATGGTGGCCATTGGTTATGCCGATGGCTACCCGCGTCACGCGGGTACCGGAACGCCAGCCGCTGTGCGCGGCCAGCGAATCCGTTTGTTGGGGCGGGTCTCCATGGACATGCTGGCGGTAGACCTGAGTGCTGTCCCTGAAGCCCGCGAGGGCGACCTGGTGGAGCTCTGGGGCAAAACCGTGAGTGTCGACGAGGTGGCCGGTTACGCCGGTACCATTGGCTATGAGTTGCTCACCGGCGTTACGTCGCGGGTGCCTCGGGTTCATGAATGATTTCTTCGATGAAATCGAGAATCGCCGCCAGGCTGCGGTCGTCCAGTTTCTTGAGGACTTTGTGAATCACCATTTTGCTGCCCTTGAGCATGCTACTGATGCCCATTTTGGCCATTCCCATCATCATGCTGCCGGCATTCAGGCGGCGTAGTGGCTCAAGGAAAAAGAAATCCAGCCCGGATTCGGTCAGTTCAACGATGAGCTCATACAGCTGGTCGATGGCCTGCTTGTCGGCTTTGCCGCGGCCTTTGAGCTCACTGACGGTATAAAGAGCCCGGGTTCTTAGTTCATCGGGGATAGGGGCCACTATATGGCTCTGTTGTTTCAGCATTGGGATTCCCGTTGTTGTATGCTTGTCGATCCGGGAGCGTTCACCGGCTCCCCGTAAGGCTGACGTTTCAGGCTGCATGATACTGCAGTAAAGTAGTGTTCCGAGCCATTGGCCCGAGTGTTTCCTGACATCCGTCACATCAGTGATATTCCGGAGGCGTTGTTTCCACGTGCATGTACTTGTTGTTCACGACTATGGCCCGCTTGGCAAGGTGCTGTTGGAGCGCCTGCGGGAAACGCATCTGCGGATCAGTCCTTTGCTGATCAGTGATCCTGCCAATGTCGACCTGCATGCCCTGGATAACTGGATTCCTGAAGACACCGCGCTGATTATCAATGCGTTGTGGCTCGCGGATCCGGAAAAGGCGGAGAAAAACCGGGAGGCGACTCACGAAGCGGCGTTTTCATTGCCGTTGGCGCTGGCCGAGCATGCCCGTGAGCGCAAAATGGCTTTACTGCAGCTTTCTTCATGTTATGTGTTTGATGGCCGTAAACAGGGTGCCTACATAGCGTCGAATCCAGGGCAGCCTGTTAACGAGCTGGGTCGCTGGCAATGGGAATGTGAGCAGGCCCTGAGAACGCAGCTCCCGCGGCATATTATTCTGCGTACCGGCTGGAGCCTGGCCCGATTTATCGGCAAGGTTCAGCAAAGTACGGCGCAAGGTGGCCTGTCTTTGCCCGGCCGCTGTCAGGGGCAGCCGGTGGCGGTGAAGGATCTGGCGAGGGTGATCGTGGCGGTGGCGCTCCAGATCGATTGTGGTGCTGAAGTCTGGGGTACCTACCAGTATGCCGGGGCAGAAGAGATCAATCTGTATGAACTGGGGTTGGCGATCGCCGGCATGCCTGGCATTCCTGAAGGAATCAAGGTGGTGGACGAGGTGCCCGATTGGGGCCACATCGAACCGGTAAACACCACTATGGTCTGTACCAAGATCCGCAATACCTTCGGCATAAAACAGATGCCGTGGCGCACCTGGTTGTCTGAAGAGGTGGCGATGTTGAAGGAATCGAACAGCGCTGAGCGGGTTCCGGCAAATTCCTGAACCCGCTCAGGGTGTGTGACTGGTTAGTGCTTACTGGCCCTGACGGGCGAAATCCCGCGTTACCATTTGCAGCGCTTCCACATCCAGCAGTTCCACTTCCCGCCCGCGAGCGCGGATGATGCCCTGATTCTGGAAGCGGGTGAAAACCCGGCTCACGGTTTCAACTGCCAGGCCCAGGAAGTTGGCAATGTCGTTCCTGGCCATGGGCAGGCTGAAATTGGTAGCCGACATACGACGACGCCGGAAGCGGCTGGACAGCGACAGCAAAAGCGCCGCAATGCGCTCTTCGGCGGTATTCTTGCTGAGCAGCATGGCCAGTTGATGGCTGTTCTGGATTTCCTGGCTCATCAGGTGATACATGTGGTGCTGCAGTTCCGGCAGCTTGCCGGTGAGTTCCTCAAGCCTGTCGACCGGGAATTCACATACGCTGGTACGTTCCAGTGCTTTGGCAGTGCAGGCATAGTTCTCGCTGCTCATGCTGTCCAGCCCCACCAGTTCACCAGGCATGAAGAAACCGGTTACCTGTTCTTCACCGCCTTCGGTAATAATGGATGTTTTGATGGAGCCGCTCTTGACCGCAAAGCAGGAGCGAACCGGGGTACTCTGATCGAAAATATGCTCGCCGCGGTTATAGATTTTCCCCTGCTGGACAATGTCCTCAAGGCGATCAAGATCGTTCTCTTCAATGGCCAGAGGTAGACACAGGTTGCTCAGGCTGCACTGGTGACAGGAGGCCTTGAGAGGGGATACTTGGTGAAGTCGAATTGCCTGGGCCATAGTTGACGAACCATCCGGGTTGATCCATTCAAAACCGCACCGAAGCGTGTGCGGTGCGTCCTCAGCCCCAACAGGTAAGGCTTTTGCCTGCGTTCGGGGCGGACACCCTGGGCGATCCGGATACCTGAGCATGCGGCGGATTCCCATGGGTGCCAATGCTGAAACATCTGGTTTCAGTCACCTTGATTTAAATCAAGTATAGCAAAAAAGGCTAGTCTTATGCCCAAACTTTAGTCTTTACGGGTTTGGCCTTTACGCCGAGACCGGCTAGCGTTGCTTCTTCTTGCGCTGCTCATCCTTTCTGGCTCTCTCTTCCGCCTCGGCCTGTTCCCGGGCCCGGGCTTCCACCAGTTCCTGCTCCACCATGTCCGGCGTTTCCAGCGAGATCCGGCCGAGCGTCCCGGCTCGGAGTTCGTTCAGCAGCACTTCGGAAACCTTGTGCAGATCCGGTACCCCGCCGCGGCCCAGGAAACGGCGTTTTACGGCGATGGCATCCATCAGTGCCAGCCCATCCACGGGTGTTTCGTCCAGCCCGTAGCGGTTGACGACGAGCTCCGGGTAGTGGGCAATCAGATAATCCGCCTCGAACAGCGCAACATCCTCGAAATCCAGCACAGCACTGCGGATTGCGCCGGTTACTGCCAGGCGATAGCCGCATTGCACCGGCGACAGCTTGGGCCAGAGGAAGCCAGGGGTATCGTAGAGCAGAACGTTATCCGGCAGTTTGATGGCCTGTTGTGCCCGGGTAACCGCCGGCTCGTTGCCAGTCTTGGCGGCGGGACGGCCAGCCAGGGTATTGATCAGTGTGGATTTGCCGACGTTCGGGATGCCCAGGATCATCACCCTCAAGGCGCTTTTCTGTCGATCATGCCCGGGCGTCATCTCTTCCGCCAGCTTGAGGATGCCCAGGGCTTCCTGGCGTTGATTGTGTGTGAGCGTGACCGCACGTACACCCCGTTCCCGCTCCAGCCAGGCCAGCCACTGCTCGGTGATGACCGGGTCGGCCAGGTCTCGCTTGTTAAGCACCTTGATCAGCGGGGTATCGCCACGCAGCGAAGGCACCAGTGGATTCTCACTACTGAAGGGAATCCGGGCGTCCACCACCTCGATGATGAGGTCCATCTGGGGCATGACTTTCTTGATCTCCTTTCGGGCCTTGTGCATATGCCCGGGAAACCAGTTAATGGCCATGGTGTTTACTCCGCTGATTGATTGAGGGCGCCATTATGCAGGGGAATGACTAAATTTTCACATTCATCAAATCCCGCCAGTGCCGCGCCCTCAGAGCGAATCAAACTGAGAACCTGTACAAATTGAAGGGATATCGGGGTGAAATGAAGCAGGAGAATGCTTTAGGGTGTCACTTCAAACGATTAAAGCCAATCCGTGGTGGCTCCCGACAGGCCGCCTCAATGATGGAGAACAGTATGAAGCTCGCAAAATTCATCGGTTCCGCACTTGTCGCCCTGACTATCTCAGCGCCGGCGATCGCACAGCAGTCGCCGGGTGGTCAGCCGGATCAGGTGGGCCAGCTCGCGCAGATGGTGGGGCTGTCTGAAGAACAGCAAACCGAGATTCGCGGCATCATCGACGACATGCAGGGCGAGATCGGCGAACTGCGCCAGGATGCCCGCTCGCTGCAGGAAGACCTGCAAGAGCAGATCAAGCCGGATTACGACGAGTCTGCCATTCGTGACAATGCCGCCAAACTCGGTGATGTGACCGGTGAAATTGCAGCGCTTTCTGCCCTGATGCAGGCGAAGGTGGATGCGGTGTTCACCCAGGAGCAGCGTGATGAGCTGGATCGCCGCATGAAACAGATGCAGCAGCAGATGCAACAACAGCGTCAGATGATGCAGCCTCAGGGCCAGCAGTAATTTGCTGAGTCGGTGTATTTGAGAGAAACCCCGCCGGAGCCTGGCCCCGGCGGGGTTTTTTGTTATGGGGTATTAAACGGTCGAACCAGAATGATCAGCCTGGGCAGCAAGGTGAGCGCACCCAGCAAGGCCATGAACATGGCAAAACCGGTGAACAGGCCAAAATAAATGGTGGGAATGAAGTTCGACAGCACCAGTATGGAGAAACCGGCAATGATGGTCAGCGAGGTGTAGAACATGGCCTGGCCGATACTGCGGTGACAGCGATGCATGGTGGCCAGGTAGTCGCCGTCTTTGGCGAACTCGGTTTTGAAGCGATGGATGTAGTGGATGGTGTCATCTACCGCAATCCCGACGGTGATGGCCGCCACGGTAATGGTCATCATATCCAGTGGAATGCCCAGCCAGCCCATCAGCCCCAGTACTGAGCCTGCGGCAATCAGGTTGGGTGCCATACCCACCAGCGCCAGCTTCACGGAACGGAACAGGATCAGAAACATGACCAGGATAGCGCCAAACACCACGCCGATGGTTTTGATCTGGGAATCGAACAGGCTCTGAAGCATGTTGTTGTACATCACTGTCATGCCTGAGAGCAGTATGCGATCCCGGTCGTAACCGAGTTCGGTGCTCAGGTGGTGGCGAATGTCATCCAGCAGCTCCTGTCGACGCAGGTCTGGCATGGTTTCGAGTATGCGGATACTGAATCGCGCCTTGTCCTGCTCCTCAGAAATATAAGGGGTCAGCAGAATATCCTGTAGATCGTCCGGTACGGCGGCGGGCACAAAGGCCAGCTCCAGGGCGTCCAGGGGCTCACCGCCGTTAACCTGGGCCAGCAGTTCGAGTGTGGTCTGTATGGACAGGACTTTGCCGGTCTCCGGCAGGCTATGCAGGTAATCATGCACCTCACCGAGTTGGCGCATTTTCTGATAGGTGTACCAGGTGTCCCGGTATTCCTCGTCACCGCAGTCTTCTACAAACGGGTCGCAGTCACTGGCGAATGGATCCGCGTTGGCGTTTTCCGGGGCGGGTTGATCGGTAATGACCACATCCAGCGGCGTGGTGCCCCCCAGTCGGTCGTCTATGGTGACCATGCCTTGATGGATTTCGGTGGAGGACTTGAAGTAATCGATAAAGCTGTTCTCTACCGTCAGTCGGTTCAGGCCAATCACGCAGAGCACGGCAATGACCCCGGAACTGACCAGGACCGTCCCGCTGAACCGCTCGGTGAAGCGGGCGAAGGCATCGGTGAAGGGCACCTTGTCTGAGCTCACGCGCTGGTCGATCGGGGGTGGCAGCAGGCTCAACAGGGCCGGGAAGATCAAGAAAGTAATGAGAAAAGCCACGGTCAGCCCCAGGGTCATCATCCAGCCAAAATCGATGACCGGCCGGATGCCGCTGAAGGTGAGGGAGCCGAAGGCAACAATGGTGGTGATCGCCATATAGAAGCACGGTCGGATCATGGTCATCAGGGTGTTGCGCAGGATGTTGTTTGGCGCAGCCTCGGGCTCGTCATGCTGGAATTCCCGGTAGCGCACAATCAGGTGGATGGTGAGCGACAGGGTCATGATCAGTAGCAGCGAAATAAAGTTGGACGAAATCACTGTCACCGGCCATTGGGCCCAGCCCAGAAATCCGACCATCAGCCAGACGGTAAAACCGCAACACAACAGTGGTACCACGACCCAACGCCATTGCCGGAAAATAATCGCCAGGGTGAGCAGCAGGAAAGCCAATACCCCGAAGCCGAAAGTGGAGAGATCGTTTTCAATAAACCGGATCATGTCGGCGACAATCATGGGCACGCCGCCCAGGTGGATGCTGGCGTGGTCGCGGTATTGCTCCAGTATGGCGCGAACCTGATTGATGGTGGCATCACGCTCTTCACCCAGTTGCTCGGTGTAGCGGATAAATTCGTCGCTTGTCTGCTCAAGTTGCGTCCGCTCGGCCACGCTGGCCTCGCCCCGATTCACCTTTTCCCGGAGTTCGTTACGCTGGTTGAGTAAGTCAAAATAGCGGTCCGGGGTTGGCAGGTTGACCTGGATGGCCGTGGTCTTGCCGTCCTCGCTGATGAGCAGGTTGGGGTACATGGGGTTGTCCAGCAACGCCTGTCGGCCGGTCTCCGGAGCCACATCGTGTTCATCCAGCGTTTTGATCTCGCTGTCGACGGTGTCCAGGGTAAGGTCCGGGCTGTGCAGCAGCGGTACATTCAGAATGCTGTTGGTGGAACCGACGGCCTCAAGAGCCTGCAAGTCGTCGCGAAGAGCCCTTAACCGCGACAGGCCTTCGGTGGTGAACAGGGGGTCGTTGGGGGTGTAGGTGACCACCAGGAAATCGTCAGAGGTGGTGAAGGTCTGGTTTACCTGTCGGTACTGCTCCAGCGAACGATCGTTTTCCAGCACCAGGGATTCTGCCGAGGCATCCAGCCGGAACTGATCAAAACGCAGCGCGGTCAGTGCCAGTAGCAGGGCAAACAGGGCCAGAACAATCCAGGGGTGGGGCAGGATAAAACGGTCGTAGAAGGCGCCAAGGCGATTCATGAGTTACAACTCTGCAGTCAAAAACGAGTGCAGAGTGTGCCACAAACCTCAGCGAACTGTGACCTTTGCCGAGGCTTCTTCCAGTGAACGGATCAGTTGCTCCAGACGTTGCGTCATATCCGCGCTTTCCGAGAGCTGGACGACCATGTTCCGGGTAGTCTCCCGGATGTCCTGAACATTGGTCAGAACCTGATCGGTATCGGCGGTCTGTTCGGCAGACATATCCGCGATTTCCTGATTGGTCCGGTCGATACGACCGACCACCTCGTTAATGGCTTCCAGGGCCTGGCGCCCCTTTTCGGATTCTTCCACGCATCGCTCGGCGTCGTCTGAGCTCCCCGTCATCTGTTCGACAGCGGTATTCATGGAGGCCAACAGGCGATCCAGGGTGGTCTGGATCTGGTCAGTGGAGTCCTGAACCCGGCGCGCCAGGTTACGGACTTCTTCGGCAACCACCGCAAAGCCCCGGCCCTGTTCGCCCGCGCGGGCGGCTTCTATGGCGGCATTGAGGGCCAGCAGGTTGGTTTGCTCGGCAATGCCCTTGATTTCGGTAATGGTCTGGCCAATCTCATGGCTGTTTTCGGCCAGTGACTGTACGCTGCCAGCAGACTGGCGAACCACACTCGCCAGCCTGCGAATGCTGTCGGCGCTCTGGCTGACCCGTTGGCTGCCATTTACCGCAGTTTCCCGGGCTTCTGTTGACAGGGTTTTGGCAATGCCTGCCTGTTCGGCAATGCCGACAAAGCTTTGCAGCATGGCCTCAACGGATTCGGCTGAGCGGTTGGCGCCTTCCTGTTGCCGCGTGAGGCTGTCCCTGCGTGCGGCGGCCCGCTGGGTGAGAGATTCGACCTCCTGGTGCAGGTGCTCGGTGGCCGTTTTCATACTGCGAACGACATCAGATGTACGATCCTGCATCGCATTGAAGGCAGCGGCCATTTCGCCAATTTCATCCTGGGAGTCGACGTCGGCCCGACGGCTCAGGTCGCCGCTGGTCTGCACCGCAACCATGGTGTTCTTGAGCCGGTTAACATGGCGTTCGATAAAGGAAATCAGCAGCTGGGAACCAGCCATCTCCAGCGCCATGAGCACCGCCACGATCAGTGCAAAGCCCGGCGCGGTGTCTGCAAATACCTGGCTGAAGCTGGATTCGGTCTGGCCCGCGATCACCTGCATGGCATAGAGCACCAGCAGACACAGCACCGCAAACACGAGAATATTCAGCAACCAGAATTTGTACTTCAGCCGGATATTTCGCAACAGGGTCAGCATTGGCAGCTCTCAGTCAACGGCCTTGACCGGAATCTGCATCGCCTTGTCGGGCACGGGAACCTCCGGCACGCTCAGGCCCAGATTGTTCTTGTCGAATACCCGGTCGGCCCGGTAGCTGGAGCGAACCATGGGGCCGGACGGCACTTCCATGAAACCTTTTTCCAGACCAATGTCGCGGTAACGGTTGAATTCTTCCGGGGTGACGTAGCGCTCCACCGGCAGGTGGTTCGGCGTGGGGCGCAGGTACTGGCCCAGGGTGAGAATATCCACACCAATGGCGCGCAGATCGTCCATGGTTTCAAGGATTTCCTCTTCGGTTTCACCCAGACCCAGCATCAGGCTGGTTTTGGTGAGCACATCTGGCCGATGTTTCTTGGCGTGGGCCAGTACGCTCAGGGTTTTTTCGTAACCGGCACGGGGGTCTCGCACACGACTGGTCAGGCGCTTGACGGTTTCCACGTTCTGGGCGAAAACGTCCAGTCCGGAATCCACCACTTTTTCCACGTCGCTCATTACTGCATCAAAGTCCGGGGTCAGGGCTTCTACCGCCACCTCCGGGGTACGCTGTTTGATGGCCGAGACACAGGCCGCGTAGTGCGCGGCGCCGCCGTCGGGCAAGTCGTCACGGTCTACCGACGTCAGCACGATGTAGCGCAGGCCCATCAGTTCCACAGACTTGGCGGTGTTTTCAGGCTCTTCCGGGTCAAGCCAGCCTTTCGGGTTGCCGGTGTCGACTGCGCAGAATTTGCAGGCCCGGGTGCACACAGAGCCCATCACCATGATGGTGGCAGTGCCGTTGGTCCAGCATTCGCCAATGTTGGGGCAATGTGATTCCTGGCAGACGGTGCTCAGGCGGTGCTCGGTTACGTTCCGGCGCACGGCATCGTAGCGCTCGCCGCCCGGCATGCGCGCCCTCAGCCATTTCGGCTTGCGCTCCAGAGATTTGCCTTCCGTGTTTGATGATGAACGCTTGACGCCGTCCTTGATGGCGGAGAAGCCGTGTTCGTTACGGAATTTGGAACCACTGGTAATGCGGGGCTTTGCGCTTTCGCTCATTGGCCAGGAACTCTCGGATAAGGGTATGGTGAACCTTTAAGAGTAATCGGCAGGCAGGGCAGTTACAAGGCAGGTAGGGGCAATCACGGGGTTACCGGGCACGACTTTGGTCGTACCCGGTTGAGGGAAATCAAGCCTGGGATTTTTCCAGGGCCTGAGTGATATCGGCGATGATATCGTCGGCATCTTCAATGCCGATCGACAGCCGTACAAGGTCTTCGCTGACCCCCGCACTTTTCAGCTCGTCAGCATTGAGCTGGCGGTGGGTAGTGGTGGCCGGATGGCAAGCCAGGGACTTGGCGTCGCCAATGTTCACCAGTCGCAGGATCAGATCCAGGGCATCGATGAATTTGGCGCCGGCTTCGCGGCCACCTTTAATGCCGAAACTGAGAATGCCGGAGGCCTTGCCGTCACAGATCTTGTCGCAGGTGGCCTTATAGGGGCTGTTCGCGAGGCCGGCGTAGTTGACCCATTCCACGGCGGGATGATCCTGCAGGAACTGGGGAACCTTCTGGGCGTTGTCGCAGTGGCGTTCCATGCGCAGGGCCAGGGTTTCCAGCCCCTGCATGATCAGGAACGAATTGAACGGCGACAGGGCGGAGCCGGTGTTGCGAAGCGGTACCACCCGACAGCGGCCGATAAAAGCGGCTTCGCCCAGGGCTTCGGTGTAAACCACGCCGTGGTAGGAGGGGTCGGGCTGGTTCATCATCGGGAACTTGTCGGCGCTGGCTTTCCAGTCGAACTTGCCGGAGTCCACCACAATCCCCGCCACCGTGGTGCCGTGGCCGCCGATGTACTTGGTCAGGGAGTGAATCACGATATCCGCGCCATGCTCGAACGGGCGGCACAGAAACGGCGTGGCGACAGTGTTATCGACAATCAGCGGAATGCCGTGCTTGTGGGCAATCTCGGCCCACTTCTGGATATCCACCACATTACCGGCCGGGTTGCCGATAGATTCACAGAACAGCGCCCGGGTCTGGTCATCGATGGCGTTCTCTACCGCCGCAAAATCATCGTGGGGCACCATCTTGCATTCGATGCCCTGGTTCGGCAGCGAGTGGGCAAACAGGTTGTAGGTGCCGCCGTACAGCTGGCTGGTGCTGACGATGTTGTTGCCCACCTTGCAGATGGTTTGCAGGGCATAGGTAATGGCCGCCATGCCGGACGCTACTGCCAGTGCGCCAATACCACCTTCCAGCGCTGCCATACGCTCTTCCAGAACCGCGTTGGTGGGGTTCATGATGCGGGTATAGATGTTGCCCTGTACCTTCAGGTCAAACAGGTCGGCACCATGCTGGGTGTCGTCGAAGGTGTAAGACGTGGTCTAGTAAATGGGCGTGGTGGCGGCCTTGGTGGTCGGGTCGCTCTTGAAGCCGGCGTGCAACGCGAGAGTAGCTGGTTTCATCACAACATTCCTTGCTGGTGGATTGTTCGTTATTGGTTTAAGGAGCCGAGTATGCCACAGGCATTCGGGCTTCGGCACAGTTCCAGCGGTTATACCGATATAAGGTGGAACGCGGAGTCAGTCCAGGACACCGTATACCAGAGCTCTGAGCTCTTGTCGGATGGGATAGGACGAAGACGGCATCAGCTGGGTCATAAAAATCACCACCAGATCTTCCACCGGGTCGATAAAGAAGCTGGTGCTAGCCAGGCCGCCCCAGCCGAATTCTCCCGGCGAACCAATCGTGGCGGATTTGGCGATATCGGTTTTGACCGAGAACCCTAATCCGAAGCCGCTGCCGGCATAAGGTGTTTCAGTGAAGCCGCCAATAGACAGGGCAGGGAGATCCTGGCCGCCCGGCAGGTGGTTCAGGCGCATAAACTCCAGGGTTTTGCGGCCGATGATGCGCTGGCCCTGATATTCGCCACCCTGGCACAGGGCCTGGGCGAAGCGGAAATAATCATCTATGGTGGAGACCAGCCCGCCGCCACCCGACAGGAATTTTGGTTCCTTCAGATAGCGCGACCGCTCCGGATCATCCTGGAGTTTCATGGTATTACCGGATTGATACAGATAGCAGGCGGCAAAGCGTTCCTGTTGGTCTGGTCGCACATGAAATCCGGTATCGGTCATGCCCAGGGGGCCAAAGATGTGCTCCTGAAAGTAGCTGTCCAGAGACTGGCCGGAGAGCAGCTCAACCAGGTAGCCCAGGACATCGGTGGACACAGAATAGTTCCACGCGGTACCGGGAGAGAACTCCAGCGGTAACTCGGCCAGCCGGTCGACCAGCTTGTCCAGAGTCAGAATGGTGCTGCCATCCAGTTTCAGCTTGCGGTAGGCGGCATCCACCTCGGTTCGCTCGGTGAAGCCATAGGTCAGCCCGGAGGTGTGGGTCATCAGATCCCGGATGGTCATGACTGAGGCCGCGGGTTCGGTCTCGAAATCCGGATAACGGCCTCCCTTGTAGACGCGTAGATTGCGCCAGCCTGGAATGTATTTGTGGACCGGGTCGTTAAGCAGGAACTTGCCCTGCTCGTACAACTGCATCATGGCAATACTGGTGACGGGTTTGGTCATGGAGTACACGCGGAACAGGGTGTCCCGGTTCATCGGTAAGTTTCTCTCCACATCCCGCAGGCCCTGGGCGTGACACCACAGAATCTCGCCATGCCGGGCTACCAGGGTAACCATTCCAGGAAGCTTCCCCGGCTGAAGGTAATGGGTGTCAAAGAAAGAAGCGATTGGTTCGAATTTTCCGGTATTCCGTTTTGGCATAGTCACTGTGCACAGGTATTGAAGAGGTTAGTTCCATCAGCGTGTTGCCAGCAGACTGGGCATTTCTGTACTACCCTGAAACCACCGTTCGAGTTGCACGGGCAGGGAGCAGCTGACATGGGCAGGATACCGCACTGGCTTGCGCCGGTTTTAATCTACTTTCTCACTATACCTTCATTATCGGGTGCCGTAACTGACAAGACCGTCTATCCCGTTGGTGTTTTTGAGGGGATCCCGCGGGAAATTGGCGTTGAGAACGGCTCGCTGGTTGGCCGCTTTGCCGACATTTACCGCTGCGTCTTTGATCGGGTCGAAGGAAACTTCCAGTTTATCGAGATGCCGCTGGCGAGAATTCTTTTTCAGTTGGAGAAGGGAGAATTGGCGATTGGGTTGCCTCTTGTGCAAACGGCAGACCGCGACCAATATGCCGATTTTGGTGGCAGGCTGTTCCAGACCGAGTACGTGTATCTGTTTTTGGAGCAATATCCGCCTTTGCGCCAGGTGTCCGGCCTGCGTTATGCCTTTGTGCGTCGGTTCATAGGCAACCAGTTTCTTCAGGGAGACAACGCCAGTGCGGTCATCGTGGCTGAATGGAAGCAGGCCGTTGATATGGTGAAGCTTGGCCGCGCTGATGTCGTGGTTTTACCGGCGGTTCTTATCGACCATTTGATGGCGGGGTATGAAAAGCCATTCTACGTACGAACCGCGGCGTGGGTAGATCTTTCGTTGTATGTGTCACACCGCTTCGGTGCGGGGCGATTGGCACCGGAATTCCGCAAAGCTGTTCGTGATTGCGAATCCTATGATGACCGCGAGTAATGGCTGACCTGGATTCGAGTATCCGTTACGGGCCTTTCTTGCGCTGCGTCAGATAGCTCCGGATTTCACCGTAAAAGAAGAGGGACAGGGCGCCCCAGAACACTCCGATAGACAGCAATGCAGCTTTGACGGTTGCTGCGGCAAAGGCGAGCACCACAGGGACGAAAACGACGGCCAGCCACACCACCATCTGCGACTTGAGTTGCATGGCATCAGCGCCTTGATGAAAACAAAGCTGAATGATAACGGTTTTCGTCGCGGCGGAATGTCAAAGGTTGTTTAATGGCACCGCTTTATCCGCTTATCCTTTTTTTGTGGAGCAATCGTTCAAAAAGAAGTACTGTATTCGGTAGCGGCATAAACTGTTTACCGGTGGCCTATCCCTTGATACCAGACTCTCTGTACCGTTTTCTCTTCTATGTCCTGCTGTTGATTCCTGGTGCAGTGAAGTCAGACACGTTCCCACTGGCTCCCCTCATCGTCATGGCGCCCGACATACCCGGGATGTCGGAGCCAGGAGAAAGTGGCCGAGATGTAGAATTGGTGAATGCTGTGCTGGAGGCCTGCGGCTGGGAAGCCGAATTTGTCTACCAGCCCTTCGGTCGCCACATCCGCACTTTTCGCGACCTGAGTGCCGCCGATGCCGTTATGACGGTCCCGCTATCTTTGGACATACCGGGGTTCTCCACGTCCGCTTATATCTGGTACCACAACGGCGCTTTCTATAACGCGTCGGTGGCTGGTCCCATAACGACAATTGATGATCTGGCAGGGTTAAGAGCGGTTACGTTTCAGAATGGCATCGACATACTCAGGCTTTCTGATCGCGTGGATGAGTTTGAGCTGTTGCTGGAGGTGACTGACCAGACGATCCACGCCCGGATGCAGTTAATGGGCCGCGTTGATGTCATTCTTGCCGACGGTCTTGTGGTGGCTACTCTGGACAGGCGGATCCGTTCAGACCGTCGTTTTGGGGAGAGTTGGCCAAAAGAGCTGGACGATTTTGTATTCTATCCGGTTTTCAATCCTAATCCTTACAAAGTGGTTTTCCGAAGTGAGGAGGTTGCCACTCAGTTTGACGAATGCTTTGATCGCCTCAGTGCGAAAGGCCGGATAGTTGAAATCAACAGCAAGCACATTGATCAATATCAGGAGCTGTTGCTGCACCGGTATCTGGGGCTCTAGCCAGTTCGCATCACGGTATCGTTGGGAATCTTCCAGTGTGGCGCCAGTATTATGTCGAAAAGTGCAGAGCTTCGCCTATTCGACTTTGGTGAGCTTGGGTATCAAATAAATAAATCACAAACAGTTAATCCGAATGTAATGAACTAGTGTATGATTTCAGTACTGGAAATTCATTGCGAAAGGGAGGTCGGCGCATAGGATAGAATAATGAACCTCCTTAGTACTTTGTCACTCAAGTTGCGATTGGTTTTCTTGGTATCCATTCCGCTGGCCGCTATCGCAGGCCTTTCCATATACGCTCTCGTGGTGTTTGCTGACATTAATCGTGGCGTTTCAAGTATCTACAATGATCGAGTTGTACCGCTCAAGGATCTCAAGCTTATCTCCGATGATTATGCTGTTCTCGTCGTTGATGCAATCAACAAGGCAAATGCAGGACAGATATCACCTCGTGAGGCGCTCCGTCAGATTGAAGAGGCTGAGTCCAGCATCGAAACCAATTGGGAGCGATACACGCAGACGTCCCTTACTCCGCGTGAAAAAGAGCTGGTTAGGGAGGCGGATTCGCTTTTTGACGGAGCGAGCCGGGGGATCCAAGAAGCAAAGGCGGTCCTTCGTAGCGCTCCTTCCAATGCTCAAGGCCAATTGAATCGAATTGACGGTCCCCTCTACGAGCTTATTGACCCTGTGACTCAGAAAATTGGCGAACTCATCGAGCTACAACTCGATGTTGCGGCTCAGGAACGACAATCGGTTGGGGAACTCTACGCTCAGAGTCAGGTGCTCTATCCATCGACCGCTGTCGTTGCGGCTGTGCTTTCAATTGGTGCAAGCATTTTGATCATCTTGTCGGTCACTGGTCCCATCAATGCGATGAGAAACCTGATGCGATCCGTTGCAGAACAATCAGATCTCTCCCAGCGTCTCCACGTTGACGGCAAAGACGAACTTGCCCAACTGGGGCACTCTCTGAATCACATGTTAAATGAGTTCGACCAGGTCATCAGTCGCCTCTCCGCCGTGTCTGACGAGGTGGCGACGGCGTCAGAAGAGCTTTCTTCAATAAACTCAAGTGTTGAGCGAAATATTGAATCCCAGTCTGATCAGACTGACCAGGTCGCAACAGCGATGAATCAGATGAGCGCGGCTTCCAATGACGTGGCCAGGAGCGCAGAAGAAGCCCAATCTGCTGCGCGGTCAGCCAAAGAGCAAGGCGTGGAAGGTCGCGTGCGTGGTGAAAAAGGGCGAGAAGCACTGCATCGGCTTTCTGAGGATATCCGGCGAGTCGCGAAACAGATCAGCTCCCTGGAGAACAGGAGTTTGGAAATACAGAAGGTCACGGAGGTCATCAATGACATTGCTGATCAGACGAATCTTTTGGCACTGAACGCGGCAATTGAAGCAGCAAGAGCTGGAGAGCATGGACGTGGTTTCTCTGTTGTAGCTGATGAAGTCCGCTCCCTTGCTAAACGCACGCAGACATCAACGGCGGAAATTGCCGATGTGATTAAAGGCCTGACTGAGGAAAGCAAAGCAACCGTTGCGGTAATGCAGTCCGGGCTAGAGCAAGTGGAAGAAAACCGCATGTTGATCGACGATGTGGCCGAAACTCTGAATTCGATCGGGGACGCCATTGATCACATTGTTCAAATGGGCGAACAGATCGCGAGTGCAGCGGAAGAACAGTCAGTTGCTGCGGAGCAAGTGAGTGGAAATCTTACTCATATTGTCGATCTCTCCAGTCAGAACCTCGACGGTGCCAAGCAATCATCAGAAGCCAGTCACGAGTTGGCGCGATTGGCGGCAGAAATGAAAGATAGAGTCTCATCTTTCAAAACAAGCGCATAGGCAATGGGGGCAAGCCTCAGGAAGCCTGGGGCTGCTTTTAAACCGCACTTTTGTATTCGCCATCGGATTACCTGGCGTCAGGCGGTGCGGTCGTCACTCGTTGTGAAAAGCGGAGCCCTGTAGTTGTTAGAATCGGGAGTCGTTTTCACATGGGATGCCGTCATTGTCGCCGTCCATCTTCGTATTTGGGCAATACCGATTGAAGTACTCCGCCTCCGCGCGGGATGTCATTTCGCTGCAATATTCCCGACCGTTGCAGGTGAAGCGCATAGCATTGGTTGCCTCACGAGTCATTGCTTCCGGCGTTTGGTACTGGATGAAGTTTTGGGTCTCAGAATTTGACCACTCTACAACGGGAGTTGGTGCGTACTGCTGGTAGATCTTCCATCCAGTAAAGGCGATGGCTACGAGGATGATGAGCTTCTTCAAAGCGATATTCCTATTAAGCGCATAGACAAAGCCGGCCCTGGGCCGCTCACATTGATTGGCCATCGTCTTGGCAGGAGCTTTTTTGTTTTGATGAAGGGATCTTATCAGCTAGAGGAGGGCGGTTTGTCTACGGTGTAGTCAACTTGTAGTCAACCCATAAAAAAAGGGCTACAGCGTGAGCTGTAACCCTTTGAATTCTGGTAGCAAGGGGCGGAGTCGAACCGCCGACCCCAGCATTATGAGTGCTGTGCTCTAACCAACTGAGCTACCTTGCCATTTCGCTTCGGGACACGCCCCAAACGAGGCGCGTATTTTCGGTATTTGGGCTCATCCTGTCAAGGCTTTACGGCCAAAAAATACCGAAAATTACACGTTGAACCGGAAGTGAATAACATCGCCGTCTTTGACGATGTAATCCTTGCCCTCCAGGCGCCATTT
Organism: Marinobacter sp. C1S70; assembly: GCF_000475355.1. NCBI lineage: Bacteria > Pseudomonadati > Pseudomonadota > Gammaproteobacteria > Pseudomonadales > Marinobacteraceae > Marinobacter > Marinobacter sp. C1S70. Next base: position 29,850 of record NZ_AXBW01000026.1, on the reverse strand, counting down.
GCCGGCATCTTTGGCGCCGGCTTCGCCGTTGTACTGTACGAAATCGTCGTAGCTCACCACCTCAGCCCGGATGAAGCCGCGTTCGAAGTCGGTGTGGATAACGCCAGCCGCCTGAGGGGCTGTGGCGCCGATTCTGACGGTCCAGGCACGCACTTCCTTCACGCCGGCGGTAAAATACGTTTGCAGGCCAAGCAGGCCGTAACCTGCGCGGATCACACGGTCCAGCCCAGGTTCTTCCATGCCCATTTCGTCCAGGAACATGGATTTCTCTTCGTCTTCCAGTTCAGAGATCTCGGCTTCCAGCTTGTTGCAGATGGGTACCACGACTGCGTTTTCAGAAGCGGCAATCTCACGCACCTTGTCCAGGTGGGGATTGTTCTCGAAGCCGTCTTCGTTCACGTTGGCGATGTACATGGTGGGTTTGACGGTAAGCAGGCAAAGCTCGCGAATCAGTGCCATCTGGTCTTTGTCCAGGCCCATGCTGCGCACTGGCTTGCCTTCGTTCAGTACCGGCAACAGTTTTTCAAACATTTCCAGTTGGGCCTTGGCGTCTTTGTCGCCACTCTTGGCGACGCGCTGGACGCGTTTGATGGCTTTCTCTACGGTGTCGAGATCGGCCAGGGCCAGCTCGGTGTTGATCACTTCGATGTCGGAAGCGGGATCTACCTTGTTGGCCACGTGGATGACGTTTCCGTCTTCAAAGCAGCGCACCACGTGAGCAATGGCATCGGTCTGGCGGATGTTGGCCAGGAACTGGTTGCCCAGGCCTTCGCCCTTGGAGGCGCCGGCGACCAGGCCGGCGATGTCGACGAACTCCATGGTGGTGGGCACCACCCGTTCCGGCTTGACGATCTCCGCCAGTTTGGTGAGGCGCGGGTCGGGCATGGCCACCACGCCGGCGTTCGGCTCGATGGTGCAGAACGGGAAGTTTTCCGCGCCGATGCCGGCTTTGGTCAGTGCGTTGAACAGGGTGGATTTGCCGACGTTGGGAAGGCCGACGATGCCGCAGTTAAATCCCATGGAATGCCTCTGCTGGAACTGAAAAATTTGGGCGGATTATACCGGTGTATCGGTAAGGGTGCGAGTAAGGGGATGTGCCTTGCTCAGGGCGTTGGTTTGAAGCTGTGCAAACGGTTCATGGCGGCAGCCAGTTTGCCGTTGGCGGCATCCGGTAATACCCGCATGACTTCGTCAAACACGGCGGTCAATTGTTCGGTTTCCTGTTTGCCGAGTCGGCCCAGTACAAAACCGGTGACTTTGCGGCTGTCGCCGGGGTGGCCTATGCCAAGGCGCAGGCGCTGGAAATCGTTGGTGCCCAGATGGGCGATGGTGTCGCGCAGCCCGTTGTGGCCGCCGTGGCCGCCGCCTTTCTTGAGTTTGGCCGTGCCGGGAGGCAGGTCAAGCTCGTCGTGGGCAACCAGAATCTGTTCAGGGGAGATCTTGAAGAAGTCCGCCAGGGCCTTGATGGCAGTGCCGCTGCGGTTCATAAAGGTGCTGGGGGTCAGTAAGTGCAGGTCCAGGCCCTGCCACTGAATGCGGGCGTATAGCCCGTGGTACTTCTTTTCGGGACGGAGCGTCTGACCCGCTTCGCGGGCCAGCGCTTCGACGAACAGGGCGCCGGCGTTGTGGCGGGTATTCTCGTAGTCGGAACCGGGATTTCCCAGTCCAACCACCATGACAATATCCTGTGCCATTCGCCGTTGCCCCCGGAGTTATTACTCCTCGCCGCCTTCTTCGCCTTCCTCGCCTTCAGCGTCGTCCGCCTTGGCGCCTTTCGGCTTGTGGATAGAGGCAACTGGCAGGTCGTGGTCTTCGCCCTGCTGCAGAGCGGCAACTTTAACGCCTTTCGGCAGTTTCAGGTCGCTCAGGTGAACTACCTGGTCCATCTCGACTTCGTTCAGGTCGACTTCGATGAACTCGGGCAGGTTCTGCGGCAGACAGATCACTTCAACTTCGGTCATGGTGTGGGAAACAATGCCGCCCTGGAGTTTCACGGCCGGAGCTGTGTCTTCGTTGATGAAGTGCAGCGGTACGTTAACGTGAATCTCGTGGTCCTTGTCAACGCGCAGGAAGTCGGCGTGAGTCAGGATGGGCTTGTACGGATGACGCTGCAGATCCTTCAGGATCACGCTCTCTTTTTTGCCCTGAATGTCGACGGTCAGGATGTGAGAGAAGAAGGCTTCGTTTTCGATGGCCTTTTTCAGCTCATTGTGCCAGATGGCGACCGGAGTTGCGTCTTTGCCGCCACCGTAGATGATGGCCGGAATCTTACGCTCTTCGCGACGCAGGCGGCGGCTCGCACCTTTCCCCTGATCGTCACGAGGAAATGCTTCAATAACAAAATCCTGAGACATGGTAATTACCTCGTTGGTCATCTGAGCGGCCCGCGACCAGGCTCTGAACAGATGAGCATTTCAAAAAGACCGGAGTTTTCCGATCGACTAAAAGAGTCGGGAGCCCTGTTGGACTCCCGACCCGGAAACTGCCTTTAAGTCTGAGGGTTACAGCGATAAGGCTGTTCAGACGTTCTCGAACATGGCACTGATGGACTCTTCGTTGCTCACGCGGCGAATGGATTCGGCGAGCAGCCCAGCCATGCTGAGGGGGCGGATTCTATCACAATTTTTGGCTTTGTCACCCAGCGGGATGGTGTCGCACACCACCAGTTCGTCCAGCTCCGAGTTGTTGATGTTCTCGATGGCCGGGCCGGAAAGTACCGGGTGAGTTATGTAGGCAACCACGCGGGAGGCGCCGTGCTCTTTGAGCGCGTTGGCTGCTTTGCACAGTGTGCCGGCGGTGTCGACGATGTCATCCACCAGGATGCAGGTCTTGTCGCGGACGTCACCGATGATGTGCATTACCTGGGAAACGTTGGCCTTGGGGCGACGCTTGTCGATAATGGCCAGGTCTGCATCATCCAGGCGCTTGGCAACAGCGCGGGCGCGGACAACGCCGCCTACGTCCGGAGATACGACGACAAAGTTCTCGAACCGCTGTTTTTCAATGTCTTCAAGCAGTACGGGGGTGGCGTAGATGTTGTCCACCGGGATATCGAAGAAGCCCTGAATCTGGTCGGCGTGCAGGTCTACGGTCAGCACACGATCCACGCCAATGCTGGAGATCATGTCGGCGACCACTTTGGCGCTGATGGCTACCCGGGTAGAGCGAACGCGACGATCCTGACGGGCATAGCCGTAGTAAGGAATAACGGCGGTGATTCGTGTGGCGGATGCACGACGCAGGGCGTCAGCCATCACGATCAGTTCCATCAGGTTGTCGTTGGTGGGGTAGCAGGTGGGCTGGATAATGAAAACGTCGTGACCACGAACATTCTCATTGATTTCAACGGTGGTCTCGCCATCGCTGAAGCGGCCTACAGTGGCCTGGCCCATGGGAATATGGAGTTTTCTGGCAATATCACGCGCAAGTTCGGGGTTGGCATTGCCAGCGAAAATCATCAATTTGGACACGACAGCATCCTTCTCAGTATCGGCGTTTGATTCAGAAGAAGCGGGAGAAAGGTGGCTGGGGTGGCAGGATTCGAACCTGCGCATGACGGGATCAAAACCCGTTGCCTTACCACTTGGCGACACCCCAATATCATCGTGCTTTTTTGGCATCATTTCAGCTCTGTCAGCTTTTTGTGCAGAGGTGACTGGTTCACCCCTTTAGCTACGAACCCCGTGATGCCGGAGGGTTTGCTTTCCCAGATAATCCGGGCTGCGGATTCTGTCGGGAAACGTCCAAAAATGCAAGCCCCGGTTCCGGTTAATCTTGCAGGTCCGAATTGTGAAAGCCACTCCAGGCTCTGGTTAACCTCAGGATACAGTTTTCGAACTACATCCTCACAGTCGTTTCGGTACCTCGAGGCGTCTCCCTCAAAAGCGGGGCGTATTTTGATTTTTGGTGTGTCCCTTGTCAACCCTTCGGCTGAAAAAATCTTTCCGGTGCTGATGTTGCACTCGGATTTGAGTACAACAAACCAGTCTTCCGGCGGGTTTGCGGGGATCAGTTTTTCGCCGACGCCCTCGCCAAAGGCGGCATGGCCGCGCACAAATACCGGTACATCGGCGCCCAGGCCCAGGCCGATTTCTGCAAGCTGGTCTTCGTCCAGGCTCAGTTGCCACAGGTGGTTCATGGCCAGCAGGGTGGTTGCGGCGTTGGAGCTGCCGCCACCCAGGCCGCCGCCCATGGGCAAGCGCTTGTGGATGTGAATGGTAACGCCGGGGAGCGTGTTCTCGGTGGTTGCGGCCAGGGCTTTGGCTGCCCTGATCACCAGGTTGTCACTGTCCGGAACACCTGGTACGGGTTCTGCCAGTCGTATGCCGGGCTGCTCCGGAGTCAGTGTGAACGTGAGTTCGTCGCCATAGTCCAGAAACTGGAACAGGGTCTGGAGCTCGTGGTATCCGTCCAGGCGCCGGCCAACGATATGCAGGAACAGGTTGAGTTTGGCGGGTGAGGGCAGGGTAATCCGGGTTAACAATACTCAGTCCTCTTGTTGCCATTCGCTGATGACCACGCGTACCCGTTTGTCGCCGTTCAGGGCTGTGATCCGGGCAGGAAGCGCGGGCAGGCTGTCAATGAATGGCTGCCAGCGGTCATAGCGAATTTCCCAGCCATCCTGCCGCAAGATGGCCAGTTGGTGCTGTTCGTCGAACAGCAGGCGGAAATCACCCTCCGGCGCCGGCAATCCTCGAACCCACCAAGCGAGGTTGTCGATGGGCAGGTTCCACCCTGTAGCGGCGGCCACCAGGGTTTCCGGGTCTGAGGACTGGTAGGTCTCACCATTGGCCAGAGTCAATTCTATGAAGCCCGGCACGCCCGTGAGTCGTGTTGTGCCCATGCCCAGGAATGAGGATGACAGCGAGAGGTCGTAGCGTTCACCCTGCTGGCGCCAGCCATTGATAATGGCAGTGCCGCTGTCTGAGGGTTGTTTTACCGCCAGCTTTCCTCTCAGTTGCCATTGGTCAAAGCGGCTCAGGTGGTTGCTGCGCTCGGCCCAGTCGGCGGGCGGCTGGTTGGTCATGCCCTCGGGCAAAGGTTCCAGCTGGATGGTGGTGCAGCCGGTCATGGCAGCGGTTAGCAATGCCATGCCAAGTAATCTTCGGATCATTGGTCAGCCCCATCACTGGTCAGCCGGTCGATGGTTTCCCGAAGAATTTCATGGTCCGGGTTCTGATCCAGCCCTTCTTCCCAGATGATACGTGCCTGTTCTTCATTGCCGGTTACCCACAGGACTTCGCCATAGTGTGCCGCTACTTCCGGGTCCGGGTAGGCTTCCCAGGCGCGGGCCAGAAAGTCGAGGGCCTGATTCGTTTCGCCCTGGCGGAACAGTATCCATCCCATGCTGTCGAGAATGGCCGGGTTTTCCGGGTCCAGCGCGATGGCTTTCTCAATATAACCGCGGGCTTCATCCAGGCGATCAGTACGTACCGTCAGAATGTAGCCCAGGGCGTTCAGGGCAACGGCATTGTCCGGTTGCAGTTCGAGGATGGTTTTCAAATCCTGCTCTGCGCCAGCCGGTTCTCCCATGGTGTCCTGTAGCATGGCCCGCGCATAGCGAAGTTCAACGTTGTTCGGGTAGCTTTCCAGTGCAGCATCGGCTGCGGCAAGGGCTTGCTCATTCCGCTCCTGATCGATCAGCAGATTCACCTCCAGCAGCCAGAATTTCTCGGCGTGATCAGGGGCTCGCTCGCGCAGGTTCTGGATATGGGCAATGGCCTGGTCCAGTTCGCCGGCCTGGGCCTGCAGTTCGCTGGCACGGGCCAGCGACGGGAAGAAATAGTTTCCCCGTTGCACGCTCTGGTAGTACTCGATCGCCTGGTCGGTATTGCCGGCATCTTCCTCAATGCGTCCCAGGTAGTAGCTGGCTTCATCTTCATGGTGGCCCTGCTCGATCAGGCGGGTCAGTTCCTCCCGGGCCAGTGCGGGTTGCTGGTTTTCCAGGGCGACCAGGGCGTGTGAGAGTCTCAGCCCCGGGGTGTCCGGATAGCGTTTTACCAGCCGTTCAAATTCGTCCTGGGCAGCCTGCAGCTCTCCCTCGTTGATCAGCATGCGGCCATAGAGGGTGCCCATCTGGCGGTTGGACGGGAAGCGCTGGGTATTGGTGGTCAGGTAATTCAGGGCCTCACGTTTCTGCCCGGTCTGGTAGAGCAGATCGCCCTTTAGGATGATGGCGGGCTGGAAGTTCGGCTCCTGCTCAAGCAACTGGTTAATCTGCCGGAGGGCGACCGTGGGGGTGCCGGTTATTTTCTGCAGCAGGGCAATGCTGTACTGCAGTTCGGGGTTATCCGGGTGCTTGACTGCCAGTTGACTGTAAAGCGCCAACAGCTCCTGTTGCTGCGCGGGCGGCAGTCCCGCGGCCATGGCAGCGAGGCTGTCAAAATCCGCGTCTTCTCCCTGGTCCATGATCTGCTCCATATGGAACAGGGCGTTTTCCAGTTTCTGGCGCTTGACCGCCTGAATGGCCGATATCCGATGTGCTTCCAGATTGTCGGGGTCCACGTCCAGCCAGAGTGTAGCCAGTTGTTGCTGGGCATTGTCTGCATTCAGAGACTGGGCGATCCGCATGGCCCGCTCAATCACGCCGGTGTCCCGTGAGGTTTTCGCAGCCTGGAGGTAATTGACCAGGGTGACATCGTAACGGCCACGCTGGCCTGCCACTTCAGCCGACAGAAGCTGGTAAAGCACTTCCGGTTCGAATTCGGCATAGTTGATGGGCGTGGCAGGCGGGGTAGCTGCGGGGGTATCGGTCCCGATTACCTCATCGGCGGGTTCCGGGGTACCGGAAAATACGGCGCAGCCCGGAAGTGTGACGAGAGTGAGTCCCAACAGGCAGGTAACCAGATACGGTGCGGATTTTTGCATGCAACTTCCTGTGTGCTATCGGCGATAGGTCAGTGAAAACCGTTTTCTGCCCGGTAATTGAGGCAGATCGGGTTGCGGCCACGGCCAAGGCCCTATAATGGCATAAGCGTCTGAACTTGCCCAACCTGTCCGCACTTGCCGAAGGCGACGGGTTTTCGGGTGGCGACTGAGCAGTTGCCCCGGTAGAATGGCGAGTGATTATCCATAATCAGGGCAGGGTTTTCTGTACTCCAAATGGCACTAGTAACGCTGGGAATCAACCATCGCACCGCACCCGTGGAGATCCGCGAGCGTGTGGCGTTCACGCCGGAGCGAATGGCCGAGGCCTTTTCAGAACTCCGTGCTGCCTCCGGTGCCAGCGAGGCGGCTATCCTGTCCACCTGCAACCGGACGGAACTCTATCTGGCCGGCGATGACGACTGTGCCCCCTCGGTGTTGCGCTGGCTGGCCGGGTTCCACGAGCTGGATGTGGCCGATCTTGAAAACGTTCTCTATGTGCATCGGGATTCCGACGCGGTTCGTCATATGATGCGGGTGGCCGCCGGCCTGGACTCCATGGTGTTGGGCGAACCGCAGATTCTGGGCCAGCTCAAGGATGCCTATGCGCTGGCGCGGGAACACAGCGCCACCGGTTCCTTTCTGTCCCGGTTGTTCGAGCAGACTTTTTCCGTAGCCAAACGTGTACGTACCCAGACAGCTATCGGTGAAAACCCGGTGTCGGTTGCCTATGCCTCGGTCAGCATGGCACACCACATTTTTGCGGACATGTCCCGCAACAAGGCGCTGCTGATTGGTGCCGGGAAAACCATTGAACTGGTCGCCCGACACCTGGCAGAAGCCGGTGTGCGCAGTTTCTTGGTGGCTAACCGTACGCTGGAGAAGGCCCAGGCGCTGGCAGAAGCCCACGGTGGTAAAGGCATTCTGCTCTCGGAAATTCCGGATCATCTTTCCGATGTGGATATCGTGATTTCCTCCACCGCCAGCCCCTTGCCGATTCTGGGCAAAGGCGCGGTGGAAAGGGCGTTGAAGAAGCGCAAACACCGGCCCTATTTCATGGTCGACATTGCCGTGCCCCGGGATATTGAACCGGAAGTGGCGTCACTGGCCGACGTCTACCTCTATACCGTAGACGACCTGCGCCAGGTGATTGAAGAGAATATTCGCTCCCGGGAGGGCGCGGCCCGGGAGGCGGAAAACCTGATCAGCAGTGGCGTTCAGGATTTTCTGGATCAGCTGCGTGCCCTGGATGCGGTTTCCACCCTCAAGGTGTTCCGTCAGCGTGCAGAATTGCTGCGCGATGTCGAAACCGAAAAAGCCTTGCGCGCCCTGCGCAACGGCACCGATCCGGAGACGGCCCTGCGCTCACTGGCACGGGGCCTGACCAACAAACTTCTGCACCAACCCTCGGTTCAGGTACGCAAGGCGATGGCCGAAGGCCGTACCGAAGTGACCGAATGCCTGAGGGAGCTTTACCAGCTGGACGCACTGGAAGCTGACGAGCCCACCACCACGGAAAAACTATGAAACCATCCATCCAGTCCCGCCTCGAACAGCTTGTTGAACGGTTCGAGGAGGTGAACGCGTTGCTGAGTGATGCATCGGTGATTGCCAATCAGGATAAATTCCGGGACCTGTCCCGCGAATTTGCCGAGATTGAACCGGTGGTCAAGTGTTTTCAGGCTTGGCGACAGTCTCTGGAGGACATTGATGCGGCCACGGAGCTGGCCAAAGACGGCGATGCAGACATGCGGGAAATGGCCGAAGAGGAGCTGGCCAGTGCCCGGGCTCGCAGTGAAGAGCTGGACGAAGAATTGCAGCGTTTAATGCTGCCCAAAGACCCCAATGACACCAAGAATGTGTTTCTGGAAATCCGTGCCGGCACCGGGGGCGATGAAGCCGCTATCTTTGCCGGCGACCTGTTTCGCATGTATTCCCGCTATGCCGAGAAACGCCGGTGGCAGGTCGAGGTGCTCAGCGAAAATGAAGGGGAGCACGGCGGTTTCAAGGAAATCATCGCCCGCCTCTCTGGCGATGGCGTTTATGGCACCCTGAAATTTGAATCCGGTGCGCACCGGGTGCAGAGAGTGCCGGAAACCGAATCCCAGGGCCGCATCCACACCTCGGCCTGCACGGTTGCCGTGATGCCGGAGGCCGACGAAGCCGAAGCCGTTGAGATCAACAAGGCCGACCTGCGGGTGGATACCTTCCGCTCCTCCGGTGCCGGTGGTCAGCACGTGAACAAAACTGACTCGGCCATCCGTATCACCCACCTGCCCACGGGCATTGTGGTGGAGTGCCAGGAAGAGCGTTCCCAGCACAAGAACCGTGCCAAGGCCCTGAGCCTGCTGGCCTCCCGCCTTCAGAATGCCGAGCTGGAAAAGCAGCAGAAGAGCGTGGCGGAAACCCGCAAGAGCCTGGTGGGCAGCGGTGATCGTTCCGAACGTATCCGCACCTACAACTTCCCCCAGGGCCGGGTAACGGATCATCGTATCAACCTTACTCTGTACAAGCTCGACGAAGTCATTGCCGGAGATCTGGATGCCGTGGTGGTTCCCTTGCAGCAGGAACACCAGGCCGAACTGCTGGCAGATATGGCCAATGAGCAACAGTGAATGTTCGCTTACCTGTGAGGCCTTGCTGAGGGAAGCGGCAGGCCGGATTGGCGGTGAGTCTCCCAGGCTGGATGCCGAACTCCTGTTAAGCCATATCACCGGCCTGACCCGCACCAGTTTCCGGGCGTGGCCGGAGCGGGACGTGCCGGTGGACCAGGCAGAGCGGTTTTTCGCGTTGGTGGGCGAGCGTGCCAGCGGCCAACCCGTTGCCTATCTGCTGGGGGAGCAGGAGTTCTGGTCTCTCCCTCTCAAAGTCAGTCCGTCCACCCTGATCCCCCGGCCAGATACGGAGTGCGTGGTAGAGGCGGCGTTGTCGCTGGAATTACCTGCCAGCGCAAACGTGCTGGACCTCGGCACCGGCACCGGTGCTATCGCGCTGGCGCTGGCCAGTGAACAGCCTGGCTGGCAGATTATGGCCAGTGACCGCGTGCAAGACGCGGTCGACCTGGCCCGGGAAAACAGCCAGCGTCTGGGATTGCCTGTTACCGTGGTCAAGAGCCACTGGTTCGACCAGATTCCCGCCGGTACTTTCGACCTTCTGATTTCCAATCCACCGTATATACCGGCCAGCGACCGTCATTTAAGGGAAGGCGATGTGCGCTTCGAGCCTGAATCTGCCCTTGTGGCCGGAGACGACGGTCTGGACGATATTCGTCTGCTGGTGACCGAAGGACTGAACTGGCTCAATCCCAATGGCTGGATGCTGCTGGAGCACGGCTACGACCAGGGCAGCGACGTACGGGATTTGTTTGCCAAAGCCGGATGGCGCAACATGGAAACCCGCAAAGATTACGGCGGCAATGATCGCATGACCCTGGCCCGAAAACCGGCCAGTGACCAATAGCGAGAACAACTATGCTCAGCGACGAAGAACTCCTCCGCTACAGCCGGCAAATCCTGATGCCCCGGTTCGACATCGCCGGCCAGGAAAAACTCAAAGACGCCCATGTACTGGTTATCGGCGCTGGCGGCCTGGGTTGTCCTGTGGCTCTCTACCTGGGCGCCGCAGGTGTTGGCCACCTGACTCTGGTTGACGATGACCAGATCGAGCTGGCAAATCTACAGCGCCAGATAGCCTTTGAGCAAAGCTGGCTGGGCAATTCAAAAGCCGAGCGTCTGGCCGAGCGGGTGAGGGCGATCAATCCGGAGATTATCGTTAACGCAGTCAATCGCCGGGTGGATGGTGATGATCTGAGTCAGTTGGTGAGCGAATCCACACTGGTGCTGGACTGCACGGACAACTTCAATACCCGGTTCGCCCTGAACCGGGCTTCGGTTTCTTCGAAAGTGCCCCTGGTTTCGGGGGCTGCAATAAGAGGTGAAGGCCAGCTTTCTGTTTACGATCCCCGCCACCCAGAAAGTCCTTGTTACCATTGCCTGTATCCTGAACAGGGCAACGAAGACCTGACCTGCTCGGAAGCCGGCGTCATCGCTCCGCTCGTCGGTATGATCGGCTCGGCTCAGGCGATGGAAGCTGTAAAGGTCATCTCAGAGGTTGGTAAACCATTGGTAGGCCGTCTGCTGATTCTGGATGCCTGGCAGATGGAATGGCGAGAGATGAAGCTGGCAAGAGATCCCGAGTGCCCAGTCTGCGCAAGTTAACTCCAGGATAGGTCAGGGTTGGGGGAGGTCTTTCCAAAACCCTGTGGAGCCATGGATGGCGGAACGGAGCCTACATGGATGTATTTACGGCGTGTTTTGGAAAGACCTCCCCCAACCCTGACCGGCAACGAGACTCCAAAGTCTCAATCCTTCAGCGCCTGAAACCTGGCGATGGCTTCTTTGCGGGACTCTTTCAGGTCCACAATGGGTCTGGGATAGCCTTTTGGGATAACACCACCCCTGGATGGGTCGTGAATCCGCTTGTTGTCGAGCTTTGCCAGCTCCGGCACCCAGTTCCGAATAAACTCCCCCTTCGGATCAAACCGCTCACTCTGGGTCACCGGATTGAACACCCGAAAGTAGGGCGCAGCATCGGTACCCGTTGAGGCACTCCACTGCCAGCCACCGTTGTTAGACGCCAGAAAGCCATCCACCAGATTCTGCATAAACCAGGCTTCACCCAGCCGCCAGTCGATAAACAGGTTCTTGGTGAGGAACATGGCAGTGATCATCCGCAGGCGATTGTGCATCCAGCCGGTGGCTTTCAACTGGCGCATGGCTGCATCCACAATAGGGATGCCCGTGCGGCCTTCCTTCCAGGCTTCGAAATGCTCGCCCGGCGTATTCCAGGCCAGAGCCTCGGTTTCCTCCTTGAACGCACGTCCCATACTCACCCGCGGGTAGTGATAAAGGATATGGATATAGAAATCCCGCCAGGCGATTTCGTTAATCCAGGTTTCCACGCCTTCGCCGGAAAGGCCGGACTGCTTCGCCGCGATCAGACACTGGCGCCCGGAGAGCACGCCATTGGCCAGGTAGGGGGAAAGTTGGCTGGTGCCATCCAGCGCCGGGAAGTCCCGGTTATCTTTGTAGTCCTTGGCGCGCTCGGCCAGAAACGCTTCCAGCTGCTCGTGAGCTGCATCCTCACCCGTCGGTACCAGCGGCTCCGGTGCCTCTCTGAACGGCGCAGGCAGGGTGTCGGCCTGCTCGGGTTTGACCGCCTTGGCGATCGCGGAAGGTCTGGGGTGCAGCGTGGGCCGTGTTTCCTCTATCCAGCTGCGCCAGCGCCGGGAGAAGGGCGTAAACACCGAATAGGGTTCGTTCTGTTGGGTCAGAATCTGGCCGACCGGGGCGACGGTCTGATCCCGGTACTTGCTCACCCGGATGCCGAAATCCACCAGGCGATCGCGCAGTGCTTTATCCCTGCGGCGTTCGTTAATGCCGTACTCCTCGTTGAAATGGACGTCGGCAATGTCACTGTTCTTGCAGAACTGCAGCAGTGCATCGCTGCCATCCGAAAAACGCTCGGCGTTCAGGAATGTCAGTGGAACGCCAAGCTCAGCCAGTTCCCGGGCCAGGGCGTTGGCGTGTTCAAGAACAAAGCGTACCCGGGCGGCAGACCAATCGTGTTCCTGCCATTGCTGAGGGGTGACTACAAAACACGCGCGCACCGGTTCTCCTGACTGGCACGCGGCCGTCAGGGCAGGGTTGTCGGCAAGCCGAAGGTCATTACGGAACCACACCAGTTGTGTCATCGGGTCATCCAGGTCGTTGACGGGTGCATATAAGGGTAAATACAACCCAAAAAATCATAGGCTTGTATATTCGCTGCGACTACCGGATTGGATTATAGTTAAAACCAGCCGCCACCGAATCACGCTGACAACAAGGAGCCGTTTCGCAGGCATGACCGAGCAAACCGAAAGCCAGCGCGAAGGTGTCTGGGCACACCCCTATCAACTGGCTTCCGGCCAGACGCAACAGCATCAGCTCGGGCATACCCGGGTGTGGATTACCCTGCTGGATCTGGAGTGGCAGGTTCGAGAGCAAAAGCTGGATATTCATTCCGACCCGCTCCACTGGCAGGAAACCCTGGGCCATACCGTGCCATCCGCTGATATCCCAGTGCAGCGTTTTGTGCGTATGGATGATAACGGTATTGTCCGCTTCAACCCCGCTATGGGCTGTCGTCCCACGGTTATACGGCCGTTCCAGCCTTTAACCATTCCTGCCGGTGGGCGCTGTTTGCTTTACGTGGGAACATCCTTGTGGATGAAAGTGTGTGTAGGTGATGGGCAAACGGAGCTGACCGAGATCCCGCTGGCCGTGCCCTCCATGACCTGGCTTGGCCGTAACACCATGGAGGGAGAGCTTTGCTACGCTTCCTCCACCTTTGGCCGGTTGGCACTTGAGGCGGTGCCGAAACGGCCCTGGCGAGCCGTTACTCCGGTGACCATTATCAATCGCCGTGAGCAGGCACTGCTACTGGAACGGTTCAGCCTGCCCACGCCATTGCTGGCCCTTTATCGAAACGAGCGTGGACAGCTGTGGACGCCGGGTGTCACGGTAGAGTGTGAAACCGATATGAATTCTGCCAGCCTGCATATTGAGCAGTCGGTACCAGCCTATGCCGGTCAATGCCAACTGGTGGCGCCGGCCCGGGAAAAACTGGCCAAAGGGCGCCGCCTGGTGCGGGCATTTGACCGGATGTTTGGCTGACAGAACCAGGAGCAACTCTGTTGATTGAGGCTATTGAAACCACCTTTATTCAATTGATCAGTGGCATTGCCTGGGGGCAGTGGCTGGCGGCGGGTTTTTTGCTGGTGCTGGGTATCTTCCTGGGTACCATGTTGGCCCGCAGCGTCGGGCGGCTGGTCGAAAGTCGCACCTCACGGCACCACCAGGTGCTGATCCGGCGCCTGGTGTTCTATGTAATTTTCGTGCTGTTTGCCATCGCAGCGCTGCGGGAAGCCGGGTTTTCGCTGGAAGTGGTGCTGGGGGCGGCCGGTATTCTTACGGTAGCCATTGGTTTTGCTTCGCAGACATCGGCTTCCAATATCATCAGCGGCCTGTTCCTGGTGATGGAGCGCCCGTTTGAGATAGGCGATTTCATCGAGGCGGATGCTACCATCGGTGAGGTGGTGGCAATTGATCTGCTCAGTGTAAAGCTGAGAACACCGGACAACCTGTATGTGCGTATTCCCAATGAAACCCTGATCAAGACCCGGGTAGTGAACCGCTCCCGGTTTCCGATCCGGCGGATCGATCTGGTGATCGGTATCGCCTACGCTGAAGATGTGGAGCGGGTGCGGGATCTGTTGCTCGGGCTGGCGGAGACCAACCCTCACTGCCTGGAAGAGCCCCGGCCGTTCGTGCTGGTGACCGGGTTCGGGCCTTCGTCTGTGGATCTCCAGTTTTCCTTCTGGGTGGCCCGGGAGGAATTTCTGGAAGGTAGAGGCGGCATGATGGTCGCCATCAAGAAAGCACTGGATGGGGCCGGCATCGAAATACCGTTCCCCCACACCAGTGTCTACGCCGGCAGTCATTCCGAACCTTTCCGCATACAGCTGGTTGGGTCGGAACAACAGCAAGAAAAGGAATCACCGGATGTCGACAATAAAACCTGAAGCCATCAAAACCACTCCCCCGAAAGCCGCAGAGAACAAGGTCAGCCTGGGGTGGCGTGAATGGGTGGCGCTGCCGGATCTTGATATCCAGCGTATCAAGGCCAAGGTGGATACTGGCGCCAGGACATCCTGTCTGCACACGTTCCGAACCGAGCCTTATACCGAAAATGGCGAGCGCCGCGTGAAGTTCTGGGTGCACCCGGTCCAGAACGACCTGCACCATGTGGTGGAATGCGATGCCCGGGTGCTGGACGAGCGCACGGTATCGGATTCCGGTGGCCACAAGGAACAACGGCTGGTGATTGAAACCACACTGGTACTGGGCGATCAGAGCTGGCCCATTGAAATGACACTGACCAACCGGGACTCCATGCGGTTCCGGATGTTACTCGGGCGCACCGCCATGGCGGGACGCTCGGTGGTATACCCTGAAGCTTCTTATCTTGCCGGTGAGCCGGCACCAAGGACCTGACTATGAAAATTGCGGTACTGTCGCGAAACCGTCACCTGTATTCGACCCGGCGTCTGGTGGAGGAAGGCATTAACCGTGGCCACGAAGTGAAGGTCATCGACTGCCTGCACTGTTCCATGAACATCACCTCTGCCGACCCGAAAATCCACTATCACGAAGAGGTGCTGGAGGATTTTGATGTGGTGATCCCCCGTATTGGTGCCTCGGTCACTTTTTACGGCACCGCGGTACTCAGGCAGTTTGAAATGATGGGTGTGTTCCCGGTGAACGAATCGGTCGCCATCACCCGTTCCCGGGACAAGCTGCGCTCTTTGCAGCTGCTGGCCCGTAAGGGTGTAGGTATGCCAGTGACCGGCTTTGCCAACAAGCCGGACAACGTGCCGGAGTTGCTGAAGATGGTGGGTGGCGCGCCAGTGGTGATCAAGCTGTTGCAGGGTACCCAGGGCATCGGCGTGGTGCTGGCGGAAACCCGTAAGGCGGCAGAAAGCGTTATTGAAGCCTTTATGGGCCTGAAAGCCGACATTCTGGTGCAGGAGTTCATCAAAGAGGCGGGCGGTGCCGACATCCGCTGTTTCGTGATTGGCGACAAAGTCATTGCCGCCATGAAGCGCCAGGGCGCCGAAGGCGAATTCCGCTCCAATCTGCACCGCGGTGGCACCGCCTCTCTGGTGAGAATTACTCCGGAAGAGCGCCGAACTGCCATTACTGCCGCCAAAGCCATGGGCCTGAACGTCGCCGGCGTGGACCTGTTGCGTTCCAGCCGAGGTCCGTTGGTGATGGAAGTAAATTCCTCGCCTGGCCTGGAGGGTATTGAAAATGCCACCGGAAAGAACGTGGCGGGCATGATCATCAACTGGACCGAAAAGAACTATAAGCCCTGGAAAACCAAAACCCGGGGCAGGGGATAAGCAGGCATGGCCAGAGCTCCATTTGAGATTGCCGGCGTAGAGGTGAAAGCCGGTACCCGGGAGACCGTGGAAGTCCCAGTGGCAAAACTCTACACCCATACCCCGCTGCATATTCCGGTGGAAGTGGTGCACGGCCGCCGGGATGGCCCGGTATTGATGGTCTGTGGCGCCATCCACGGCGACGAGATCAACGGTGTTGAAATTATCCGCCGGGTATTGAAGAACTCCGTGCTGCGGCACCTTCGGGGCACCCTGGTGGCAGTCCCCATTGTTAACATTTTCGGGTTTGTGCAGCGTACCCGTTACCTGCCCGACCGGCGGGATTTGAACCGGTGTTTCCCGGGCTCTGAGAGTGGTTCTCTGGGCGGGCGTATTGCCTATCTGCTGCGCACCCAGATCATGGAAAGCGTGACCCACATTATCGACCTGCATACCGGCGCCATTCATCGGTTCAACCTGCCGCAGATCCGTGCGGAACTGAAAAGCCCGGAAACCTCACGCATGGCTGAAGCCTTTGGTGCACCGATTATCATCAATGCTGGCCTGCGCGAAGGCAGCCTGCGGGCCTATGCCGATTCGCTGGATATTCCGGTGATCACCTTTGAAGGCGGGGAAGCCCTGCGTTTTGATGAAGTGGTTATCGCCAGCGGTGTTAAAGGCGTAATCCGGGTAATGCGGGAGCTGGAAATGGTACCCGCCAAGAAAGGCCCCAAGGCGCCGAAAAAGCGCTCGGAGACGGCGGCCAATTCCCAGTGGGTGCGGGCAGACATCGATGGCATCATGCGCCCGGTGGCCAGGCTGGGCCAGAAGGTTCGCAAGGGACAACGGCTGGCCATGGTGGCCGATCCCTTTGGCGAGACCGAAGTGGCCATCACCTCGCCCTGCTCCGGGATCGTCATCTGCGTGAACAATCTGCCCTTGGTGAATGAGGGCGAAGCGATCTACCACGTGGCGCGGTTTGACGAGTTAGGTGAAGCCGAAAAGGCCATGGACTACTTCCGCAGCTCCTTCGAGAACGAAGTGTCGGAGGAAGCCGTGGTGCCGGTACACCCCTGGGACGAACTTCAGAAATAACCGAACGTTGGAGTACCTATGATCTGGCACCAGAACATCATTGAGCTGGCACCGCTGCCGCGGGGCTTCAATCTCGTGACCAACGAGATCCTGGCCCAGGCGCCGGAACTGACGAACTGCGAAGTGGGGTTGCTGAATCTGTTCATTCAGCATACCTCCGCTTCTCTTGCCATCAATGAGAACGCCGACCCGGACGTACGTGGCGATCTGGAGCGTCACTTCAATGTGATGGTGCCGGAACACGCCGACTATTACGAGCACACCCTGGAAGGCCCGGATGACACCACCTCCCACATCAAAAGCGTGATCATCGGGCCGTCGCTGACCATCCCCATCAGCCACGGCCATTTGGCTCTCGGTACCTGGCAGGGGATTTATCTTTGCGAACACCGGAATCATGCCGGTGGTCGTAAAATTGTGGCGACTTTGCAGGGGCGTTGGTGAGTAGGTTTCAGTGAAAGTGGCAACCAAATGGATATGTAGCTAATCTTGATGAAGGAGGTGTCTTCAGCAAGGAGAGCAAGTGAGCCGCTTTTACCGCATTTACCGAATCCACGAATTACTTCGCAGTGCTAAAAAACCAGTCCCCATGCGCAGGTTTATGGAAGAACTGGAGGCCAGCCGGAATACCATAACCCGAGACTTCGAGTACCTGCGAGATTCCCTGGGCGCTCCAATCGAATACTGCCGGGAAGAGAATGGCCACCACTATGCACCGGAAGCACCTGTATTCGAGCTGCCGGGGTTTTGGATGAATCCAGCAGAGCTTTATGCCCTGCTAGCCTGCGAGTACTTGCTGGAGAACGTTCAGCCCGGGCTTATCACTAATCGCCTGGCTCCGCTGAGGACAAGAATCCGGGATTTGTTGGGTGAATCCGGCCATGATGCAGAGACCATCAGCGAGCGCATTCGAATCCAACCAATCCAGACCCGCTCAGCGGAACACCAGATTTTTGATCCGGTTGCAGAAGCAACGCTTGCGGGCAAATGCCTGACCTTCCATTACCTCTCCAGAAGCACGAGCACAGACAAGCTGCGAACCGTGCACCCCCAGCGGTTAGTGCATTACCGCTCTAATTGGTATTTGCTGGCTATTTGTAATGAAGCAAATTCCCTTCGGCTGTTTTCACTTGACCGAATGTCTGCCCCCTCCGTTTCTGCTGATCCATCCAAAAAAGCATTGAAAGATGATCTGGACGCCTTTGCGGGCTCTGGGTTCGGAATATTCGGGGGTGCAGCAACACAAACCGCCCACCTGAAGTTTACCGAGCATGCGGCCCGCTGGGTGGCCGAAGAAGTCTGGCATGAAGAGCAAAAAAGTGAGTGGCTGGATGGCCGCTACCACCTTCATGTTCCCTACTCTGATGAGCGTGAGTTGGTCATGGAGGTATTGCGCTATGGTCCGGATGTTGAGGTTGTTGCGCCGGAAAGCCTCAGGTGTGAAGTGGCGGAAAGGGTTCGCAGAATGGCAGAAATCTACTGAGGATTTTTGCAGTGGTGCAGTGGTTGGTGCAGTGGTTGGGGCAGCGGTTGATTTAGGCTGGGATCCTTATAACAAGTAAAGGTTTCGATGACTGGAATGAATAATCTCGGTTATGTTGCCCATGTGAAGCAGGATGATTCCTCAGGCGATTGGCATGAACCGCATCGCCTGGAGGAGCATTTGCGCAAAGTAGCAAAGCTCAGTGCCTCAAAAGCGGGAACGTTTCAGTCATCGGGCTGGGGCATGGCTGCTGGACTTTGGCACGATCTCGGAAAGTATCGTAGTGCTTTCCAGAAATACATTCGCGATGCCTCTGGATATGAACGGGAAAATGCTCACGTAGAAAACCCGCAAAGAGTGACGCATTCCACAGCAGGTGCGGTTCATGCGATTAACCAATGGCCATCTGTGCCGGGTTACATCATTGCTTATCTGATTGCCGGGCATCATGCAGGATTGCCAGACTGGTCGGGTGGTCGTGGCTCGTTGCAGTTTCGCCTGAAAGAGGTGGGGCCGGAGTACTCTGAAGCCATGGAGGCAAAGATCCCCGGCGACCTTTTGACTACGCAACAACCGGATATTCCGGAACCTGCCAGGAACACGGATTCAATCAGCCTATGGATGCGGCTTTTGTTTTCGTGCCTGGTAGATGCCGATTTCCTGGACACCGAAAGCTACATGGTGCCTGAAAGGGTTATCCAGAGAGGTCGATTACCGAAACTGTCTGAGCTTCATTCAGTGTTCTTTGAACGGATGAATCGACTGCAGAACGCGGCAGATGACACCCCGTTAAATCAGACCCGAAAGGCGATTTTCAATGCTTGCCAACGAAGCGCTGCCGAGTCATCGGGAATATTCAGTCTGACGGTTCCCACCGGCGGTGGAAAAACACTCGCCAGTCTGGGATTTGCGCTGGAGCATGGCAGGAAACATGGTAAGTCGAGAGTTATCTATGCCATACCGTTCACCAGCATCATTGAACAGAATGCTGGCGTGTTCCGTGAGTTTCTTGGCGATGAAGCTGTGCTGGAGCACCACAGCAGCCTGGATGTTGATCCCGGATCTGAGAATGCGGGATCCAGGCTGGCGGCAGAGAACTGGGACGCGCCATTGATTGTCACCACGAACGTCCAGTTATTCGAATCTTTGTTTGCCAGCAGAACCAGTCGCTGTCGGAAACTGCACAATCTGGTGAACAGCATTGTGATTCTTGATGAGGCCCAGCAAATTCCCCGTGATTTTCACGAACCCATCACACGAGCAATGCAACAGATGAGCGAGTATTTCGGGGTCACCTGGGTGCTCTGCACGGCTACGCAGCCGGATCTTGGGAAGCAGGTAGATGCTTTTGGCAGCGTTCTCCATACCGGTCTCGATAAAGTTCGGGAAATAATCCAGGAGCCAGCCGCTCTGGCGAGTGAGTTGAAGCGTGTAAACATCGAGATGCCGTCCGATCCGGATGAAAAAATGTCCTGGCAGGACTTGTCTCAGCAGTTGGTGAAAGAAGATTGCGTTCTGGTAGTGGTTAACAAGCGGCAGGATGCGAGAGCGCTTTATGAACTTCTGCCAGGCAATGGCGACCTGTACCACTTGTCTGCAAATATGTGCGCAGAGCACCGCTCACGGATCCTGGCGGATATTCGCCATAAGCTTGCTGAGCGGCGCTCTGGATCTGAGAGGCCTCTGCGAGTTGTCAGCACCCAACTGATTGAAGCCGGGGTAGATGTTGATTTTCCGGTGGTTTACCGGGCAATGGCTGGTCTGGACTCCATCGCTCAGGCAGCGGGCCGCTGCAATCGCGAAGGGCGGCTGCCCAATCACGGTCGTGTTGTGGTGTTTCAGCCAGAGCAATTGCCGCCTCCCGGTTTCCTCAGGCAAGCCGCACAGGTAACGCTCAAACTGCTCAGAAGTGGTCAGTTGAATGAACCTCTCAGCCCGGAAGCTATACAGGCTTTCTTTAGCGACCTTAACACGCAGGGTGATCGCGACAAGCATGGTATTTGCGGTTTGCTGAAAGCGGAAAGTTCACCGGATGCACCGTTGGCGATCCAGTTCCGGGAGGCAGCGGACAAGTTCCGACTGATCGATGACAAGGGTATAGGTGTGGTGGTTCCTTTCTGTCCGGAAGGGTATAAAGAAACACCTGTTGATCAGTGGCTTGCGATGCTGGAGCAGGATGGCTCCCGGAAATGGGTGCACAGGAAATTACAGAGGTACAGCGTCACATTGCCGGAGTCGCTCGCCAAGCAGTTGCATGGCATGGGGGCAATCTACGAACGTGCCGGTAAATTTGTTGTTGAATCCAGTCATTACCACCCGGTTTGGGGTGTTCAGGCACCGGATAGCCTGATACCCGCCGAATCAACCGTTATATAGGAGGGCTCATGGGCTTTTGCCTGGATGTCAGTGGAGAGTTTGCCTGTTTCACCAGGCCCGAGATGAAGGTAGAGCGGGTGAGCTATGACGTGATTACCCCGTCGTCGGCCAGAGCCATTTTCGAGGCCATTCTGTGGAAACCCGCGATTCAGTGGCAGGTTACAAAGATCGAGGTGTTGAATCCGATCAAATGGATGAACCTGAGACGCAACGAAGTGGAGTCTATTGTATCCACTCGCACGGCCAAGTCGGCAATGATCAGCGGGGAAGGGCATCTGGGGATTTATGTTGACGAACAGCGCCAGCAGCGTGCGAGCCTGTTATTGAAAGATGTGCGATACCGACTTCATGCCGAATTTCAAATGACGGATAAGGCCGGCCCGCAGGATTCAGCTGCCAAGTTTGCGGATATGTTCCGTCGCCGCGCCGAGAAGGGTCAATGTTTCAACCAACCCTATCTGGGATGTCGTGAGTTTAGTTGTGATTTTGCTCTGGTGAATGCCAGTGATAGCCCTGAGCCGATTCAGGATTCACCGGATCTCGGGTTTATGCTGTATGACCTGGATTACTCTGATCCGGCCTCGCCCCGGCCACTGTTCTTCAGAGCGAAAATGGAGAACGGTGTAGTAGCTGTACCTGACCGCAACAGCCCGGAGGTGAGGGGATGATTCTTCAGGCACTGTGTGAGTATTACGACCGGAAGAAAACGGCGGGAAGCCCGCTGCCGCCCGTGGGATTTGAAGAGAAAGAAATTCCGTTTGTCATAGTCCTTAGTCCTGAAGGGAAGTTTGTTCAGTTAAAGGACACCCGAGAGTTTCAGGAGAAAGGTAAGCCAGTAGCCAAGGCTTTCACGGTACCGCAAGGTGTAAAGCGCAGCGGTGCAAAATCCTACGAAACAGCCTACTGCCTCTGGGACCATGTCGGATATGTACTGGAACAGCCCAAGGTTTCCAAACCGGGTACAGAGCCCAGTCCAAAAGAAGTCGACATGGCCGGGAAGCAGCACCAAGCGTTCGTTGATCTGGTAGACCGTCTTCGAACAGAGATACCGGATGACGAGGGCGTTCAGGCCGTTTATGCATTCCTTCACGACGAAGCCGAGAAAGCGAAAGTCCGGCAGGCACCAGAATTTCAGGAATGCCTGAAGATCTCGGGGTGCAATCTCACCTTTCAGTTGAGCACAGACAATAATCTGGTCTGCCAGTCCACGGCTGTTCGCCAGTGGATCGCGGAGCAACCTCTCGACAGTGAGAATCAGGATGGTATTTGTCTGGTTACTGGCGATAAAACCAAGATTGCTCGCCTGCACCCTGCGGTAAAAGGTGTGTGGGGGGCCCAGATGGCCGGCGCGAACATTGTTTCTTTTAATATCGACTCGTTCAATTCCTGGGGCAAGGATAAAGGTAATAACGCGCCAGTAGGCGAGGAAGCCGCCTTCAAGTACACCACCGCTCTTAATCAACTGCTGCGTACCAGCAGTCCTCAGAGGTTACAGTTAAATGAGACGTCGGTGGTTTGGTGGTCATCGGGAGAGAGTTTCCTCGAAGACAGCTTGCCATCATTCTTCAACGATACCCCCAAGGATGACCCTGATAGAGGTGTCAGAGCGGTGAGGCAACTGTTCGAAAGTCTTCACTCCGGCGCATTTTTGGAAGGGGATGGTACGAATCGCTTTTACCTTCTCGGACTATCCCCCAACGCAGCTCGAATAGCCGTCCGGTTCTGGCAGGTTGGCACCGTGGCGGAATTCAGCAAACAACTGGCCCAGTGGTTCCGTGATATCGAAATTGTCAGCCGGAGCACGGACTACCCGCCTTTGAAACCACTGCTTCGATCAACGGCATTGTTGGGAAAAGATGAAAACTTGCCGCCACACTTGGTCGGCGAAACAGTACGCGCAATCCTCATGGGTTTGCCGCTGCCGACGAGCCTTATGCAGGGTGTCATCAAGCGAATCAAAGCAGAGCAGGGCGAGGTGACACCCTATCGTGCGCGATTGATCAAAGCCTTTCTGAACCGCTCTTATCGTCATCAGAACCTCACCAATAAGGAAGTGACCATGGCCTATAACCCTGAAGAAAAGCGGATTGGTTACCGCCTGGGCTGTCTGTTTGCTGTGCTGGAAAAGCTGCAATCGGATGCCAATCCGGGACTGAACGCGGGTATCCGGGATCGTTATTACAGTAGCGCCAGCTGTAATCCAAAATCTGTTTTCGGAACGCTGATGCGCTTGCATGCGCATCACCTAAAGAAACTGCCACATCAGGGGCAGCGAGTCGTCGCCGAGAAGCGCATTGCGGAGATTATTTCAGATATCAACGACTTCCCCGCATACCTCAATCTGGAGGATCAGGGTTTGTTCGCCATTGGTTACTACCACCAACGCCAGGCGTTATTTACCAAGCATTCAAAAGAACCAGCGCATAATGAATCAGAAGGAGCCGAAGCATGAGCCTTAACAACCGTTATGAATTTGTGTACCTGTTTGATGTAAAAGATGGTAACCCGAATGGCGATCCCGACGCTGGTAATTTGCCGCGGGTGGATGCCGAGACCGGGCAGGGGTTGGTTACCGATGTGTGCCTGAAACGCAAGGTACGTAACTACGTTGGCATGGTGAAGGAGGAAACTCCTCCTTTCGAGATCTACATCAAAGAGAAGGCAGTGCTGAACAGGAACAATCTTCGGGCTTACGAGGCGCTGGAATTAAAACACGAGTCAAAAAAGCTGCCTAAAAAAGAAGATGATGCCAGAAAGGTGACGCAGTGGATGTGCCAGAACTTTTTTGATATTCGGACGTTCGGCGCGGTCATGTCGACGGACGTAAATACAGGCCAGGTCCGAGGCCCTGTCCAAATGAATTTTGCCCGAAGTATCGAGCCGGTTGTCAGCGCCGAACACAGTATTACCAGAATGGCCGTAACGACTGAAAAAGAAGCTGAGGTTCAAAGCGGTGATAACCGGACAATGGGGCGAAAGTTCACAATCCCGTATGGTTTGTACCGTTGTCACGGATTCATCTCGGCGAATCTGGCGAAGCAGACTGGTTTCAGCGAAGAGGATCTGGAGCTTCTCTGGGATTCGCTGGTAAACATGCTTGATCATGACCGCTCTGCCAGCCGGGGCGAAATGTCACCTTGTGCACTGTTGGTATTCAAGCACGATTCCGTGCTCGGTAATGCGCCGGCCAGGAAGCTGTTTGAGTTGGTTGACGTTAAGCGGAAATCTGAAGGGCCGGCCAGGGATTTCAGCGACTACGAAGTTACAGTCAAAGAGGACCAACTGCCGAAGGGTGTGCAACTGATCAAGTATCTGGACTAGCCCGGAGCTGACTGCCTCATTCAGTATCGATATCAGGGAGAGTACTTCAGGGATGAAACAATGTACGTCAGTCAAGTTCAGCGGCCATGCGCTCAGGCGCATGTTCGAGAGATCGCTGTCTACGGAAGAAGTCATATTCACTATACAGACCGGGGAAACGATAACGGACTATCCTGACGATAAACCCCACCCGAGTGAATTGCGCCTGGGGTGGGTAGACGATAAGCCTGTTCATGTTGTCGTGGCTCAGAATCAGGAGAACAATGAGTGTTACGTGATAACCGCTTATGTGCCATCACCGGACATCTGGAAGGAAGACTTCAAAACCAGGAGAAACTGAATGAAATGCGCAATCTGTAAAAACGGGGAAACCCATCCCGGCACTACCACCGTCACGATGACGCGAGGGGAGGCAACTATCGTTATCAAAAATGTGCCCGCTGAGATTTGTGATAACTGTGGTGAGTACTACCTCGACGATTCGATCTCCGCAAAAATTCTTGGCATGGCGGAGGAAGCGATCAAGCAAAATCACGAGGTAGAAGTGATTCAGTTCGCTGCATGAATAAAAGGTCGCCTGGTTATGCAGGATGAAAAGCTGGTTCCGCTTTCCGCGTTGCAGCACTATGCCTTTTGTCCCCGTCAGTGTGCTTTGATACACAACGAACAGGTGTGGGCAGAGAACTGGCTGACGGCACAAGGGCAGGTTTTGCACCAGCGTGTGGATCGGGGTGAGCCGGAAACCCGCAAGGGTATTCGCTATGAGCGGGGTGTGTTGGTCAGCGCTGAGTCGCTCGGGATCACCGGCAAGCTGGACCTGGTGGAGATCGAGCATTCAACCGGGACAATGAAACCGGTCGAGTATAAAAGAGGCAAACCCAAGCGGGATAGCTGGGATCGGATTCAGCTGTGTGCCCAGGGGCTTTGCCTCGAGGAGATGAAGGGCGAACCTGTGCTTTCAGGCGCGCTATGGTATTGGCAAACTCGCCACCGGGATGAGGTGGCATTTACAGAAGACCTTAGGGAAGAGACGCGGGCTGTCATTACTGAAGTACGCAATTTGCTCCGCAGCGGACAAACCCCTAAAGCAGTTTATGAGAAGAAGTGTGACTCGTGCTCGCTATACGATCTGTGCAACCCAAAACTACTTGGTAATGACCGAAGCACTCGATACGTGGACGAGCTGTTCGATGAGGTGGATCGATCGTGAAAAAGCTTCAGAACAGTCTTTATGTCACCCGGCAAGGTGCTTATGTGCACAAGGAGCGTGAGACCGTTGTTATAGAGCATGAGCGCAAGAAACTCATGCAGGTGCCCATTCACTCGGTCTCCGGTTTGTTTTGTTTTGGTAACGTGCTGGTCTCTCCGGCCTTGATGGGGTTTTGCGGGGAGAAAGGCGTTAATCTGGCTTTTTTTACGGAGTATGGTCGCTTTTATGGGCGTCTACAGGGAAAGAAATCAGGCAATGTGCTCCTCAGGCGGGCTCAGTACAATGCTGATCAATCAACGAGTCTCGAAATTGCCCGTTCCGTAGTCGCTGCAAAGTTGGTTGGTTGCCGGAATGTACTGCTCAGGCAACAGCGCAATCATGGGGAAACAGCATCTCTGGGCAGGGCCGTGAAGCATCTTGCCGCTTCAATCCGGTTGGCAAAGTATGTCGATAATCTCGACTCCCTGAGAGGCATTGAAGGGGACGCTGCTGCACAATATTTTGCTGTATTTGAGGAATTGATTAACAAGAGTGCCCGTGAAGAATTTGCTTTCTCAGGCAGAAATCGAAGGCCGCCACGTGACCCGGTTAATGCGTTGTTGTCATTTGTCTACTCGATTCTTGGCCAGGATATCAGTGCTGCACTTAACGGAGTGGGCCTGGATCCGCAAGTAGGTTATTTGCATGCCGATCGGCCAGGTCGTGACAGTCTTGCACAGGACCTGCTTGAGGAATTTCGGCCATGGCTGGCGGACAGGCTCGTACTGAGCTTGATAAACCGGAAACAGCTGAGAGCAACGGATTTTGTCACAGAGTCCTCCGGAGCGGTCAGAATGTCAGACGATGCAAGGAAAAAGCTTCTGGTGAGTTATCAGGAACGCAAGCAGCAGGAAGTTATGCATCCCTTCCTAAAAGAAAAGGTGCCGATAGGAATCATTCCGCATATTCAGGCGATGCTGCTTGCCCGCCACCTCAGAAATGATCTGGAAAGATACCCGCCTTGTGTCGTCCGATAGGAGAGTTCTGCCATGATGGTACTGGTTACTTACGACATTTCGATGGAAGATCCCGAGGGTCCTGGGCGTTTGAGGCGAGTGGCAAAAGCGTGTCTTGATTACGGGGTGCGTGTTCAGTATTCGGTGTTCGAATGCGAGGTTGATCCGGCTCAGTGGACCTTTTTCAGGGACGAATTACTGGGTCTTTATGATGAAGAGAAGGATAGCCTGAGATTCTACAAACTCGGTAAAAACTGGAAGAATCGAATTGAACATCATGGAGTGAAGCCAGCGCCGGATATTTTCCGGGATGCGATGATTTTATAAGCGCTAACCGGTAGTGCTCATTAAAAAGCCGGTACGTTAGCGAAAGGCCAGGGCCTGTGTGGCACCTGGCCTTTTTGTATTTGCGCATCTAATGAACAGCAAGAAAATTATAATGCGTGCCCATATTAGCGGAATCCGAGGAGTGGCCGCTTTGGATTCAGTCGGTTAGGATAGAGCAGTCGCGCCCCTCGCGGGCGCGTGGATTGAAACTTGTCGGCGTGATAGATCCAGGTGCGGGTTTTCTGTCGCGCCCCTCGCGGGCGCGTGGATTGAAACCTGTTCGTATCCCTCGATGGATTCAGCATCGGCCAGTCGCGCCCCTCGCGGGCGCGTGGATTGAAACTGCTGGACGAGGTGGATAAGGAGCTGGAACGTCGTCGCGCCCCTCGCGGGCGCGTGGATTGAAACGGGCGACGCCTGAGAGCGGCAGGGGTGAACGAAGGTCGCGCCCCTCGCGGGCGCGTGGATTGAAACGGAGCACTGAACAACCGATCTGGCACCGCCCGGCGTCGCGCCCCTCGCGGGCGCGTGGATTGAAACGGTCGCAACCATGCGTATAGCGTGGCCGCAAAATGTCGCGCCCCTCGCGGGCGCGTGGATTGAAACTGCGATTGCAGGCCGAGGCGGTGGATGAGGTTAACGTCGCGCCCCTCGCGGGCGCGTGGATTGAAACGGAAACCCAGACCCGTACACCCACATGATCTGGTCGTCGCGCCCCTCGCGGGCGCGTGGATTGAAACACCGCGGTAATCCGGATCGAGTAGACCTGGTGTGTGTCGCGCCCCTCGCGGGCGCGTGGATTGAAACCTGATCTGGGGTAACGGGTCCGACTTCGACAACACGTCGCGCCCCTCGCGGGCGCGTGGATTGAAACAACCGTTGTGCCTTGATGTCCGCGTAAATGTCGCGTCGCGCCCCTCGCGGGCGCGTGGATTGAAACACGTCCCGGATGTGCATGAAGTCGTAGGTGGCGTCGTCGCGCCCCTCGCGGGCGCGTGGATTGAAACCAGAACTTCCACGGGGCCTGCATGCCGAATGACGTCGCGCCCCTCGCGGGCGCGTGGATTGAAACGACCTGGCCGGGTCGGTGCTGCATCGGATTATGAGTGTCGCGCCCCTCGCGGGCGCGTGGATTGAAACGAGAGGGCGTGGTTGAAACTACCGGGCCGCTGTCGTCGCGCCCCTCGCGGGCGCGTGGATTGAAACAGGGCTTGCTGGGCGGTCATGGCGCTGGTGTTGGGTCGCGCCCCTCGCGGGCGCGTGGATTGAAACGATGGTCGTCGATGGCCGCAAGCTGAAAGCCAGGTCGCGCCCCTCGCGGGCGCGTGGATTGAAACCCATCAGGGAGATATACACCGTGATCAACACCCTGGTCGCGCCCCTCGCGGGCGCGTGGATTGAAACATCCGAGGCCGGCAAATTGAAGGGCCGGCCCCAGGTCGCGCCCCTCGCGGGCGCGTGGATTGAAACGCAGTCTGAGCGTCAATCACAGCCGCCCTCAGCGTCGCGCCCCTCGCGGGCGCGTGGATTGAAACAACTCGGTCAGTCAATATGGCATTCGCCGCCCGCGTCGCGCCCCTCGCGGGCGCGTGGATTGAAACCTTGGCGTTATCACCACAAGGCTCGTCGGAGAAGAGTCGCGCCCCTCGCGGGCGCGTGGATTGAAACCGCCGGTCATGGCCTCGATTTGCCACTGCCTGCCCGTCGCGCCCCTCGCGGGCGCGTGGATTGAAACCAGCGGCTTGCTCATAACTGCTCACTCCTGCATTCGTCGCGCCCCTCGCGGGCGCGTGGATTGAAACTCATACGACTACGAATTCGAGGTGTGGAAGAACAGTCGCGCCCCTCGCGGGCGCGTGGATTGAAACTTGGGGCTATTGGCGTCGCAAACGATGATGTCGTAGTCGCGCCCCTCGCGGGCGCGTGGATTGAAACTCCTTGATATTGGCGCCGGCGAGGGAATACAGGGCGTCGCGCCCCTCGCGGGCGCGTGGATTGAAACATCTGGTTGGGTACGCTTTATGAGATCTTGCGAGTCGCGCCCCTCGCGGGCGCGTGGATTGAAACATCACCCCGTCCGGGATTTCGTTGCCGGTGGCAGGTCGCGCCCCTCGCGGGCGCGTGGATTGAAACTTCCGATTGTCCGCGACGATGGTCTGCAGCTGATGTCGCGCCCCTCGCGGGCGCGTGGATTGAAACCGATATAAGAACAGGCGCTGATCCAATGTCATCAGTCGCGCCCCTCGCGGGCGCGTGGATTGAAACAGTGTACTGTTATCAGCCAGCACAAACGGCAGGTGTCGCGCCCCTCGCGGGCGCGTGGATTGAAACAACTACGGCAGCAAAACCAAGGGGCTGGCCTGGGGTCGCGCCCCTCGCGGGCGCGTGGATTGAAACTACCGTCGATTCATCGCTGACAGCTACGCCTGCAGTCGCGCCCCTCGCGGGCGCGTGGATTGAAACATGTATGCCCCGAACGGGAAGAAAGACGGCATGCGTCGCGCCCCTCGCGGGCGCGTGGATTGAAACATCGAGGGCCTGAATGGCACCCCAACCCTGAACCAGTCGCGCCCCTCGCGGGCGCGTGGATTGAAACCGGCTTACGGCATTCAGGCCTTTCACAGTGATGACGTCGCGCCCCTCGCGGGCGCGTGGATTGAAACCGTGGCGCGATCGTGATCAGCCAGAACGCCCAGGGTCGCGCCCCTCGCGGGCGCGTGGATTGAAACTTAATGGGATGACCGTTCTCATCCAGTACAATCCAGTCGCGCCCCTCGCGGGCGCGTGGATTGAAACATCACGAACGGCAATTGGTACTGGGTCTCAATCGTCGCGCCCCTCGCGGGCGCGTGGATTGAAACTGACAGAGCCGTGCGTCGCCCGTTGTTGTGTCGAGTCGCGCCCCTCGCGGGCGCGTGGATTGAAACACCAAGCCATCGGCGGCTTGTTTGGTAATCATCGAGGTCGCGCCCCTCGCGGGCGCGTGGATTGAAACACCAAGCTGGATATCAATGGCAACCCCTTGCCCGCGTCGCGCCCCTCGCGGGCGCGTGGATTGAAACTTTTTTACTGAACAACGCGTTCACCATCGGTGAGCGTCGCGCCCCTCGCGGGCGCGTGGATTGAAACATCTTGACCCGTCGGCGTCTGACGACCGCCCGCCTGTCGCGCCCCTCGCGGGCGCGTGGATTGAAAC
>NZ_AXBW01000025.1:0-5409 GCF_000475355.1 Marinobacter sp. C1S70 | reverse complement strand
CAAGTAATTCGTGTGGGCGCTGGCCGAGGTATTTCGGACACGAAATATCAGGACAGTGACTCGTCGAAATTGAGTTTTGTCTTGAGCAAGAATTAAGAACTTTCGGGTTCTTGTATGATTTAAACTGAAGAGTTTGATCATGGCTCAGATTGAACGCTGGCGGCAGGCTTAACACATGCAAGTCGAGCGGTAACAGGGGTAGCTTGCTACCCGCTGACGAGCGGCGGACGGGTGAGTAATGCTTAGGAATCTGCCCAGTAGTGGGGGATAGCCCGGGGAAACCCGGATTAATACCGCATACGTCCTACGGGAGAAAGCAGGGGATCTTCGGACCTTGCGCTATTGGATGAGCCTAAGTCGGATTAGCTAGTTGGTGGGGTAAAGGCCTACCAAGGCGACGATCCGTAGCTGGTCTGAGAGGATGATCAGCCACATCGGGACTGAGACACGGCCCGAACTCCTACGGGAGGCAGCAGTGGGGAATATTGGACAATGGGGGCAACCCTGATCCAGCCATGCCGCGTGTGTGAAGAAGGCTTTCGGGTTGTAAAGCACTTTCAGTAGGGAGGAAAACCTTATGGCTAATACCCATGAGGCTTGACGTTACCTACAGAAGAAGCACCGGCTAACTCCGTGCCAGCAGCCGCGGTAATACGGAGGGTGCAAGCGTTAATCGGAATTACTGGGCGTAAAGCGCGCGTAGGTGGTTTGGTAAGCGAGATGTGAAAGCCCCGGGCTTAACCTGGGAACGGCATTTCGAACTGTCAGACTAGAGTGTGGTAGAGGGTAGTGGAATTTCCTGTGTAGCGGTGAAATGCGTAGATATAGGAAGGAACACCAGTGGCGAAGGCGGCTACCTGGACCAACACTGACACTGAGGTGCGAAAGCGTGGGGAGCAAACAGGATTAGATACCCTGGTAGTCCACGCCGTAAACGATGTCAACTAGCCGTTGGGACTCTTGAAGTCTTAGTGGCGCAGCTAACGCACTAAGTTGACCGCCTGGGGAGTACGGCCGCAAGGTTAAAACTCAAATGAATTGACGGGGGCCCGCACAAGCGGTGGAGCATGTGGTTTAATTCGACGCAACGCGAAGAACCTTACCTGGCCTTGACATCCAGAGAACTTTCCAGAGATGGATTGGTGCCTTCGGGAACTCTGAGACAGGTGCTGCATGGCCGTCGTCAGCTCGTGTCGTGAGATGTTGGGTTAAGTCCCGTAACGAGCGCAACCCCTATCCCTGGTTGCTAGCAGGTAATGCTGAGAACTCCAGGGAGACTGCCGGTGACAAACCGGAGGAAGGTGGGGATGACGTCAGGTCATCATGGCCCTTACGGCCAGGGCTACACACGTGCTACAATGGCGCGTACAGAGGGCTGCCAACTCGCGAGAGTGAGCCAATCCCTTAAAACGCGTCGTAGTCCGGATCGGAGTCTGCAACTCGACTCCGTGAAGTCGGAATCGCTAGTAATCGCGAATCAGAATGTCGCGGTGAATACGTTCCCGGGCCTTGTACACACCGCCCGTCACACCATGGGAGTGGATTGCACCAGAAGTAGTTAGTCTAACCTTCGGGAGGACGATTACCACGGTGTGGTTCATGACTGGGGTGAAGTCGTAACAAGGTAGCCGTAGGGGAACCTGCGGCTGGATCACCTCCTTAAACGAAGCCGAATGCTTCGGTCAGAGTCCACACGAATTACTTGGTTGGCTAATAAAGAGAGCAGATGGGTCGTTGCAGGCCCGTGTTTTGGGTCTGTAGCTCAGGTGGTTAGAGCGCACCCCTGATAAGGGTGAGGTCGGTGGTTCAAGTCCACCCAGACCCACCAGAATTGTTCAGCTCGTCGTTGTCGAAGTACTTGCATAGCAGGCTATGCGGCGCACTTCGACGCCTAGATCTGATCAATTCTTGTAGATAGCTTCTTGGGGCTATAGCTCAGCTGGGAGAGCGCCTGCCTTGCACGCAGGAGGTCGGCAGTTCGATCCTGCCTAGCTCCACCAAACTTTACTGACTAACTTCGGTTAGCAGTGTACAGAAACGAATGTTTCATATCGATGAAGCCTTCCTTTCTGATCACTGGGTCAGATTTGCTCTTTAACAAATTGGACGAGATAGAACACGAATATTTTTCTCTCATTATCTCCGAGAGAAAATGTTCAAAGTGATAGCGATTTCAAGCGTTATCCGGTGTTGTCGTTGAAGTGGTTGTTCTATTGCTTCAAGTGACTGTCTCGAAGATGCCTCGGAATCAGGCTTGCCTGGTGAAGAGTGTGGATTCGTGATCAGTTGTCTTGGGGTTATATAGTCAAGCAACTAAGCGCATACGGTGGATGCCTTGGCAGTCAGAGGCGATGAAAGACGTGGAAGCCTGCGATAAGGTTCGGGGAGCTGGCAAACGAGCTGTGATCCGGACATCTCTGAATGGGGAAACCCACCAACCTTCGGGTTGGTATCTTACACTGAATCCATAGGTGTAAGAGGCGAACCAGGGGAACTGAAACATCTAAGTACCCTGAGGAAAAGAAATCAACCGAGATTCCCTAAGTAGCGGCGAGCGAACGGGGACCAGCCCTTAAGCTGAACAACTGGTAGGAGAAGGCTCTGGAAAGTGCCGCCATAGTGGGTGATAGCCCCGTATCCGAAACCTGAGTTCAGTGAAATCGAGTAGGTCGGCGCACGAGAAACGTTGACTGAACATGGGGGGACCATCCTCCAAGGCTAAATACTCCTGACTGACCGATAGTGAACCAGTACCGTGAGGGAAAGGCGAAAAGAACCCCTGTGAGGGGAGTGAAATAGACCCTGAAACCGTATGCGTACAAGCAGTCGGAGCAGACTTGTTCTGTGACGGCGTACCTTTTGTATAATGGGTCAGCGACTTATGTTCAGTGGCGAGGTTAACCGTTTAGGGGAGCCGTAGGGAAACCGAGTCTGAATAGGGCGAATTAGTCGCTGGGCATAGACCCGAAACCGGGCGATCTATCCATGAGCAGGTTGAAGGTGCCGTAACAGGCACTGGAGGACCGAACCCACTGTCGTTGAAAAGCCAGGGGATGACTTGTGGATCGGAGTGAAAGGCTAATCAAGCCCGGAGATAGCTGGTTCTCCCCGAAAGCTATTTAGGTAGCGCCTCGGACGAA
This sequence comes from Marinobacter sp. C1S70, assembly GCF_000475355.1. Taxonomy (NCBI): domain Bacteria; kingdom Pseudomonadati; phylum Pseudomonadota; class Gammaproteobacteria; order Pseudomonadales; family Marinobacteraceae; genus Marinobacter; species Marinobacter sp. C1S70. The sequence goes on along the minus strand of NZ_AXBW01000025.1, from coordinate 2,269 downwards.
TACCACAGGGGGTAGAGCACTGTTTGGGCTAGGGGGTCATCTCGACTTACCAACCCCATGCAAACTCCGAATACCTGTGAGTACTATCCGGGAGACACACGGCGGGTGCTAACGTCCGTCGTGAAGAGGGAAACAACCCAGACCGCCAGCTAAGGTCCCAAAGTACCAGTTAAGTGGGAAACGATGTGGGAAGGCTCAGACAGCTAGGAGGTTGGCTTAGAAGCAGCCACCCTTTAAAGAAAGCGTAATAGCTCACTAGTCGAGTCGGCCTGCGCGGAAGATGTAACGGGGCTCAAACTGGTCACCGAAGCTGCGGCTGCATACTTTGTATGCGGGGTAGGGGAGCGTTCTGTAAGCCTGCGAAGGTGTGTTGAGAAGCATGCTGGAGGTATCAGAAGTGCGAATGCTGACATGAGTAACGACAATGCGGGTGAAAAACCCGCACGCCGGAAGACCAAGGGTTCCTGCGCAACGCTAATCGGCGCAGGGTGAGTCGGCCCCTAAGGCGAGACCGAAAGGTGTAGTCGATGGGAAACGGGTTAATATTCCCGTACCTTGGATAGCTGCGATGGAGAGACGGAGAAGGCTAGGTGAGCCGGGCGACGGTTGCCCCGGTTTAAGCATGTAGGGAGTGGACTTAGGCAAATCCGGGTCCACAATCCCGAGACGCGACGACGAGTGCCCAAGGGCGCGAAGTCATTGATGCCCTGCTTCCAGGAAAATCTTCTAAGCTTCAGGCTATTCGAGACCGTACCCCAAACCGACACAGGTGGTCAGGTAGAGAATACCAAGGCGCTTGAGAGAACTCGGGTAAAGGAACTAGGCAAAATGGTGCCGTAACTTCGGGAGAAGGCACGCCGGTGTGTACGTGAAACCCCTGCGGGTGGAGCGGAAGCCGGTCGAAGATACCAGGCCCCTGCGACTGTTTATTAAAAACACAGCACTCTGCAAACACGAAAGTGGACGTATAGGGTGTGACGCCTGCCCGGTGCCGGAAGGTTAATTGATGGGGTTAGCATTCGTGCGAAGCTCTTGATCGAAGCCCCGGTAAACGGCGGCCGTAACTATAACGGTCCTAAGGTAGCGAAATTCCTTGTCGGGTAAGTTCCGACCTGCACGAATGGCGTAACGATGGGGGCGCTGTCTCTACCCGAGACTCAGTGAAATTGAAATCGCCGTGAAGATGCGGTGTATCCGCGGCTAGACGGAAAGACCCCGTGAACCTTTACTATAGCTTCACAGTGAACTTTGAGCATGCTTGTGTAGGATAGCTGGGAGGCTTTGAAACCGGGACGCCAGTTCCGGTGGAGCCAACCTTGAAATACCAGCCTGGCATGTTTGAGGTTCTAACTCTGGCCCCTTATCGGGGTTGAGGACACTGTGTGGTGGGTAGTTTGACTGGGGCGGTCTCCTCCCAAAGCGTAACGGAGGAGCACAAAGGTGGGCTAAGCACGGTCGGACATCGTGCGGTTAGTGTAATGGCACAAGCCCGCTTGACTGCGAGACAGACACGTCGAGCAGGTACGAAAGTAGGTCATAGTGATCCGGTGGTTCTGTATGGAAGGGCCATCGCTCAACGGATAAAAGGTACTCCGGGGATAACAGGCTGATACCGCCCAAGAGTTCACATCGACGGCGGTGTTTGGCACCTCGATGTCGGCTCATCACATCCTGGGGCTGAAGCCGGTCCCAAGGGTATGGCTGTTCGCCATTTAAAGTGGTACGCGAGCTGGGTTTAGAACGTCGTGAGACAGTTCGGTCCCTATCTGCCGTGGACGTTGGAGATTTGAGGAAAGCTGCTCCTAGTACGAGAGGACCGGAGTGGACGAACCTCTGGTGTTCGGGTTGTCACGCCAGTGGCATTGCCCGGTAGCTATGTTCGGACAGGATAACCGCTGAAAGCATCTAAGCGGGAAGCCCCTTCCAAGATGAGATCTCCCCGAGGCCTCGAGCCTCCTGAAGAGCCGTTCAAGACCAGGACGTTGATAGGTCGGGTGTGTAAGCGCTGCGAGGCGTTGAGCTAACCGATACTAATTGCTCGTGCGGCTTGACTATATAACACCCAAGACAATTGCGGATAACGCAGAGCCTAACCGCTCTATCGAAATCAACATCACTCAGTTCCTTCTCGTCCCCCAGTGATCAACCGTTTTGCCTGACGACCATAGCGGTCTGGAACCACCTGATCCCATCCCGAACTCAGAAGTGAAACAGACCTGCGCCGATGGTAGTGTGGCGTTGCCCATGTGAGAGTAGGTCATCGTCAGGC